>JAPSLQ010000254.1 GCA_031180595.1 Isoptericola sp. | reverse complement strand
CCGCTGATCTTCGGCACGCTGCTCGCCGCGATCCTGGCGCTCGTGGCCGCGACCTTCGTCGCGGTCGGCATCGCGCTGTTCATCTCCCACTACGCCCCGCGCCGGATGTCCGCGCTCGTCGGGTACGTCGTCGACCTCCTCGCCGCCGTCCCGTCCGTGGTCTACGGCCTGTGGGGCTACCTCGTGCTCGCGCCGGCGATCACCCCGGTGTGGGACTTCCTCAACCAGTGGCTCGGGTGGGTCCCGATCTGGTCGGGGCAGGTGTCCTCGACCGGCCGCAGCCTGTCGACCGTCGCCGTCGTCCTCGCGGTGATGATCCTGCCGATCATCACGGCCGTCTCGCGCGAGGTTTTCCTCCAGACGCCGAAGCTGCACGAGGAGGCAGCCCTGGCCCTCGGCGCCACGCGCTGGGAGATGGTCCGCACCGCGGTCCTGCCCTTCGGGCGCTCGGGCGTCATCTCCGCCGCGATGCTCGGGCTCGGGCGCGCGCTCGGCGAGACGATGGCCGTCCTGATGATCCTGTCGCCCGGGCTCACCTACTCGCTGCGCACGCTCGAGGCGGGCAAGCACCAGACGATCGCCGCCTCGATCGCGGCGGACTTCCCCGAGGCCAGCGGGCTCGCCGTGAACCTGCTCATCGCCACGGGCCTCGCGCTGTTCGTCATCACCCTGGCCGTGAACATGGCCGCCCGCGCGATCGTCGCGCGTCGCAAGGACTTCTCGGGAGCCAACTGATGAGCGCCACCACGGAGACGCAGGGCGCAGCCACCGACCGCGTGCGCGGGATGCTGACGGGCGCCGACGCCGGACGCCGACGGACCGACCGCACCATGACCGTGCTGGTCTACGTCGCGTTCCTCGCCGCGATCACCCCGCTGGTCTCGCTCATATGGACGGTCGTCGCCAACGGGATCGAGCGCTTCGGCCCCGACTTCCTCCTGTTCTCGATGCGCGGCGTGTTCGGCGGCATGGACGCCGGCGGCGCCTACCACGCGATCGTGGGCACCCTGGTCATCACGCTGTCCGCGACCGTGATCTCCGTGCCGATCGGCATCATGACCGCGATCTACCTGGTCGAGTACGGGCGGGGTCCGCTCGCCCGCGCGGTGACGTTCTTCGTCGACGTCATGACGGGCATCCCGTCGATCGTGGCCGGTCTGTTCGCCATCTCGCTGTTCGGCCTGATCATGGGCCCGGGCGTGCGCCTGGGCATCATCGGCGCGATCGCCCTGTCGGTCCTCATGATCCCCGTCGTCGTCCGCTCGAGCGAGGAGATGCTCAAGCTCGTGCCGAACGAGCTGCGCGAGGCGTCCTACGCGCTCGGCGTGCCCAAGTGGCTCACGATCGTCAAGGTCGTGCTGCGGACGTCGGTCGCCGGCCTCACCACCGGCGTGCTGCTCGCGATCGCGCGCGTCATCGGTGAGACCGCGCCGCTGCTCGTGACCGTCGGCGTGACCGACTCGATCAACTTCAACCCGTTCGACGGACGGATGATGACCCTGCCGGTCTTCATCTACCGTCAGTTCCAGCAGGGCCTCGTGCCGTGCCAGCCTGACGACGCCGCCTGCATCACGGACATCAACTACATGCGCGCCTGGACCGCCGCGCTCACGCTCATCCTGATCGTGATGCTGCTCAACCTCCTGGGGCGCCTCGTCACCAAGCTCTTCGCCCCCAAGCTGCGCTGAGCTCGCGGCATCCCCGACCACCCTCCAGCACGACAGGACGGACCGATGGCACAGCGCATCGACGTGAAGGACCTCAACATCTACTACGGCGACTTCCTCGCCGTGCAGGACGTGTCGATGTCGATCGAACCCAGGTCGGTGACGGCCTTCATCGGCCCGTCCGGCTGCGGCAAGTCGACGTTCCTGCGCACGCTCAACCGGATGCACGAGGTGATCCCCGGCGCCCGCGTCGAGGGCACCGTCGAGATGGAGGGCGTCGACCTCTACGGCGACGACGTCGACCCGGTCGCCGTCCGCCGCAGCATCGGCATGGTGTTCCAGCGCCCCAACCCGTTCCCGACGATGTCGATCCGCGACAACGTCCTCGCGGGGGTCAAGCTCAACAACCGGCGCATGAGCAAGTCGGACGCCGACGACATGGTCGAGCAGTCGCTGCGGGGCGCCAACCTCTGGAACGAGGTCAAGGACCGTCTCGAGAAGCCCGGCTCCGGCCTCTCGGGCGGTCAGCAGCAGCGCCTGTGCATCGCCCGCGCCATCGCGGTCAAGCCGCAGGTGCTGCTGATGGACGAGCCGTGCTCGGCCCTGGACCCGATCTCGACGCTCGCGATCGAGGACCTCATCCAGGAGCTCAAGAAGGACTACACGATCGTCATCGTGACGCACAACATGCAGCAGGCAGCGCGCGTGAGCGACCGGACGGCGTTCTTCAACATCGCGGGCACCGGCAAGCCCGGGCGCCTCATCGAGATGAACGACACCGCGACGATCTTCTCCTCGCCGGCCGAGAAGGCGACCGAGGACTACGTCTCGGGCCGCTTCGGCTGATCCGCACGCGAGAAGGGCCGGGTGCGGCGTCGACGACGTCGCACCCGGCCCTTCTGGTGTTCGTCAGGGGAGGTACTCGGCGTACTCCGGCAGCGTGCCGTCGAGGACGGGCAGCGCGAAGTCCTCGCTCGACTCGCCGGCGCTCAGGGTGGCGTCGAGGTTCCCGCCCGCGATCGTCTCGACGGCGGAGAGGGTCGCCTGGACGCCCTCGTCGGTACCGAGGTAGACGGTCTCGCGAGGCTCGACCGGCACCATGACCGGGTCCGCCCCGTCGACCTCGAGCCGGAAGGTCACGGGCTCGGGCGAGCTGTTGGTCAGCGCGCCGAGGAGCGTGCCCTCCGCACCCTCGCCCTCCGACACGACCATGAGGTTGTTCGCGCGGGTTCGGCCGTCGAGGTCGACCCTGGCCCCGTCCGACGCCGCGTACGGCAGCATGGTCTGGATCGGGGCGCAGGCCGTCAGCAGCAGGGCGCCGGCCGCGACGCTCGCGGCGACGATCCCGGTACGTGCGGTACGGGCGGAGCGGGACACGTGCTCTCCTTCGTGCTGGAGCGGGCGCACGGGACGCGGGTTCGCCGGGGTGCTGTCGCGCGGTGCGCCGAGGGATCGGCGGGGAAGGGCGCCGGGCGCCCCGCCACATCCTAGTAGGGCCTGGGCAGGGGTGTGCTCCGGCGCCCCGATCATGCCGCTGACCTGCGAAGATACCCCACCCAGGGGGTCGGAGCACAGCGGTGTGAGGGAGCCGCATGGTAGACTCGGACACCGGGAAAGGGGACATCTGCAGATGACGTTCACAGTAGGCGAGACTGTTGTCTACCCGCATCACGGGGCCGCGCTGATCGAGGAGATCAAGACGCGCAAGATCCGTGGCGAAGAGAAGATGTACCTCAAGCTCAAGGTCGCTCAGGGTGACCTGACGATCGAGGTCCCGGCCGAGAACGTGGACCTCGTGGGCGTGCGCGACGTGGTCGACCAGCAGGGCCTGGACAAGGTCTTCGAGGTGCTCCG
>JAPSLQ010000253.1 GCA_031180595.1 Isoptericola sp. | reverse complement strand
GCGACCCTCTGCTCCCAAAGCAGATGCGCTACCAAGCTGCGCCACACCCCGTGCGCCCCGCAGGGCACCGCTGCAGTGTAGTGCGCCGCCGGCCGGGACGGGTGCGGCCACGCGGCACCGACGTGGCTGGTGAGCCGTCCGGCTTTGCTAGGGTGATGCCCGCGAACCGACGCTCCCAGACCTCGTCCGGGTACGCCGTCGGGCACGTGCGGGCGTAGCTCAATGGTAGAGCCCCAGTCTTCCAAACTGGCTACGCGGGTTCGATTCCCGTCGCCCGCTCTGCGAGACGAGCGTTGTCCGCGTCGTGAACGGCGGATAGGCTCGACTCAGCCGCTCCGGTCGCGTCGCCGCGACCGGACGCGCAGGATCGACCGCACGCCCGCGGCGCACGAGGCGCCGCACGCACGGAGGGACAACGGACATGCGTCGCACGCACGTCACCGTCGTCGTCACCCTCCCCTGCTCGTGCGTCTCCTGCTGCTGCCGCTGTCTCTAGGGCGTCCGCGTCACGCCTGACCCGCCGACCGGCGGGCCGTGGCGACCGCGCGACGCTCGCAGGCACTGCACCGAACCGCCCACCGGCGTCGTGCACCCGCCTGCCCGGTGGCGATGCCGCCACCTCCCCACCACCCTGGACGCACCGCGACCATCAGCAACGCCCTACCTGAAGAGGACAACCATGGCTCAGATCTACGCCGACGCCACGCAGCTCATCGGCCGCACCCCGCTCGTCAAGCTCAACCGGCTGGTCGACGGCGCGGCGGCGACGGTCGCCGCGAAGCTCGAGTTCTACAACCCCGCCAACTCCGTGAAGGACCGCATCGGCGTGTCGATCATCGACGCGGCAGAGGCGTCCGGCGAGCTGCGGCCCGGCGGCACGATCGTCGAGGGCACGTCCGGCAACACGGGCATCGCGCTGGCCTGGGTCGGCGCGGCACGCGGCTACAACGTCGTGCTGGCGATGCCGGAGACCATGTCAAAGGAGCGGCGTGCGCTCCTGCGCGCGTACGGCGCGGAGCTCGTGCTCACGCCCGGCTCGGAGGGCATGAAGGGCGCGATCGCCGCGGCCGAGAAGATCGCCGCGGAGCGTCCGGGCGCCGTCCTCGCCCGCCAGTTCTCGAACGAGGCGAACCCGAAGATCCACCGCGAGACCACCGCGGAGGAGATCTGGGCCGACACCGACGGCGAGGTGGACATCATCGTCTCGGGCATCGGCACCGGCGGGACCATCACGGGCATCGGCCAGGCGCTCAAGGAGCGCAAGCCCGGCCTGCGGCTGGTGGCCGTCGAGCCCGAGGAGTCGGCGATCCTCAACGGCGGCGCCCCGGGCCCGCACAAGATCCAGGGCATCGGCGCCAACTTCGTGCCGGAGATCCTCGACACCGACGTCTACGACGAGGTCATCGACGTCAACGCCGAGACCGCCGTCGAGTTCGCCCGGCGCGCCGCCAAGGAGGAGGGCCTGCTCGTGGGCATCTCGTCCGGTGCCGCCCTCGCCGCCGCCGTGCAGGTGGCGCAGCGCCCCGAGAACGCCGGCAAGACCGTCGTCGTGATCGTCCCCGACTTCGGCGAGCGGTACCTCTCGACGATCCTCTACTCGGACCTCATGGACTGACGTGACCAGCAACCACACCGCGCGCACGCCGGGCAACCACCTGGACGTGTACGACGAGTTCGACCACGCCATGCCCGAGGGCCACCGGCCCGGGCTGCGTCACCTCCTCGAGATCCTGCTCGAGGACCTGGACGCGGCGCACGCGCACGACCCCGCCGCGCGCACGCGGCTCGAGGTCGCGCTCGGGTACCCCGGCGTGCACGCGGTGTGGGTCCACCGGCTCACGCACCGGATGTGGCACGACCCGCGTCTCCGGCTCCTGGCCCGGCTGATCTCGCAGCTCGCCCGGTTCCTCACGGGGATCGAGATCCATCCCGGGGCGCAGATCGGCCGCCGCCTCTTCATCGACCACGGCATGGGCGTCGTCATCGGGGCCACCACCGTCATCGGCGACGACTGCGTGCTGTTCCACGGGTCGACGCTCGGCGGCCGCTCGATGAACCCCGGCAAGCGGCACCCCACGCTCGGTGACCGCGTGCTGATCGGCGCCGGGGCCAAGGTGCTCGGACCGGTGTGGGTCGGCGACGACGCGCAGGTCGGCGCCAACGCCGTCGTGACCAAGGACGTCCCCGCCGGGTGCGTGGCCGTCGGCGTGCCGGCCAAGGTCCGCGAGCCGAGGACCAGGCCCGCGGCGCGCCCGCGCGTCGAGGACCCGTCGGACCTCATCGAGTACGTGATCTGAGCCCGCGGCCCACGGCGCGGTAGCTCACGACGTTCCCTCGCCCCCCGACGTGGCGCCGGCCACTCGACTTGTTCGGGTTGAGGTAGAACAACTAGGGTGATCGCATGCTCTGGAGGATCGACCCCGCGAGCGAGGAGCCGCTCTACGCGCAGCTCGTCGCGCAGGTCCATCTCGCCGCCGCCCGCGGCGAGATCGCGCCGGGAGACCGCCTCCCAGCGGCGCGCGAGCTGGCGGAGTCGCTCGAGCTCAACATCCACACCGTGCTCAAGGCCTACCAGCAGCTGCGGGACCAGGGGCTGATCGAGCTGCGGCGCGGGCGCGGCGCCGTCGTCACGGGCGCCGCGGCGCGCGATCTCTCGCCCGTCGAGGAGGCGCTCGCCGCGTTCGTCGCGGCGGCCCGCGAGGCGCGTCTCTCCCCGGCGGCCACGACCACGCTCGTCAAGGAGGCGATGAAGCGATGACTCCCCCGTCCGGCCCGTCCACCGACGCCTGGCGCCCGCGCGCACGGAAGGCCGCGGCGTGGTCGACGCTCGTCGCGCTGGTGCTGGTGGCCGTGGCTGCCGCGATCGTCTGGTCGTGGCGTGCGGACCTGCCCGACCCGATCGCCTCCCACTGGAGCGGCGCGAGCCGGCCGGACGGGTTCATGTCGTTGGGCGCGTTCGTGCTGACGACGGTCGCCATGGTCGTCGGGTGCTCGGTCCTGTTCGGCGCGATCGGCTGGTCCTGGGGAGCCGCCGCGTCGACCCGGCGCACGGTCGCGGCGGCGACCGTCTGGATCGGCGGTTTCGGGGCCACGCTGCTGCTGGGCACGGTCGCGATGCAGCGGGGCCTCTCCGACGCGTCGCAGGCCGCCGAGCCGGGTGCGGTGCTCGCGCTCGCACTTCTCGTGCCGCTGGCACCGGCCGTCGTGGCGGCCCTCGTCGTGCCGGGCGACCCACGCCGGCCGGCCACCGAGCCTCCCACCCCCGACGCCCCGCGGGCCGACCTCGGCGCCGGAGAGCGCGCCGTGTGGATCCGCCGGGCCGACGGCGGTCCCGCCCTGGCCGCGGGAGGCACGGCGGTCGTCGGCACCACGCTGCTCGCGGTGCTTCTGCAGACGTGGGCGATGCTCCTCGTCCCCCTCCTCCTCGTCGTCGTCCTGGCCGCCATGTTCGCGTTCGTCGTGCGCGTCGACGCGACCGGCCTGACGGTCCGCTCGGTCGTGGGGTGGCCACGGACGCACGTGCCGGCCGACGAGATCGAACGTGCCGGGGTGTGCCGGGTGA
>JAPSLQ010000252.1 GCA_031180595.1 Isoptericola sp. | reverse complement strand
GCCACGGTGCTCGTGCTCGAGGCCTTCATGGTCGCCGTGTTCGCGGCGCGCGACGTGTTCCTCTTCTACGTCCTCTTCGAGGCCATGCTGATCCCCGCCTACTTCCTCATCGGCGGGTTCGGCCAGGGGTCCCAGCGGCGCTACGCGGCCGTGAAGTTCCTCCTGTTCTCGCTCGCGGGCGGGCTCGTGATGCTGGTGGCGGTCGTCGCGCTCTACCTGCAGGTCCCTGCCGAGCAGCGCGGCCCGCAGACGTTCCTCACGGACAACCTCACGGGCCTCGCGCTCGACCCGACGGCCGAGCGCCTGCTCTTCGCCGCGTTCTTCCTGGCCTTCGCGATCAAGGCGCCGATGGTGCCGGTCCACACGTGGTTGCCCGACGTCGCTGAGAACGCGACGCCCGGCACGTCGACCCTCCTCATCTGCGTGCTCGACAAGGTGGGCACGTTCGGCATGCTCACGCTGTGCCTGCCGCTGTTCCCCGGGGCGAGCCGATGGGCCGCGCCGTTCGTCGTCGTGCTCGCGGTGATCTCGATCCTGTACGGGGCCGTCCTGGCGATCGGCCAGAGCGACCTGCTGCGCCTCGTGGGCTACACGTCGGTGTCCCACTTCGGCTTCATCATCCTGGGCATCTTCACCTTCACGTCGCTCGGCATCTCCGGGTCGAGCTTCATGATGCTCAACCACGGCATCTCGACCGGCGCGCTGTTCCTCGTCGCCGGCTTCGCCATCGCCCGGCACCCGCGGCGCAGCCAGCGCATCGCCGACTACGGCGGCCTGCGGACCGTCGCCCCGGTGCTCGGCGGCACGTTCCTCGTGGCGGGCCTCTCGGCGCTCGCGCTGCCTGGCCTGGCGACGTTCGTCTCCGAGGTCATGGTGTTCCTGGGCGCCTACGGCCGCTGGCCCGCCGCGGTGCTCGTGGCCGTGCCCGCCGTCGTGCTCGCCGCCGTCTACGTGCTGCTCACGTACCAGCGCATGTTCACGGGCGCGCCGCACGCGGACGTCGTGGGCGCACGGGACCTCGACGGGCGCGAGCGGACCGTCGCCGGCGTGCTCGTCGCGGCGCTCGTGGTGCTCGGCCTCGCGCCCGGGCCGGCGCTCGACTACGTGCGCGAGCCGGGCGAGGTCTCGGTCGAGCTCGTGGGCGAGACGGATCCGGGCGCCACGGCCGCCCAGGACGTGACCAGCGAGGGGAGCGAGCAGTGAACGGGTTCACCGCACCGGAGATCGACTGGGCGGTCGTCGCACCGGTCCTCGTGGTGCTCGGCGCGGGCGTCCTCGGCGTCCTCCTCGAGGCGTTCGTGCCCGCGCGGGCACGTCGCGCGACGCAGATCGTGCTGACGCTCGCGGCGCTCGTGGGCTCGCTCGTCGCCGTCGCGCTGCTGTGGGGACGGGTCCAGCGCGACGGCTTCGCGTACATCGTCGACGGGACCTACCTGCTCACGCCGTTCACGCTCGGGATCCAGGCGGTGGTCGCGGTGCTCGCGATCCTCGGCGTCCTCGTGGTCGCGGACCGGACCCGTGCCGGCGACGACGCGTTCGCGCCCACTGCCGCGGCGGTCCCGGGCACCGCCTACGAGGACGCGGCGCGCCGGGCCGGGCTGCAGCAGACCGAGATCTACCCGCTGCTGCTGTTCGCGACGGGCGGCATGCTGCTGTTCCCCGCCACGGACAACCTCATCGTGCTCTTCATCGCGCTCGAGGTGCTGTCGCTGCCGCTCTACGTGCTGTGCGCGACGGCGCGCCGCCGGCGGCTGCTGAGCCAGGAGGCGGCGTTCAAGTACTTCCTGCTCGGGTCGTTCGCCTCGGCGCTCATGCTGTTCGGCATCGCGCTCGTCTACGGCTTCGCCGGCACGGTGAGCCTCGAGGCCGCGGTGTTCGTGCTCCAGCACCCGCAGGCGTCCCCCCTCGGCGCGATGCCGGGGCTCATCCTCACGGGCGTGCTGCTGATCCTCGCGGGCCTGCTGTTCAAGGTCGGCGCGGCACCGTTCCACGCCTGGACGCCCGACGTCTACCAGGGCGCCCCGACCCCGGTCACCGGGTTCATGGCCGCCTGCACCAAGGCTGCGGCGGTCGGCGCGCTCGTGCGCGTGCTGTTCACGCTCGCCGCCGGCCTCGACCAGGAGCTGCGCCGCGACGTCCTCGTCACGCTGTGGGTCGTCGCGATCCTCACGATGCTCGTCGGCACGGTGGCCGGTGCGGTGCAGACCGACGTCAAGCGCATGCTCGCGTACTCGTCGATCGCCCACGCGGGTTTCCTCGTCGTCGGCCTCGTCGGGTTCTCCGAGCTGGGTGCGCGCGCCGTCGTGTTCTACCTGCTCGCGTACGGCCTGGCCACGGTCGGCGCGTTCGCCGTCGTGACGCTCGTGCGCGAGCGGGACGCGTCCGGCGTGGTGCTGGGCGAGGCGACCCGGCTCGCGCAGTGGGCCGGCCTCGGCCGCAAGGCCCCGTGGACGACCGCGGCGTTCGCCCTGTTCCTGCTGTCGCTGGCGGGCATCCCCCTGACCGCCGGCTTCCTCGCCAAGTTCGGGGTGTTCCAGGCTGCCGTCGACGCCGGCGGGTGGCCGCTCGCCGTGCTCGGCGTGCTCGCGAGCGCGGTCGCGGTGTTCTTCTACGTGCGTGTGATCGTGCTCATGGTCCTGACCCCGCCGGCCGACGACGTCGTCGACGAGACGGCGGCGGGCGCGGAGGGAGCCGGCGTGCCCGACGAGGACGGCGCACCCGCCGGGACCGGTCGTCCGGACGCCGCACCTGCGGCGACCGGCGTCATGACGGCGGCCCGCACGACGGCGGCGCGTGCGAGCGTGGTGGTCGTCGGGTCGCGTGGGCCGGCGGCGCTCGCGGTCGCGGTCTGCGCGGTGGGAGTCCTGCTGCTCGGTGTCCTGCCCGCCTCGGTTCTCGATCTGGCGGCCGAGGCGGCTAAGTTCAGACCGTGACCCGCGTTCCTGCCGATCCGGCATCCTCGTCCTCCGCACCCGCGCCGACGGCGATCCCGCTCAAGGATCCTGAGCTCGCCGACCGGCTCGCCGGGCGCCTCGCGGCGGTCGACGCCGCGCTCGAGGAGGCGGTGGCGTCGGCCGACGCGCTCGCGCACGACGCGTCGCGGCACCTCGTGGCCGCGGGGGGCAAGCGGTTCCGTCCGATGCTGACCCTGCTCACCGGCGAGCTCGGCGACGGCACGCGGCCCGAGCTGGTCGACGCGGCGGTGGTCGTGGAGCTCACGCAGGTCGCGTCGCTCTACCACGACGACGTCATGGACTCCGCGCCCGTGCGCCGGGGCGCGCCGGCCGTCCACACGGTGTGGGGCAACAACGTCGCGATCCTCGTCGGCGACCTGCTCTTCTCGCGCGCGTCGCGGGTCGTCGCCGGCCTCGGCCCGGAGGCCGTGATGATCCAGGCGGGCACGTTCGAGCGCATGTGCCTCGGCCAGCTCCACGAGTCGATGGGACCGCAGGAGGGGGAGGACCCGGTCGAGCACTACCTGCAGGTGCTGTCCGACAAGACGGCGTCGCTGCTCGCGACGTCGGCGCGCTTCGGGGCCATGTTCAGCGGCTGCGTCCCGGAGATCGTGGAGGCCGTGTCCCGGTACGG
>JAPSLQ010000024.1 GCA_031180595.1 Isoptericola sp. | reverse complement strand
ATCAACGGCTTCGGTCGTATCGGACGGAACTTCTACCGGGCTCTCGTGGAGTCGGGTGCGGACGTCGAGGTCGTCGGCGTCAACGACCTCACCGACAACAAGACGCTCGCGCACCTGCTGAAGTACGACACGGTCCTCGGTCGGTTCCCGAAGTCGGTCGACTTCGACGACGAGAACATCATCGTCGACGGCGTGAAGATCCGCGCGCTCGCCGAGCGCGACCCCGCCAACCTCCCGTGGGGCGAGCTGGGCGCGGACATCGTCATCGAGTCGAC
Source organism: Isoptericola sp. (assembly GCA_031180595.1). Classification (GTDB taxonomy): domain Bacteria; phylum Actinomycetota; class Actinomycetes; order Actinomycetales; family Cellulomonadaceae; genus Isoptericola. Next base: position 24,496 of record JAPSLQ010000024.1, on the reverse strand, counting down.
CGGGTTCTTCACGGACGCCACCAAGGCGAAGGCGCACATCGACGCCGGCGCGAAGAAGGTCATCATCTCCGCCCCGGCGAAGAACGAGGACGCGACGTTCGTCATGGGCGTGAACAACGACCAGTACGACCCGGCCTCGCACCACATCATCTCGAACGCCTCGTGCACGACGAACTGCCTGGCCCCGCTGGCCAAGGCGCTCAACGACTCGATCGGCATCGAGCGTGGCCTCATGACCACGATCCACGCCTACACGGGCGACCAGAACCTGCAGGACGGTCCGCACAAGGACCTGCGCCGTGCCCGCGCGGCCGCGCAGAACATCGTGCCGACCACCACGGGTGCGGCCAAGGCCGTCGCGCTCGTGCTCCCGGAGCTCAAGGGCAAGCTCGACGGCTACGCGCTCCGCGTGCCGGTGATCACGGGCTCGGCCACGGACCTCACGTTCGAGGCGCCGAAGGAGGTCACGGTCGAGGAGGTCAACGCCGCGGTCAAGGCCGCCGCCGAGGGCCCGCTCAAGGGCGTCCTCGAGTACGTCGAGGACGAGATCGTCTCGGCCGACATCGTGACGAACCCGCACCAGAGCATCTTCGACGCCAAGCTCACCAAGGTGATCGGCAACCAGGTCAAGGTCGTCTCCTGGTACGACAACGAGTGGGGCTACTCCAACTCGCTCGTCGCGCTCACGCAGTACGTGGGCGAGAAGCTCTGACCGCAGCACCCGCAGTGACCCCCTGACGTCCGTGGGTGCGCCGGCCACCGACCGGCCGGCGCACCCGCGGACGTCGTCATGTCCGACCCCCTGGAGTGCGTTCATGAAGACCATCGACTCCCTCGGCGACCTGCGCGGCAAGCGCGTCCTCGTCCGCTCCGACTTCAACGTGCCGCTCGACGGCACGACCATCACCGACGACGGCCGCATCCGCGCCGCGCTGCCGACGCTCACGCGTCTTGTCGACGCCGGCGCGCGCGTCGTCGTGACGGCGCACCTGGGCCGCCCCAAGGGCGCCCCGGACCCGCAGTACTCGCTCGCCCCCGTCGCGGCCCGCCTCGGCGAGCTCCTGGGCCAGGAGGTCGCGCTCGCCGAGGACCTCGTCGGCCCGTCGGCGAAGGCGACGGTCGAGGGCCTCGGCGACGGCCAGGTCGCCCTGCTCGAGAACGTCCGGTTCGACGCGCGCGAGACGTCCAAGGTGGACGCCGAGCGTGAGGAGCTGGCGGGCGAGCTCGCATCGCTCGCCGACGCGTTCGTGTCCGACGGCTTCGGCGTCGTGCACCGCAAGCAGGCGTCGGTCTACGACGTCGCGAAGCTCCTGCCCGCCGCCGCCGGCGACCTCGTCCGCTCCGAGGTCGACGCCCTCACGCGCGCGACGACGGACCCCCAGCGCCCGTACGCGGTCGTGCTGGGCGGCTCGAAGGTCTCGGACAAGCTCGGTGTGATCGAGAACCTGCTGACGAAGGCCGACCGGCTCCTCATCGGTGGCGGCATGGTGTTCACGTTCCTCGCGGCCAAGGGCCACTCGGTCGGGTCCTCGCTGCTCGAGGCCGACCAGGTGGACACCGTGCAGGGCTACCTGGGCACGGCCGAGGCCAACGGCGTGGAGATCGTCCTGCCGGTCGACGTCGTCGCCGCCGACTCCTTCGCCGCCGACGCCCCGCACCGCACCGTCCCGGCCGACGCGATCCCCGACGGCACCATGGGCCTCGACATCGGCCCCGCCTCGGCCGAGCTCTTCGCGAGCAGGCTCGCGGACGCCCGCACGATCGCCTGGAACGGACCGATGGGCGTGTTCGAGTTCGACGCGTTCGCGGCCGGCACCCGCACGGTCGCCCAGGGCATCGTGGACGCGACCGCCGCCGGCGCCTTCTCCATCGTGGGCGGCGGCGACTCCGCCGCGGCCGTGCGCCAGCTCGGGTTCGACGAGGCCGGCTTCTCGCACATCTCCACGGGCGGCGGCGCGAGCCTCGAGCTGCTCGAGGGCAAGGAGCTCCCGGGCCTGACGGTCCTGTCCGACGAGAACGCCTGAGAAACGCCCGACGAGAAGGAAGAGACGACACCGTGGCAACCACCCGCACGCCGCTGATGGCGGGCAACTGGAAGATGAACCTGGACCACACCGAGGCGATCGCGACGGTCCAGAAGCTCGCCTGGACGCTCAAGGACGCGAAGCACGACTACTCGGCCGTGGAGGTGGCCGTGCTGCCGCCGTTCACCGACCTGCGCTCGGTGCAGACCCTGGTCGACGCCGACAAGCTCGACGTCCGTTACGGCGCCCAGGACCTGTCGCAGCACACGTCCGGTGCCTACACGGGCGAGATCTCGGCGCCCATGCTCGCGCGCCTGGGGTGCACGTACGTGGCCGTCGGACACTCCGAGCGCCGCGAGTACCACGGGGAGGACGACGCGCTCGTCAACGCCAAGGTCAAGGTCGCGCTCGAGCACGGGCTGAGCCCCATCCTGTGCGTCGGCGAGGGCCTCGACGTCCGCAAGGCGGGCGACCAGGTCTCCTACACGCTCGCCCAGCTCGACGCCGCGCTGGCCGGCGTGCCGCAGGACAAGGTGACGCAGGTCGTCGTCGCGTACGAGCCGGTCTGGGCCATCGGCACGGGCGAGGTCGCCACGCCCGAGGACGCCCAGGAGGTCTGCGGCGCCGTCCGCGGGCGCCTCGCCGAGCTGTACGACGACGAGGTGGCCGGCGCGGTCCGGGTCCTGTACGGGGGCTCGGTCAAGTCGGGGAACGTCGCGCAGATCATGGCGCAGCCCGACGTCGACGGCGCGCTCGTCGGCGGCGCGAGCCTCGACCCGGAGGAGTTCGCGAAGATCGTGCGGTACCGGTCGCACGTCTCCTGAACCTCGGCGACGGGCGTCTCACGAGGCGGTAACCCGCTGGTAACGCAGGGGTTCGCGTTGTGAGGCGTCCGTCACCTAGTCTTGACCCCGCCGGGGCCACCGTCCCGGCTCTGGACACCCGCGCGTGCGCGGGAGAGAACCGAACGAGGACGTATCACACGTGGACGTGCTGCAGATCATCCTTCAGGTCCTGCTGGTGCTGACCAGCGGGTTCCTGACCCTGCTCATCCTGATGCACAAGGGGAAGGGCGGCGGCCTGTCGGACATGTTCGGCGGCGGCATCTCGAGCGCTGCGGGCAGCTCCGGCGTCGCCGAGCGCAACCTCAACCGCATCACGATCAGCTTCGCCCTGGTCTGGGCGGTCGTGATCGTGCTCCTCGGCCTCGTCCAGAAGGTCAGCTGACGCCCCACCGGGACCGTCGGCACGACGATCGTCCGTGGGCGTGCGCCCACTGAGTCGAAGGTGAGGACGACACGACGTGGCAACTGCCGGTCATGCAATCCGAGGCTCGCGCGTCGGCGCGGGCCCGATGGGCGAGACGGAGCGCGGTGACACCGTGCCCCGGGTGCGGGTCTCCTACTGGTGCGCCAACGGGCACGAGACGCAGCCGAGCTTCTGCGCCAGCGAGGACGTCGAGGCCCCCGAGACGTGGGAGTGCCCGCGGTGCGGGTTCCCGGCCGGTCTCGACGCCGCGAACCCCCCGGCGCCTCTGCGCAACGAGCCGTACAAGACGCACCTCGCATACGTGAAGGAGCGCCGCTCCGACGAGGACGGCGCGGCGCTGCTCGAGGAGGCCCTGGCAACCCTGCGCGCACGGCGTGCGGGGCTGCGCCACGCGTCCTGACGAACGCTCCCGAGTCGCGGGCGTCGACAGGTGTTCCGGCACCTGACGGCGCCCGCGTCGTCGTCCGTGGACGCGGGCGCCGGCAGCGGCCTCAGGCTGGCGTGGCGGCCGCGACGTCGACGAGCCACAGCGTGCGCTCGGTGCCCGCGACGCCCGCGGCAGGGATCTCCTCGCGCGGGACGTCGGCGAGCGCGGACGCGACCGGCTCGGCCTTGGCCGCACCCGCCGCCACGACCCAGACCTCGCGGGCCGAGCGGATCGCGTCGAAGGTGAGCGAGACCCGCTCGGGCGGCGGCTTGGGGGAGCCGTGGACGCCGACCGCCGTCCCGTCGGCGGCGAGGGCCTCGTGCCCCGGGAACAGCGAGGCGACGTGCCCGTCCGGGCCCATGCCCAGCAGCAGGACGTCGAACGCCGGGGTCGCGCCGCCGTCGGCGAACCGTGCGAGCTCGTCCGCGTACGCGGCGGCCGACTCCTCGGGCGTACCGACGACGTCGGGCCCGGCCATGGCGTGCACGTTCTCCTCGGGCAGCCCGTCGTCGGCGACGAGGGCGTCGAGGAGCGCGTCGCGGGCCTGCGTCTCGTTGCGGTCCTCGTGACCGGCGGGCACGAACCGCTCGTCGCCCCACCACAGGTGCACGCCCGACCAGTCGACCGCACGCCGCAGCGGGCTGACCGCCACCGCCGCGAGCGTCGCGATGCCGACCGTCCCGCCCGTGAGGACGGCGTGCACGGGCCGGCGCACCGACTGCACGTCGAGCAGTCGCGTCAGCAGACGGGCCGCGGTCGCCTCCGCGAGGAGCGCGTCGTCGGGGTGCACCACCACCGAGCGCGTCATGCGGACTTCTTCCGGGTCGTCGTCTCGAGGCGCGGCAGACCCTTGGTCAGGACCTCGCCGTAGATCTCGTCCGGGTCGAGGCGCCGCAGCTCCTCGATGAGCGCCTCGCTGAGCGAACGGATGGGCAGCGCCATGCGACGCTCGGGCTTGCCCGGCTGCGTGATGGTCACGACGCGGCCGTCGGGACGGTCGAACACGATGGACCCGCCCTTGCGCTCGAGCACGACGCGCGTGATCGCCTCGGCGCCGGGCGTGCGGACGACCGTCGCGGGACAGCGGAGCTTGTGCCCGAGCCACGCCGCGAGCAGGTCGAGCGAGGTGTGCTTCGCCTGTCCCTCGACGGTCACGGCCGTGACCGGCTCGTACGGGGGCTGCTCGACGGCGGCGGCGACGAGTCCGCGCCACAGCGTGACGCGCGCCCAGGCGAGGTCCGTGTCGCCGGGGCGGAACGTCTCCGCCAGGCGGGCGAGCATCCCCTCCGGGTCCTCGGCCTTGGTGGTGTCGGTGATCCGGCGCTGCGCCATCGCGCCCACCGGGTGGGCCGTCGGCCGCTCGGGGCCACCGGTGGGCCACCACACGACGATCGGCGCGTCCGGCAGGAGGAGCGGCATGACGAGCGTGTCGGTGTGCTCGAGCAGCGGCCCGACGGTCCGCAGCACGACCACCTCGGACGCACCGGCGTCGCCGCCGACGCGGATCTGCGCGTCGAGCCGCGGCGCACGCGACCCGCCGGGCAGGGGCGCGACGACGATCACGCGGCACGGGTGCTCGTGGCTCGCCTCGTTCGCGGCCGCGACCGCCGCCTCGATGTCCGCCTCGTCGGCGATGACCACGAGCGTCAGCACCCGGCCGAGCGCGACGGCGCCGCCCTCGTCGCGCAGGTGCGCCAGGCGCTTGCTGACGTGGTTGGTCGTGGTGTCCGGCATGTCGATGATCACGGTCGCCTCCAGACGCGCCCGTCGCGCGCCATCATCTCGTCGGCCGACGACGGGCCCCAGGTGCCCGACGGATAGGGCTCCGGCGTCCCCTTGCTCGCCCAGTACGCGGTGATCGGGTCGAGGATCTTCCAGCTCAGCTCGACCTCCTCGTGCGTCGGGAACAGCGGCGGGTCGCCGAGCAGGACGTCGAGGATGAGGCGCTCGTACGCCTCGGGGGAGGACTCGGTGAACGAGTGCCCGTAGCCGAAGTCCATCGTGACGTCCCGGACCTCCATGGCCGTGCCCGGCACCTTGGCGCCGAAGCGCATCGTGACGCCCTCGTCCGGCTGGACGCGGATCACGAGCGCGTTGTTGCCCAGGTCGGAGGTGAGCGACGACTCGAACGGCAGGTGCGGCGCCTTCTTGAAGACGACGGCCACCTCGGTGACGCGTCGCCCGAGACGCTTGCCGGTGCGCAGGTAGAAGGGCACGCCCGCCCAGCGCCGGTTGTCGACGTCGACGCGGACGGCGGCGTACGTCTCGGTCGTGGAGCCGGGCTCGATCCCCTCCTCCTCGAGGAAGCCGCGCACCTCCTCCCCACCCTGCCACGCGGCCGCGTACTGCCCCCGGGCCGTGTGGCGGCCGAGGTCGCGCGGCAGCCGCACGGACGACAGGAGCTTGATCTTCTCGGCACGCAGCGCGGCGGGCTCGAAGTTGACCGGCTCCTCCATCGCCACGAGCGCGAGCAGCTGCAGCAGGTGGTTCTGGATGACGTCGCGCGCCGCGCCGATGCCGTCGTAGTAGCCCGCCCGGCCGCCGATGCCGATGTCCTCGGCCATCGTGATCTGGACGTGGTCGACGTAGTGGTTGTTCCAGAGCGGCTCGAACATCTGGTTGGCGAACCGCAGCGCCAGCATGTTCTGGACCGTCTCCTTGCCCAGGTAGTGGTCGATCCGGAACACCGAGTCGGGCGGGAAGACCTCGGACACGACGGCCTCGAGCTCGCGCGCAGACTCCAGGTCGTGGCCGAACGGCTTCTCGATGACCACGCGGCGCCAGGCCTCGTCGCTCGAGCGGGACAGCCCGGACTCCGAGAGCTGCTTGCACACGACCGGGAACGCGCTCGGCGGCACGGACAGGTAGAAGGCGTGGTTGCCGCCCGTGCCGCGCTCGGCGTCGAGGTTCTCGACCGTCTTGCGCAGACGGTCGAACGCCTCGTCGTCGTCGAACGAGCCCTGGACGAACCGGATGCCCTCGGACAGCTGCCGCCAGGTCGCCTCGCGGAAGGGGGTGCGCGCGTTCTCCTTGACGGCGTCGTGCACGATCTGCGCGAAGTCCTGGTCGGCCCAGTCCCGGCGCGCGAAGCCGGTCAGCGCGAACCCGGGGGGCAGGAGCCCCCGGTTCGCGAGGTCGTACACGGCAGGCATGAGCTTCTTGCGCGACAGGTCGCCGGTGACCCCGAAGATCACCAGTCCGCACGGCCCCGCGATGCGGGGCAGGCGCAGGTCGAGCGGGTCGCGCAGGGGGTTGTGCTCAGCGGTGATCCTTGCCGGTCTCACGGTGCCCCGTTCTCTCGTGGTCGCTGGCTGGTGGGTGCGGGCACGGCGTCGCGTCAGGCGCCGGCCGCGTCGAGGCCGGACTTGGTCGTGGAGAGCAGCTCGTCCCAGCTGACCTCGAACTTGTGCACGCCCTCGTCCTCGAGCCGCCGCGTGACCTCGTCCATCGAGACGCCCTGCGCCTCGATCGCGGCGATGGTCGCGGCGGCCTCGTCGGCGGTCCCGGTGACGGTGTCGCCGAGCACGATGCCGTGGTCGGCGAACGCCTCGAGGGTCGGCTGCGGCATCGTGTTCACGACGCCGGCCACGACGAGCTCGTCGACGTACATCGTGTCGCGGTACTCCGGGTTCTTGACGCCCGTCGACGCCCAGAGCGGCCGCTGCGGGCGGGCCCCGGCGGACTCCAGCGCACGCCAGCGGTCGGAGGAGAACACCTCCTGGTACGCCGCGTAGGCGAGCCGCGCGTTGGCGATGGCCGCCTTGCCGCGCAGCTCGAGCGCCTCTGGCGTGCCGACCGACTCGAGCGCCGCGTCGACGGCCGCGTCCACGCGCGAGACGAAGAACGACGCGACCGAGCCGATCGGGCCGAGGTCGTGACCGTTCGCCCGGGCCTGCTCGAGGCCCGCGAGGAACGCGTCCATGACCGCCCGGTACCGCTCGATCGAGAAGATCAGGGTCACGTTGACGCTGATGCCCTCGGCGAGGACGGCGGTGATCGCGGGCAGGCCCTCGACCGTGGCCGGGATCTTGATCATGACGTTGGGGCGGTCGACCGTCGCCCACAGGCGCTTGGCGGTCGCCACCGTCGCCGCGGTGTCGCGTGCGAGGCGCGGGTCCACCTCGATCGAGACGCGGCCGTCGACCGTCTCGGTGCGGTCGTACAGGTCGCGCAGCTGGTCGGCCGCGGAGCGGACGTCGTCGGTGGTGATCTTCTCGACGGCCGGCTCGACGTCGGTTCCCTTCAGCGCGGCCAGGTCCGCGTCGTAGGCGTGGCCCTTGGCCATCGCCGACGCGAAGATCGTCGGGTTCGTCGTGACGCCGACGACGTCGCGGTTCTCGACGAGGTCCGCGAGGCCGCCGTCGAGCAGCTCGCGCGACAGGTCGTCCAGCCAGATGGAGACGCCGGCCTCGCTGAGGCGGCGGGTGGGACGGGTCTGGTCGGTCGTGGACTCGGGCATGGGTTCTGCCTTCCCTTGCTTCGTGATGACGACGACGGCGGCCGGCGCGGTGCGCCGGCCGCCGTCGGGGTCAGGCCTCGCCGCGGGCGACGGCCAGGGACTCGCGTGCGGCGTCCGCCACGGCCTGCGCGGTGATGCCGAACTCGCGGTACAGGGTCTTGAAGTCGGCGGAGGCGCCGTAGTGCTCGAGCGAGACGGTGCGCCCGGCGTCGCCGACGATGTCGTGCCAGCCCTGCGCGATGCCCGCCTCGACCGAGACGCGCGCCCGCACCGTGGGCGGGAGCACCGACTCGCGGTACCCGGCGTCCTGACGGTCGAACCACTCGCGGCTCGGCATGGACACCACTCGCGCGGCGATGCCGTCGGCGGCGAGCAGCTCACGGGCCTCGACGGCGAGCTGCACCTCGGAGCCGGTGCCCACGAGGATCACGTCCGGTGCGCCCGTCTCCTCGTTCACCGCGTCCAGGAGCGTGTAGGCGCCCTTGAGCGTGCCCTCGGCGTCGGCGTAGCCGTCCTTACCGCGCGGGAAGGTCGGCACGTTCTGACGCGTGAGGATGAGGCCGGCCGGGTTCTTCGTGTTCTCGAGGACGCCGCGCCAGGCCCACGTGGTCTCGTTCGCGTCCGCCGGGCGCACCACGTCGAGACCCGGGATCGCGCGCAGCGCGGCCAGGTGCTCCACGGGCTGGTGCGTCGGGCCGTCCTCGCCGAGGCCGATGGAGTCGTGGGTCCACACGAACGTCGTCGGGATCTCCATGAGGGCCGCGAGCCGGACCGCCGCGCGCATGTAGTCCGAGAACTGCAGGAACGTGCCGCCGTAGGGCCGGGTGAGCCCGTGCAGGACGATGCCGTTGAGGATCGCGCCCATGCCGTGCTCGCGGACGCCGAAGTGCAGCGTGCGGCCGTACTCGTGGCCGGGGAACTTCTTGGTCGCGTGCTCGACCGGGACGAACGACGGCTCGCCGTCCATCGTCGTGTTGTTGGAGCCGGCGAGGTCGGCAGAGCCGCCCCACAGCTCGGGCAGCACGTCCTTGAGCGCCGTGAGCACCTTGCCCGACGCCGCGCGGGTCGCCACGCCCTTGACGGACGCCTCGAACACGGGCAGGGCGTCGGTCCAGCCCTCGGGGAGCTCGTGGGCGCGCAGGCGCTGGAGCAGCTTCGCACCCGAGGGGTTGGCGGTCTGCCACGCCTCGAACGCCGACTCCCACGCCCGCCGCTGCTCGCCCTGGCGCTCGGCGACCGCGCGCGTGTAGGCGATCACGTCGTCGGCCACCGCGAACGTCGCCTCCGGGTCGAGCCCGAGCTCGGTCTTGAGGCCCGCGACCTCGTCGGCGCCCATCGCGGAGCCGTGGATGCCGCCGGTGTTCTGCTTGGTCGGCGAGGGCCAGCCGATGATCGTGCGCAGGCCGATGAGCGAGGGGCGGCCGGTCTCGGCCTTGGCCGCGGCGATCGCGGCCGCGAGGGCGTCGACGTCCTCGGCGTAGCCGGTGCCGCCCTGCGTCCAGTCGACGCGCTGGGTGTGCCATCCGTACGCCTCGTACCGCGCGAGCACGTCCTCGGTGAAGGCGATGTCGGTGTCGTCCTCGATCGAGATCTTGTTGTCGTCCCAGATCACGACGAGGTTGCCCAGCTGCTGGTGGCCGGCGAGCGACGACGCCTCGGACGTCACGCCCTCCTGCAGGTCGCCGTCGGAGGCGATGACGTAGACGTGGTGGTCGAACGGCGAGCTGCCGGGCGCGGCGTTCGGGTCGAGCAGGCCCCGCTCGCGGCGGGCCGCGAACGCCATGCCGACCGCGGAGGCCAGGCCCTGGCCGAGCGGCCCCGTCGTGATCTCGACGCCGGCGGTGTGGCCGTACTCGGGGTGGCCCGGCGTCTTGGAGCCCCAGGTGCGCAGCGCGGCGATGTCGTCCAGCTCGAGGCCGTAGCCCGCGAGGAAGAGCTGGAGGTAGATCGTCAGCGACGAGTGGCCGGCGGACAGGACGAACCGGTCGCGCCCGACCCACTCGGGGTCGGCCGGGTCGTGGCGCATGGCCTTCTGGAAGAGCAGGTACGCCGCCGGCGCGAGCGAGATCGCCGTGCCCGGGTGGCCGTTGCCCACCTTCTCCACGGCGTCGGCCGCCAGAGCCTTGATGGTCTTCACCGCGCGGTCGTCGAGGTCGGTCCACTCGAGCGGCGTCAGTGCGGGGTCGAACGCGTTCACCAGATTGCCTCTTTCCTGCCCGCGGCGCGGGGCGGCGGGGTGCGTGCGGAACTGCCGCATCCACCCTAGCGCCGCACGGTGGGGTGCGCCGGGGCGTCCAGGATGCGTCGCAGCAGGTCGGGCGAGGCGGCATTTCTCACACCGGCGCGCTGCCCTGCCCGTGCCACCGCCCAGGTGGGGCGGCGTACGATGAAGCGGACCCCGAGCCTGCCGAGCCCAGAACGGAACCCCCACGCGCGTGAGCACGACGAGCCAGACGACGACCGGCCCGGCGACGCCCCCGGCTCCAGGGGCGACCCGTCGCGCGTCGCGGACCGGGGCTCGCGGCGAGGTCCCACCGGGTCGCGGCTGGCGCGACCGCGCGGCCGCGTACGTCGCGCTGACCAAGCCGCGCGTCATCGAGCTCCTGCTGGTGACCACCGTCCCGACCATGATCCTGGCCGAGGGCGGGCTTCCCGACCTGTGGCTCGTCCTGGCCACGCTCGTCGGCGGCGCGCTCGCCGCCGGCTCGGCCAACGCGTTCAACTGCTACCTCGACCGCGACATCGACGAGCTGATGAACCGGACCAAGCGGCGCCCGCTCGTCACGGGCGAGGTCACGCCGCGCTCGGCGCTGGTCTTCGCCACGGTGCTCGGCGTCGTGGCCCTCGTGTGGTTCGCCCTCGTGGTCAACGTGGCCGCCGCCTGGCTCACGTTCGCGGCCATCGTGATCTACGTCGTCGGCTACACGATGATCCTCAAGCGGCGCACCCCCCAGAACATCGTGTGGGGCGGGATCGCCGGCTGCATGCCCGTGTTCATCGGCTGGGCCGCCGTCACGGAGTCGCTCAGCTGGGCGGCCCTCGCGCTGTTCGGCGTGATCTTCTTCTGGACGCCGCCGCACTACTGGCCGCTGTCGGTGAAGTTCAAGCGCGACTACGCGGCCGCGGGCGTCCCCATGCTCCCCGTCGTCGCGTCCGACCGGCGCGTCGCCGTCGAGATGGTCGCGTACACCGTCGCGATGATCGTCTGCTCGCTCGCGCTCGTGCCGCTCGCCGGCATGTCGTGGGTCTACGCGGTCGTGGCCGCCGGGCTGGGCGGCTGGTTCCTCGCCTCGACGATCGGCATGCTCCGCCGCGCGCGCGGCGACGCGCGCGGCAAGCTCGGCGCCATGAAGGTGTTCCACGCCTCGATCACCTACCTGACCTTGCTTTTCGTGGCCGTCGCCGTCGACGTGTTCCTCCCGTTCTGAGCCGCCGTCGGGGCATGATGGGCCGGTGCCCGACACCGCCCACGACCCCGGCCTCGCCCCGGGCCTGCAGGCACCGCTGCGCGACTACCTCGCACACCTCGGGGTCGAGCGCGGCCTGTCCGGCAACACCGTCTCCGCCTACCGCCGCGACCTGACCCGCTACGCGCGGCACCTGGCCGCCGTCGGCCGGTCCCGGATCGAGGACGTCGCCGAGGCCGACGTCACCGCCTACGTGTCGGTCCTGCGGCAGGGGTCCGACGGCGGCACGCCGCTGTCGGCGTCGTCGACCGCCCGTGCCCTGGCCGCCGTGCGCGGCTGGCACCGGTTCGCGCAGGCCGAGGGCCTCGCCGCCGCCGACCCGTCCGCGGACGTGCACGCCCCCCAGCAGCTGCGCCGCCTGCCGCACGCGCTCTCGGTCGACGACGTCGCGCGGCTGCTCACGGCCGCCGGGTCGGGGGAGGGTCCGGTGCCGCTGCGCGACCGCGCGCTGCTCGAGCTGCTGTACTCGACGGGCGGGCGCATCAGCGAGGTCGTCGGGCTCGACGTCGACGCGGTGGGCTGGCTCGGGCGCGAGGAGGAGCACGACGGGACGGCCCCGTCCCCGCACGCCGTCGTGCGGCTCCTCGGCAAGGGCAGCAAGGAGCGCGTCGTGCCCGTCGGCTCGTACGCGCGCGCCGCGCTCGACGCCTACCTCGTGCGAGGCAGGCCGGGGCTCGCCGCGGCGGGCCGCGGCACGCCGGCGCTGTTCCTCAACACCCGCGGCGCACGCCTCTCGCGCCAGAGCGCGTGGGCGGTGCTGCGCCGGGCCGCCGAGCGGGCGGGCATCGCCGAGCCGGTCTCGCCGCACACGCTGCGGCACTCGTTCGCGACCCACCTGCTGGCCGGCGGGGCCGACGTCCGCGTCGTCCAGGAGCTGCTGGGCCACGCGTCCGTCACGACCACCCAGATCTACACGATGGTCACGCCCGAGGCGCTGCGCGAGGTGTACGCGGCGACGCACCCCCGGGCCCTCGGCTGAGCCGGAGCGGAACCGCAGGCTCGGCCGACACGTGCTCGGCTGAGCCGGAGGACGGGACGGCCGATGGGCGGCACGCCGGAAGGGGGGCGAGGGGCGGCGGGGGTGCTGGGGTAGCGTGACGGACGTGAGCGAGGCACTCGGGAGCGACACCATGACGCAGACGGCCCTCTTCGCCGACGGCGGACGCACCGACGTCGTCGGGCGCCCCCTTCCCGACTTCCCCGTCCCGCCCCCGCTGACCTCGCACGGGCCGGCCCGCATCGTCGCGATGTGCAACCAGAAGGGCGGCGTCGGCAAGACGACCACCACGATCAACCTGGGCGCGGCGCTGGCCGAGTACGGGCGCCGGGTCCTGCTCGTCGACTTCGACCCGCAGGGCGCGGCGTCGGTCGGCGTGGGCGTGAACCCGCACGAGCTCGAGCTCAGCGTCTACAACCTGCTGATGGAGCGCGGCGTCGAGCTGTCCGACGTCGTGCAGTCCACGGCGATCGACGGGCTCGACGTCGTGCCCGCCAACATCGACCTGTCCGCGGCGGAGGTCCAGCTCGTCGGCGAGGTGGCGCGTGAGTCGGTGCTCTCCCGGGCGCTGCGACCCGCGCTCGACGACTACGACGTCGTCCTCGTCGACTGCCAGCCGTCGCTGGGGCTGCTGACCGTCAACGCGCTCACGGCCGCGCACGGGGTCCTGATCCCGCTCGAGTGCGAGTTCTTCGCCCTGCGCGGGGTGGCGCTGCTCATCGAGACGATCGAGAAGGTGCGCGACCGCCTGAACCCCGCGCTCGAGATCGACGGCATCCTGCCCACCATGTACGACTCGCGCACGCTGCACTCGCGCGAGGTCGTGGCGCGGGTCCACGAGGCGTTCGGCGACACCCTCCTGCACACGCTCATCGGGCGCACCGTGAAGTTCCCCGACGCCTCGGTCGCCGCCGAGCCGATCACCGCCTACGCCCCGAACCACGCGGGCGCGGAGGCGTACCGGCAGCTGGCCCGGGAGCTCGTGGCCCGCGGGGACACCGCGTAGGTGCCCACCGTGGAGGACGCGGCGGCGCCGTCCGGGTTCCAGGTGCACCTGGACAACTTCTCGGGACCGTTCGACCTGCTGCTGTCGCTCATCGCCAAGCACGAGCTGGACGTCACCGAGGTGGCGCTCGCGGTGGTGACGGACGAGTTCGTCGCCCACATCCGCTCCGCCGAGGCGGCGTCCCGCGCGGCGCAGGCGCGCGGCGAGGAGCACCCGTCGTGGGACCTCGGCACCGCGAGCGAGTTCCTCGTCGTCGCCGCGACGCTGCTCGACCTCAAGGCCGCCCGCCTGCTGCCGGGTGTGGTCGAGGAGGACGCCGAGGACCTCGAGCTGCTCGAGGCGCGCGACCTGCTGTTCGCGCGCCTGCTGCAGTACCGGGCCTACAAGGAGATCTCCGCGGTGCTGGCAGAGCGCATGGCGACCGAGGGTCGGCGCGTGCCGCGGTCCGTCCCGCTCGAGCCGCAGCTCGCGGCGTTGCTGCCGGAGCTGGTGTGGACGCTCGACGGGACGCGGCTCGCAGAGCTGGCCGCCAGGGCGCTCACGCCCAAGCCGCCCCCCGTCGTGGGTCTGTCGCACCTGCACGCGCCGCTCGTCAGCGTGCGCGAGCAGGCCCAGGTGATCGCGGACCGGCTGCGCCGCGAGCACGCGGTGACGTTCCGGACGCTGGTGGCCGGCGAGGAGCGGATCGTCGCCGTCGCGCGGTTCCTCGCGCTGCTCGAGCTGTTCCGCGGCGGTGACGTCGCGTTCGAGCAGGTCACGCCGCTGGGCGAGCTCACGGTGCGCTGGACCGGGCACGACGGCGCCGACGTCGTCGGCGCGGGGTTCGAGGAGTTCGACGGCGAGGACCCCGACGACGCCGAGCTCGGCGGCGAGGGGCTCGACGGCATGGCCGTCACGGAGGGAGCGGTATGACGGATACGACGGGGACGAGCAGCGCGGACGAGGTCGAGGTCGACGTCGCGAGCCTGCCCGGCGGGGCCGCGGCGGCCCTCGAGGCCGTGCTCATGGTCGCCGAGTCGCCCGTGCCCACGGAGCGGCTCGCCGCCGCGGTCGACCTGCCCGTGCCCCGGGTGCGCGAGACGCTCGAGGAGCTCGCCGCGGAGTACCGGGGCGACGGCGGCGCACGCCCGCGCGGGTTCGAGCTGCGCGAGGGCGCGGAGGGCTGGCGGTTCTGGTCCTCGCGCGCCCACGCCGACGTCGTCGCGCGGTTCGTGCTCGAGGGGCAGTCCTCCCGCCTGAGCCAGGCGGCGCTCGAGACGCTCGCCGTCATCGCGTACCGCCAGCCGGTGACGCGCGGCCAGGTGTCGGCCGTCCGCGGGGTCAACGTCGACGGCGTGGTGCGCACGCTCCTGGCGCGCGGCCTCATCGCCGAGACCGGCCAGGACCCGATGACCGGGGCGGCCCTGTTCGGCACGACGGGCGAGTTCCTCGACCGCATGGGCTGGTCCTCGCTCGACGACCTGCCGCCTCTCGCCCCGCACCTGCCGGGCGTCGAGGAGGTCGCGGCGCTCGGGATCGACGACTGAGCACCCGTGCCGACCTGAGAGAATCGGGCCCATGAGCACGTCACGCCGCGGCGGGAGCCGCCGCCCCGACCGTCCCGCCCGCCGCCGCCCCGCCCCCGAGCCCGTCGAGCACCGCGACGTCCACGTCGCCGACGGCGTCCGCCTGCAGAAGGTGCTCGCCCAGGCCGGCCTCGGCTCGCGCCGCAAGTGCGAGGAGCTGATCAGCGGCGGCCACGTGGAGGTCGACGGCGTGCTCGTGACCGAGCTGGGCGTGCGTATCGACCCGACGACCGCGGTCGTGGACGTCGACGGCATGCGGGTGCAGCTCGACCCGTCCAAGGTGACGCTCGCGCTCAACAAGCCGCACGGCGTCGTGTCCACGATGAGCGACCCCGACGGCCGGCCCACGATCGCCGACCTCGTCAAGGACCGGACGGAGCGGCTCTTCCACGTCGGCCGGCTCGACGCCGACAGTGAGGGCCTGCTCCTGCTCACCAACGACGGCGAGCTCGCCAACCGGCTCTCGCACCCGCGCTACGAGATCCCCAAGACCTACCTCGTGACCGTCACGGGCGGCGAGGTCTACCCGCGGGTCCGCAAGCAGCTGCTCGAGGGCGTCGAGCTCGAGGACGGCCCGGCGCGGCTCGACAAGATCCGCGTGGTGGACGCCGTCGAGGGACAGACCATGCTCGAGGTCGTGCTGCACGAGGGCCGCAACCGCATCGTGCGGCGCATGTTCGACGCCGTCGAGCGGCCGGTGACGCGTCTCGTGCGCACCCGCATCGGGCCGGTCGCACTCGGCGACCTGCGCGCCGGGCGCACCCGCGTGCTGGGCCGCACCGAGCTCGGCTCGCTCATGCGCGCCGTCGACATGTGACCGGCCGTCCGTCCAGCCCCGACCCCACCAGCACGAGGAGAGACCACGTGGTCGTCATCGCCGTCGACGGACCGTCCGGCTCCGGCAAGTCGAGCGTGTCGAGGGCCGTCGCGCAGCGCCTCGGCCTGGCGTACCTGGACACCGGTGCCATGTACCGGGCGGCGACGCTGTGGTGCCAGCGGCGCGGCGAGGACCTGCGCGACCAGCACGCCGTGGCGCACGCCGTGCGCGTGATGCCGCTCGAGATGGGGCTCGACCCGTCGGGCCCGACCGTGCTGCTCGAGGGCGGCGACGTGAGCGCCGCGATCCGCACCACGGAGGTCTCCACCGCGGTCTCCGCCGTCGCGACGAACCTCGACGTGCGCGCGGAGCTGCGCCGCCGCCAGCGCAGGATCATCGAGGCCGAGACCGGCCCCGGCGGGTTCTCGGGCGGTGCGGGCATCGTGGCCGAGGGCCGCGACATCACGACCGTCGTCGCACCCGACGCCGACGCCCGCGTGCTGCTCACGGCGAGCGAGGAGGCGCGACTGCGCCGGCGCTCCCTCGAGGTGCACGGCGCTGCGGACGCCGAGGCGGTCGAGGCGACGAAGGACCAGGTGCTGCGTCGCGACCGCGACGACGCCACCGTGAGCCAGTTCCACGTCGCGGCCGACGGCGTCGTGACGGTCGACTCGTCCGAGCTCGACCTCGACCAGACGGTCGACGCCGTGCTGGCCGTCGTCGCGCAGGTCACGACCTCCTGAAGCGGTTCCTGTCGGGCGGCACCGCGCGGGGCTGGGAGAATGTCCCCATGACCGCACCCGCCGACGGCGCCTCGACGCCTGCCGAGAACTCCGCCGAGCCGATCGACGACCTCCAGCCGGACCTCCTCGCCGGCACCGGGGACACCCCCGACGCCGACGACCCCGGCGAGCCGGAGGTCGTCACGTTCGCCGACGACGAGGCGCGCGAGCGCGCGCTGCGAGCCGGGCTCGAGGAGTTCGAGCTCGACGAGGACGACCGCGCGCTGCTCGAGGGCGGCTTCGGCGACGACGAGGGCGCGCCCGGCGCGGCGCCGCTGCCGGTGCTCGCCGTCGTCGGGCGCCCGAACGTGGGCAAGTCGACGCTCGTCAACCGCATCCTCGGCCGCCGCGAGGCGGTCGTCGAGGACACCCCGGGGGTCACGCGCGACCGCGTGAGCTACCCAGGGGAGTGGGCAGGACGCAGCTTCACGCTCGTCGACACGGGCGGCTGGGAGGTCGACGTCGCCGGCATCGAGTCCAAGGTCGCCGAGCAGGCCGAGGTCGCCATCGCCCTGGCCGACGCGGTGGTGTTCGTCGTCGACGCGACGGTCGGCGCGACGTCGACCGACGAGCGCGTCGTCGAGCTGCTGCGGCGCTCGGGCAAGCCCGTCGTGCTGTGCGCCAACAAGGTCGACGGGCCGTCGGGCGAGGCCGACGCCGCCTACCTGTGGTCGCTCGGCCTGGGCGAGCCGCACCCCGTCTCGGCGCTGCACGGGCGCGGGACGGGCGACCTGCTCGACGCCGCGATGGCCGTCCTGCCGACCGAGTCCGAGCACGGCGAGCTGCGGCCCACGGGCCCGCGCCGGGTCGCGCTCGTCGGGCGGCCCAACGTCGGCAAGTCGTCGCTGCTCAACAAGATCGCCGGCGCCGAGCGCGTCGTCGTCGACGAGATGGCCGGAACCACGCGCGACCCGGTCGACGAGCTGGTCGAGATCAAGGGCGTGCCGTACTGGTTCGTCGACACCGCGGGCATCCGCCGGCGCGTGCACCAGACGCGCGGCGCGGACTTCTACGCCTCGCTGCGCACCCAGGCCGCGATCGAGAAGGCCGAGGTCGCCGTCGTCCTGGTCGACGCCTCGCAGCCGCTGACCGAGCAGGACACGCGCGTCATCTCCCAGGTCGTCGACGCCGGACGCGCCCTGGTCATCGCGTACAACAAGTGGGACCTCATGGACGAGGAGCGCCGCCCGTACCTGGAGCGCGAGATCGAGAAGGACCTGGTCCAGGTCCAGTGGGCGCCGCGCGTCAACGTCTCGGCGCGCACCGGCTGGCACACCGACCGTCTCGTGCCCGCGCTCGAGACGGCGCTGAGCTCGTGGGACACGCGCATCCCCACGGGTCGCCTCAACGCCTTCCTCGGGGAGCTCGTGGCGGCGCACCCGCACCCGCTGCGCGGCGGCAAGCAGCCCCGCATCCTGTTCGCGACGCAGGCCTCGACCCGCCCGCCGCGGTTCGTCGTCTTCGCGACCGGCTTCCTCGAGGCGGGCTACCGCCGGTTCATCGAGCGCCGGCTGCGCGAGACGTTCGGGTTCTCGGGCTCGCCCATCGAGATCAGCGTCCGCGTGCGGGAGAAGCGCCGCCGGTAGGGTGCGGGCCGTGGGTTCTCAGACCGTGCACGACGACGGGCGGCTCGCCGGCCGCGGCCGGCTGCTGCGCCTGGGCGTGGCCCGGGACACGGCCGCCGTGCGGCACCTCACCACGTTCCTCGTCGTGGGCGTGGCCACGGTGCTCGTCACCCGCGCCTACCTCGCCGCCGCGGGGTACCCGCAGATCGGCGGCGGGGGCCTGCACGTCGCGCACGTGCTGTGGGGCGGGCTGCTCATGGCCGTCGCCTTCGTGCTGCTGCTGTCGTACGTCGGCCCCGCGGTGCGCTGGGTCGGTGCCGTCGTCGGCGGCGTGGGCTTCGGGCTGTTCGTCGACGAGGTCGGCAAGTTCGTCACCGACGACAACGACTACTTCTACGCCCCGACGGCGGCGCTCATCTACGCGACTGTCGTGGCGCTGGTGCTGCTGGTCGAGGCCCTGCACGGACGGCGTGAGCACCACCCCGCCGAGTACCTCGCGGTGGCGGCCGACCGCGCGGCGTCGGGCATGGCCGGCGGGTTCACCGACGCGGCCCGCGCCGAGGCGCGCGCGCTGGTCGTGCGGGGCCGGGGGGAGCCGGGGGCCGCCGAGCTCGAGGCGCTCGTCGAGGCGGTGCCGCACGACGACGTCGCCGTGCCGGACCCTGTCCGCACCCTGGGCGTGCGCGCGGACCGGTGGTTGCGCGGGGCGCTGCGTCTGCGCTGGGCCGCCTGGGTGGTGGGCCTCGCCGTGGTGGGTGTCGCGCTCTTCTCCACCTCCGCCGGCGTCCGGGTCCTGGTGGGCGACGCGGCGTCGCCGACGTGGGTGGGCGTCGGGATCCTGCTCGGCGCCGGCGTCACGGTCGCGTGCGTGGCGACGTCGGTGCTGGTCGGCCGGCGCGATCCCCGCCGCGCGGCGGCGTGGGTGCGCCGCGGCGTGCTCGTCAGCCTGCTCGTGACCCAGGTGCTCGTCTTCCGGGCGGTGCAGTGGGTCGGCGTGGCCGGGCTCGTCGTCGACCTGCTCGTGTTCGCGCTGCTGGAGGTGGCGCTGCGCGAGGGCGCCGAGGAGGTCGAGACCGTCGACGTGCCTCGCGGCGCCCCCGACGCCTGACCGCAGCCTGCGGGTTTGCCACGGACCGGTCCGGCGTGGCAGCGTCAGCGGTCGACGAGCGAGAAGCTCGCGTGCTCTGGGGTCGGTGAAACTCCGAACCGGCGGTGATAGTCCGCGACCCGGTCACATCCAGTGACCGGTTGACCAGGTGGAACTCCTGGACCGACGGTCAAAGTCCGGATGGGAAGCGCACGCGACGGCTCTGCTCCTGGTCGCGTGCCTCGGCGTCCCCGCCGTGTCGCGCGTCCGGGCGTACGAGCACGTCCACGTCCCGCCCCGGGGTCCGCGACCGGACGACAGGGGCGATCTATGACGGCGGCCACCCCGAGGGGGCCCATCCCGAGCGACACCGAGCGTGCCGCGATGCGGCGAGCCCTCGAGCTCGCCGCGACCCCGGGACCGATGCCCGGGCCCAACCCGCGCGTGGGCTGCGTGCTGCTCGCACCCGACGGGGCCGTGCTCGCCGAGGGCTTCCACCGCGGGGCCGGCACCCCGCACGCCGAGGCGGACGCCCTGCTGCGCGCGCACACGGCCGCGGGACCCGACGCGGCACGCGGCGCGACCGCCGTCGTGACCCTCGAGCCGTGCGCGCACCGGGGCCGCACCGGCCCGTGCGCCGAGGCGCTGGCCGACGCCGGTGTCGCCCGGGTGGTCTTCGCCCAGCAAGACCCGAACCCCGACGCGGCGGGCGGCGCCGCGGCCCTGCGGGCGGCGGGCGTCGAGGTCGTCGGCGGGCTGCTCGCCACGGAGGCCAGGGCGCTCAACCAGGCGTGGTCCCGGGCGATGGAGCTGGGGCGGCCGGTCGTGACGTGGAAGGTGGCGACGACGCTCGACGGCCGCACCGCCGCGGCGGACGGGACGTCCCGCTGGATCTCGAGCGCGGCGGCCCGCCGCGACGCGCACCGGCTGCGCTCGTCAGTCGACACGGTGCTGGTCGGCACGGGCACGCTGCTGACCGACGACCCGGCGCTCACGGTCCGCGACGCCGACTCCGCGGTGGCCCGGACCGCACCCGGGCCGCTGCGTGCGGTCATGGGCCTCACCGAGGTGCCGCCGTCGGCCCGCGTGCGCGAGCCCGGCCCCGCGGGCCGCGACGCCGGATGGGTGCACCTGCGCACGCGCGACCCGCTCCCCGCGCTGGAGGAGCTCTGGGCGCGCGAGCGCCGCCACGTGCTCCTCGAGGGCGGGCCGCGCCTCGCCGCGGCGTTCTGGCGGGCCGGGCTGGTCGACGAGGTCGTGGTCTACGTGGCGCCCGTGCTGCTCGGCAGCGGGCCTGCCGCCGTCGGCGACCTCGGGATCGGCACGATCGGCGACGCGGCGCGGCTCGAGGTCACCGACGTGACCGTGATCGGTGCAGAGCCCGACGGGCACACGCCCGCCGGGGAGACGAACGTGCGGCTGACGCTTCGGCCGCGGACGGAGGGCTGAGGGATGTTCACCGGGATCGTGGAGGAGCTGGGCACCGTCGTGGCGCTCACGCGGAGCGCCGACGCGGCGCGGCTCGAGGTCGCCGCCGACGTCGTCCTGGGCGACGTGCGGCACGGGGACTCGATCGCCGTGAACGGGTGCTGCCTGACCGTCGTCGACCTGGGCGAGACGGCCGACGGGCGGCGGACGTGGACGGCCGACCTGATGGCCGAGACGCTCGAGCGCACGGCGCTCGGGGCGGTCGGCCCGGGCGCGCCCGTCAACCTCGAGCGGGCGCTCGCGGCCGGTGGACGGCTCGGCGGGCACGTCGTGCAGGGCCACGTCGACGGCGTCGGCACGGTGCTGCGGCGTGAGCCGGGCGAGCGGTGGGAGGTCGTCGAGATCTCGTTGCCCGCGGACCTCGCGCGCTACGTCGTGCCCAAGGGGTCGATCGCCGTCGACGGCGTGAGCCTCACCGTGGTGGACGCGGGCGACGACCGCTTCACCGTGAGCCTCATCCCCGAGACCCTCGCCAGGACCACGCTGGGTGCGCGCGCCGTGGGCGAGCGGGTCAACCTCGAGACGGACGTGCTCGCGCGGCACGTCGAGCGCCTGCTGGTCGCCGGTCTCGTCGCGGGGGCGGACCGATGAGCGCCCGCACCACGCCGGAGCCCACGGCCCGCGTCGAGCGCGCGATCGCCGAGATCGCGGCCGGGCGTCCGGTCGTCGTGGTCGACGACCACGACCGGGAGAACGAGGGTGACATCATCCTCGCCGCCGCGACCGTCACTCCCGAGACCATGGCGTTCACGATCCGGCACACGAGCGGCCTGATCTGCGTGCCGGCGTCGGGGGAGATCCTCGACCGTCTCGAGCTGCCGCTCATGGTGGCCGAGAACCGCGACCAGTTCCGCACCGCGTACACGATCACCGTGGACGCCGCGACGGGCGTCGGCACGGGCATCTCGGCGGCCGACCGCACGCGCACCGCGCGCGTCCTCGCCGACCCGCACGCGCGCCCGGCGGACCTCACGCGCCCGGGGCACGTGCTGCCGCTGCGGGCGCGCGACGGCGGCGTGCTCGCGCGCCGCGGCCACACCGAGGCCGCGGTCGACCTCGCCCGGCTCGCGGGCCTGCCGGAGGCCGGCGTGCTCGCGGAGCTCGTGCACGACGACGGCACGCTCATGCGGCTGCCCGCCCTGCGGGAGTTCGCGGCCCGTCACGGGCTGGCGCTCATCTCCGTCGAGGAGCTCGCGGCCTACCGGCGCCGCACCGAGCGGCTCGTCGAGCGCGTCGCGGCCACGCGGCTGCCCACGCGCCACGGAGACCTGACCGCGGTGGCCTACCGCGACGTCCTGGACGGCGTCGAGCACGTCGCGCTCGTGGCCGGCGACCTGCCCGCGCCCGGGCAGGCAGCACAGGAGCCCGTCCTGGCCCGGGTGCACTCCGAGTGCCTCACGGGCGACGCGTTCGGCAGCGCGCGCTGCGACTGCGGGCCCCAGCTCGACGCGGCGCTGGACCGCATCGCGGCCGAGGGACGCGGCGTCGTGGTGTACCTGCGGGGGCACGAGGGCCGGGGGATCGGGCTGGCCGCGAAGCTCGCCGCGTACGCGCTGCAGGACGCCGGGCGCGACACGGTGGACGCCAACCTCGAGCAGGGTCTGCCCGCCGACGCCCGCGAGTACGGCGTGGCGGCACAGATCCTGCGCGACCTCGGCATGCCGGCCGTGCGGCTGCTGACCAACAACCCCGCCAAGGTGACGGGCCTCGAGGCCGGGGGAGCGACCGTCGTCGAGCGGCTGCCCCTGGCCCTCCCGCCCGACCCGCGGCACCTGGGCTACCTGCGCACCAAGCGCGACCGCATGGGGCACGACCTGCCCCACCTGGACCCGTCCGTCGAGACCGAACCCGCCGAGGGAGAGATCATGCAGACCACCGCACCCGCCGCTCAGACCGCCGGGCTCGTCCGATGAGCGGCGCCGGCGCCCCGCGCAGCGCGCCCGTCGACTGCTCGGACCTGCGCGTCGCGATCGTCGCGGCGAGCTGGCACGACGTCGTCATGCAGGGCCTGCTCGACGGCGCGCTCCGCGCGTGCGCCGACCACCAGGTCGCCGAGCCGCGCGTCGTGCGCGTGCCGGGATCGTTCGAGCTGCCCGTCGCCGCGCAGGCGCTCGCGGCCGCCGGGTACGACGCCGTGGTGGCGCTCGGCGTGGTCGTCCGCGGCGGGACTCCGCACTTCGACTACGTCTGCGCGGCCGCGACCGACGGGCTGACCCGCGTCGCGCTCGACCACACCGTGCCCGTCGGCTTCGGCGTGCTGACGTGCGACGACGAGGCGCAGGCGCTCGACCGCGCGGGACTCGAGGGCTCGAGCGAGGACAAGGGATACGAGGCCGCGGCGGCCGCTCTGGCCACTGCCCGGGTGCTCGGCGAGGTGCGCGCGGGATGACGCCGCCGCACCCGCCGGCGTTCACGACCAGCACCTGACCTGGGGTAGTATTTCGGTCGGCCCTGCGGGGTCGGACGGCTCGGCCGACGTGTCGGCGAGCCGATCGGGCTGTGGCGCAGCTTGGTAGCGCACTTGACTGGGGGTCAAGGGGTCGCAGGTTCAAATCCTGTCAGCCCGACCAGAAGGCCTGGTGAAACGATGTTTCACCAGGCCTCAGGTCTGTCTGGGACAGCGCGGCGATGTGGCCGCATACCGGCCAGCGCCCCCCGCCGCCGATCAGGGCGCAGGTCGCTGACGTCGGCATCGCGGGCGTCAGACGATCGGCCCGCCGCCGTCACCGCTCCACAGCCACTCGAGGAACGGCGTGCGGACCTGCTCGACCACACCTCGCGCGGCCGACCCCGCAGGAGCCGTCGCTGCCAGCTCGACGACGGTCCAGACCTTGGCGAGCACGACCTCGTCGACGGTAACCGTGTCGTCCCCGTACGCGGAGACGACCGAGCCGGCGGTCCGGCGGTCCGGGAGGCCGGGAATGACGGTCGCGAGGTCGATGGCCGGCGACGCCACGGTGATCCGCTCCCAGTCCACGAGCACGGGCTGGTCGTCGGCGTCGAGACGCCAGTTCAGCGGGTTGGCGTCGCCGGAGATGACGCGATCCGCCGCGAACAGGCGTCCGGCGCGCTCGGCGAGGTCCGCCAGGCGCGCGGCCGTGGCGTCGTCGACGGCGAGGGTCTCGCAGGCCGCCGCGGTGAGCGGCGCGTCCCACCGAGGCCGGTACCGACCGTGCAGGTGCTCGACCAGCTCGCGGGGGAGCGAGTGGAGTCCTCGTAGCGCACGGAGCACGTGCGGATCCCCTCCCCAGCGGTGTCGCGGGAGGTCACGCGGCAGGTGCTCCATCACCAGCCACGCCTCGCCCGAGGCGTCAAGGACCGCGAGGGTGCGGGGAGTCCGGACGCCGGAACGGGCCAACGGTCGGGCGAGGCTGGTGGCCGCGGCGACCTCGACCGACGAGAGCGGTCCCTTCACGACGACCGACGTTCGGGTCCCGTGCACGCGGGCGACCGTCCGCCCGGACAGGCCGCCCAGCGGCTCGGTCGCCCGTACGGGGCCGGTGTGCCGGGCCGCCGTCGCCATGACGGCGGACGGCAGATCGA
>JAPSLQ010000251.1 GCA_031180595.1 Isoptericola sp. | reverse complement strand
CCCCTGCCGGCCGCCACGGTCACGGCGCCCCCACCGACCCCGACCGTCGAGCCGACCGGACGCCCCGAGCACCAGACGGCGTTCCTCACCGCTCTGCCGGACACCACCCTCCAGCTCGCGCTGCGGGTGGTCGAGCCGCACCCGGCGTGGGAGGACGAGAGCGACGCGGTCGAGGCCTGGGCGCTCACGTACGCCGACGGGCCGGACCCCGAGGCGACGGGGACCGTCGTCGTGCAGGTCGTGGCGGGGCAGTGGGCGGACGCCGACGGCGCCGGCCGCCAGCTCGACCGGCTGCTCGCCGACGCGGGCGCGCCGACGATCTCCGGCGACGTCACCGTCGGCGGCGACCCCGCCGGCACCTACGCCGTGACGCCGGGGCCCGAGGAGGGCACGTCGGTGGTCACGTGGCGCAACGGCACCGTCGTGCTGCAGGCGACGGGCCCCGCCGACGTCGTCGAGGACTTCTACACGGCCTTCCCGCTCTAGCCCCGGCTCTCGGTCCCCGGCTCCGCGCCCCGGCCCGCCGCGTACGGTTGTCCCCGTGGACGAGCAGAGCACGGGGACGATCACGGGCACGAGCGCGGAGGGGACGATCACGGGGACTCGGCTGGCCTTCTGCGGCACCGGCAACATGGGCGAGGCGGTGCTCGCGGGCGCGCTCGCCAGCGGCGTCGCGCCCGGCGACGTCGTCGCGACGGTGCGGCGCGACGAGCGCGCGTCCGAGCTCGAGTCCCGCTACGGCGTGCGCACGACGACGGACAACGCGGCCGCCGTCGCCGACGCGCGCGTCGTCGTGGTCGGCGTCAAGCCCAAGGACGTGGCGGCGGTGCTCGAGGAGATCGGCGGCTCCCTGGCCCCGGGTGCGGTCGTCGTGAGCGTGGCGGCCGGGCTCCCGCTGCGCTTCTTCTCCGACCGGCTGCCCGCCGGGACCGCCGTCGTGCGGGCCATGCCCAACACGCCCGCCCAGGTCGGCGCCGGCGTGACCGCGATCGTGGGCGGCCCGGCGGCGAGCGAGGACGACGTCGCGCTCGTGGAGCGGATCCTGTCCGGCTCCGGCCTCGTCGTGCGCGTGGCCGAGAAGGACATGGACGCGGTCGGGGCGCTCGCGGGCTCGGGCCCGGCGTACGTGTTCTACGTCGTCGACGCCATGGCGGAGGCGGGCGTGCTGCTGGGCCTGACCCGCGACGTGGCGCGCACGCTCGCGGTGCAGACCGTCCTCGGCGCGGGGCGCCTGCTCGACGAGACGGGTGAGCACCCGGTCACGCTGCGCGAGCGCGTGTCGTCCCCCGGGGGCACGACGGTGGCAGCGCTGCGCAGGCTCGACGACGGTGGCGTGCGCGCCGCGTTCCTCGACGCGCTCGAGGCGGCGCGCGACCGGGCGCGCGAGCTGGCGGCCGAGCTGGGCTGAGCCGTGGCCGACGCCGTCACCCCGAGCCGCCGTGGGCGCCGGCCCGCGGGCCAGGACACGCGTGCGCAGGTGCTCGCCGCCGCGCGCGAGGAGTTCGTCGAGCGCGGGTACGACGCCGCGTCGCTGCGCGGGGTGGCCCGGCGCGCGGGCGTCGACCCGGGGACCGTCCGGCACTGGTTCGACGACAAGAAGCACCTGTTCACGGCCACCCTGGGTCTCGCCGACGTCGAGCCCAGCGCTCTGGTGCGCGACGTGGTCGCCGGTCCTGTGGAGTCGCTCGGCGAGCGCCTCGTGCGCGAGGTCCTCGCCCTGTGGGACAGCGACTACGGCGCGACCGTCCGGCTCGTCGTCCCGGCCGTGATGGCCGACCCGGGGCTGCGCGCGCTCATGCCGCAGTTCCTCGGCGCGGAGATCCTGGGCCCCATCGTGCGCCGCCTCGGGGTGTCGGACGCGCCGCTGCGCACGTCGCTGGTCGCCTCCCAGATGGCCGGCGTGCTCATGACCCGCTACCTCGTGCCCGTGGAGCCGCTCGCCTCGGCGGCCCCCGACCGCGTCGCGCGCCTCGTCGGGCCGAACCTCCAGCGCTATCTCACGGGAGACCTCGGCTGAACCCTTGTGCCGAGCCGTCGGCGGGAGCAGAATTCCCCACATGAGGAAAAAAGCGCGCACGACCGACGACGGAGCCCCGGCCGTCGCGGCCCGCGTGCGCGGGCTCGGGGTGGTCCGGGGCGGTCGACAGGTGATCGGAGGGCTCGACGTCGACGTCCCCGCCGGCCAGGTGGTCGGGCTGCTCGGGCCCTCGGGGTCGGGCAAGACGACGCTGCTGCGCTCGGTCGTCGGCGTGCAGGACAGGGTGACCGGCGAGGTCACCGTGCTCGGCGAGCCCGCGGGCTCGGCCAGCCTGCGGCGCCGCGTCGGGTACGTGACGCAGGCGGCCTCGGTGTACCGGGACCTCACGGTGGCCCAGAACCTGCGCTACTTCGCGCGCCTGGCCGGGGTGCCGGCGTCGGGCACGCGCGAGGCGGTGGAGCGGGCCGTGGCGACCGTGGACCTCGGCGGGCACGAGAAGCAGCGGGTCGGCACGCTGTCGGGCGGCGAGCTGTCGCGCGTGTCCCTCGCGGCGGCGCTGGTCGGCGAGCCGGAGCTGCTGGTGCTCGACGAGCCGACCGTGGGGCTCGACCCCGTGCTCCGGCGCGACCTGTGGGCGACCTTCCGGCGGCTCGCCGCCGAGGGGCGGACGCTGCTCGTGTCGAGCCACGTCATGGACGAGGCGGCGCGGTGCGACCGGCTGCTGCTCCTGCGCGAGGGGGTGCTCGTCGCGGACACCACGCCCGACGAGCTGCTGCGGACGACGGGGGCACCCGACGCCGAGCGCGCGTTCCTCGCGCTCGTCGAGCGCACGTCCGCCGCGGGCGCGGGCTCGCCCGGAGGTGCCGGGGAGGTGCCGAGCCGATGAACCTCACGTTCACCACCGCGGCCCGGGTGCTGGCGCAGCTGCGCTTCGACCACCGGACCGTCGCGCTCATCCTCGTGCTGCCGTGCCTGCTGCTCGGGCTGATCGCGTGGATGTTCGACGGCACGCCCGTGCTCGACCAGTTCGGCCCCATGCTCGTCGGCCTGTTCCCGCTCGTCGTGATGTTC
Organism: Isoptericola sp.; assembly: GCA_031180595.1. Lineage (GTDB taxonomy): Bacteria > Actinomycetota > Actinomycetes > Actinomycetales > Cellulomonadaceae > Isoptericola. The sequence continues at coordinate 562 of JAPSLQ010000251.1, read as the reverse complement.
CTCGTCACGAGCGTGGCGACGCTGCGCGAGCGGCAGTCCGGCACGCTCGAGCGGCTCATGACCACCCCGCTCGGCAAGGGCGACTTCGTGGCCGGCTACGCGGTCGCGTTCGCGACGCTCGCGCTCGTGCAGGCGCTCGTCGTGGTCGGGTTCGCGACCCTCGTCGGCATGGACGTGGCCGGCCCCATGTGGCTCGTGGTCGTCGTGGCCCTGCTCGACGCCGTGCTCGGCTCGTGCCTCGGGCTCGCCGCCTCGGCGCTCGCCCGCAGCGAGTTCCAGGCCGTGCAGATGATGCCGGCGATCATCTTCCCGCAGCTCATCACGTGCGGCCTGATCATGCCGCGCGACCAGATGCCCGCGGTGCTCGAGTGGCTCTCGCGCGTGTTCCCGCTGACGTACGCGGTCGAGGCCATGCAGGACCTCGCCGCGGGCGGCGCGTGGGCCGACGTGCAGGGCGCCGTGGGTGTGATCGTCGCGTTCATCGTCGGTGCGGTCGTGCTGGGCGTGGCGACCCTGCGCCGCCGTACGCCCTGACCCGTCGAGGTAGCGCTCCCGTGCTGCC
>JAPSLQ010000250.1 GCA_031180595.1 Isoptericola sp. | reverse complement strand
GCAGCCGGGACGCGTACGCCGTCTCGACCCACTGCGAGAACAGCAGGACGGGCAGGCCCGGGTGGCGGCCGCGCAGGTCGACGGCGGCGCGCAGGCCCTCGTCGGTGTGCGACGGCGGCATGCGCACGTCGGCGACGACGACGTCCGGCAGCGCGCCCGACCGGCCGAGCCGGTCGACATGCGCGACCAGCGCGTCGGCGGCGCCCACCGCCGCGACGACGTCGTGACCGCGCCTCGCGAGCAGGGCGACGAGGCCGTCGCGCAGGATCGCCGAGTCCTCGGCGATCACCACGCGCAACGTCGCGGAGGCCCCCGACGCGAAGCCCGTGGACGTCGCTGTCATGGGCGGGCGCTCGTCGGCAGGGTCACGGTCACGACCGTAGGTCCACCGGCCGGGCTCGACACGTCGACCGCGCCGTCCAGGGACCGGACGCGCTCGACCAGACCCGCGAGCCCGGTGCGCCGGCCGGAGCCGTCGGCGGGCACGACGGCGGCACCCCCGCGGCCGTCGTCGCGCACGCGCAGGCGCAGCAGCCCGTCGCGGCGCTCGACCAGCACGTAGGCTCCCGAGGCCCCGGCGTGCTTGGCGACGTTCGTCACCAGCTCCGCGACGGTGTAGTACGCGATCGACTCGACGGCGGGCGCCAGCCGGCCACCGGCCTCGACGGCCGGGTCGACGTCCACCGTGACGGGCAGGGGCGCACGCGCGGCGAGCGTCTCGAGCGCGACCGCGAGCCCGCCGTCGAGCGCGGCCGGGTGGATGCCGCGCGCGATCTCGCGCAGCTCGGCGAGCGCCTCCTTCGCCGACGCGTGCGCGGTGTCGACGAGCCCGGCGGCGGCCGCGGGGTCGCCGCCGTCGGCGAGCTGCTCGCGCGCCTCGCCGAGCTGCATCGCGACCGCGACGAGCCGCGCCTGCGTGCCGTCGTGCAGGTCACGCTCGATGCGGCGCAGCCGCGCGTCGGCGTCCTCGACCGTCCCGGCGCGCGACTCGCGCAGCGCCGCGACCTGCAGGCTCGCCCGCGTGGGGCCGAGCAGCGAGCGCGTCAGCACCCGGAAGAGCTGGGCGAACAGGGCGGTGATCCAGGGCCACACGAAGAGCAGGACGACGCCGGCCGCGACCAGCAGGAGCTGCCGGGAGAGCGTGTCGACGAACCAGTCGGTCCCGAACGACGCGCCGCGGTGCCACGTCCCGTCGCTCGCCTGCTGGAGCGGGAGCCAGCGCGACCAGACCCAGTGCGTCGTCGAGCCGAGCGCGGTCGCCAGGACGGTGGTGCTGAGGATCCAGCCGACGATCGCCGCGGGGAAGGCCAGGAGCAGGAACAGCAGGGCGCGCCAGCCGGCCGGGTCGGTCAGGACCGCGCCCAGGCCGCGCCAGAACCCGCGGGGCCGCACGAACGGCGGCGGCGCGACGACGTCCGTGCCGAGCAGCGACCGCGCGAGGCCGCGGTACGCGCCGGCCCAGCCGCGCCCGCCGACGACCAGCCCGCCGGTGACGAACAGGCCGGCGACCGTCACGGCGAGCGCGGCGGCGAGCGAGACCGTGGCGACCACGTACGCGAAGCCGAACGGGGCGAGGAGCAGCGCGAGCCACAGGTAGCCGTACGCCCGCCAGGTGCGACGGTCGAACGGCGCGCGCAGGAACGCGGGGGCGGCCTCCACCGGCGCGGCGGGCCGGTCGAGGGTGCGGGGCACGGTCACGGTTGTCATGCTCCCAGCCTGACGACGGCGGCGGACCACCGGAACGGGGCCCGCCGCCGTCGTGCACGGGGGACGTCCCCCGTGGCGAGGTCAGTACCGGTAGTGGTCCGGCTTGAACGGGCCCTCGACCGGCACGCCGATGTAGTCGGCCTGCTCCTTGCTCAGCTCGGTGAGCCGCACGCCCAGCGCGTCGAGGTGCAGCCGCGCGACCTTCTCGTCGAGCACCTTCGGCAGGCGGTAGACCTGGCGCTCGTAGCGGCGCTCGCCCTCGGGGCGGGTCATGTCCTCGAACAGCTCGAGCTGGCCGATGACCTGGTTCGAGAACGAGTTCGACATGACGAACGACGGGTGGCCCGTCGCGTTGCCGAGGTTGAGCAGGCGGCCCTCCGAGAGCACGATGATCGACCGCTCGGCACGCTCGACGCCGTCCGGCCCGACACCGGCCGGGAACGTCCACTCGTGCACCTGCGGCTTGATCTCGGTCTTGACGACGCCCTCGACCGCGGCCAGCCCGGCCATGTCGATCTCGTTGTCGAAGTGGCCGATGTTGCCCACGACGGCCTTGTCCTTCATCGCGACCATGTGCTCGACGCGGATGACGTCCTTGTTGCCGGTCGTGGTGATGAAGAAGTCGGCCTCCCCGAGGACGTCCTCGATGCGGACCACCTGGAAGCCGTCCATCGCGGCCTGCAGCGCGCAGATCGGGTCCACCTCGGACACGACGACGCGCGCCCCCTGGCCGCGGAACGCCTCGGCCGCACCCTTGCCGACGTCGCCGTAGCCCGCGACGAACGCGACCTTGCCGCCGATGAGGATGTCCGTGGCGCGGTTGATGCCGTCGGGCAGCGAGTGGCGGATGCCGTACTTGTTGTCGAACTTCGACTTGGTCACCGAGTCGTTGACGTTGATGGCCGGGAACAGCAGCTCGCCCGACTCCGCCAGGTGGTACAGGCGGTGCACGCCGGTGGTGGTCTCCTCGGTCACGCCGCCGATGCCCTGCGCGATCGTCGTCCAGCGCAGCGGGTCGGCCTCGAGGGCGCGGCGCAGCACGCCGCGAACGACGTTCATCTCGTGGGTGTGGTCCGGCTCGCCGGGCAGCGTGTCCGGGGGCACGACGCCGGCACGCTCGTACTGCAGGCCGAGGTGGACGAGCATGGTCGCGTCACCGCCGTCGTCCAGGATGAGGTTGGGCCCGCGGCCGTCGGGCTCCTCCCCCGGCCACACGAGGATCTGCTCGGTGCACTCCCAGTACTCCTCGAGCGTCTCGCCCTTCCACGCGAACACCGGCACGCCGCGGGGGTCCTCGGGCGTCCCGTGCGGGCCGACGACGACGGCGGCCGCGGCCTCGTCCTGCGTGCTGAAGATGTTGCAGCTGGCCCAGCGGACCTGGGCGCCGAGCGCGACGAGCGTCTCGATGAGCACCGCCGTCTGGACCGTCATGTGCAGGGAGCCGGCGATGCGGGCACCCGCCAGCGGCTGGGCGGCGCCGAACTCGGCGCGCAGCGCCATGAGGCCCGGCATCTCGTGCTCGGCCAGGCGTATCTGGTGCCGGCCGGCCTCGGCCAGGGCGAGCGAGCGCACCTTGTAGCGGCCGGGGACCTCGTCGAAGCCCGGGGTCGGCCGGGCCTGCTCGGGCGCCTCCGTCGTTGCGGACATGGTTCTCCTCCTGCGGGGTCAGGGTCATGTCGTGCGCTGGGGGCTCCCGTCTGCGCGCGGGCACGTCGGGCGCGCCCGTCTCCAGGGTATCGGTGACCGCGCCGACTGGCGTCGTTATCAAACCGTGACCTAGGGTCGAGGGCGATGGCAGAGACGACGACCCAGACCAAGCCGCCGCCGACCCCGCCCACCCGGAGCTTCCCCGCCCGCCCCGCCCAGAGCTCCCCCGCCCGCCCCGCCCAGCGGATGCTGGCGATGGACGGCCTG
>JAPSLQ010000249.1 GCA_031180595.1 Isoptericola sp. | reverse complement strand
CGAGGTAGCACGCAGTCCGACCAAGGAGGACGTGAGGCAGGAATGAGGATCGACGACCCGGGCCGCTCCTGGCCCCTGCTCACGCTCGACCGGGGCGCGCTCGAGCACAACGTCGCGACCGTCGCGGCGGCGGTCGCCGCCGCGGGCGCCGAGCTCGCGCCGCACGTCAAGACCCACATGTCGCCCGAGATCTGGCGCCGTCAGCTCGACGCCGGCGCGTGGGGCGCGACGGTCGCGACGCCGGGCCAGCTGCGCACCGCCCTGGCGTGGGGCACCGTCCGGCGCGCGCTGGTCGCCAACGAGCTCGTGGACCCGCGCGACCTCGCGTGGCTGCGGGATGTGCTCGAGCGCGGCGAGGCGGACGAGGTCTGGCTCTACGTCGACTCCGCGCGGGGCGTCGAGCTGCTCACGGCGGCGTTCGCCGGCGCCGCCCGGCCCGAGCGGCTCGGCGTGCTCGTGGAGCTGGGTGTCCCGGGCGGGCGCACCGGCGCGCGCACCGTCGCCGACACCGTCGCCCTCGCGCGGTCGGTGGTCGACGGGGGGCTGCGCCTCGTCGGTGTCGCCGGCTACGAGGGACCGGTGGCCGCCGGCACGAGTGCGGCCGAGCTCGACGCCGTGTCGCGCTGGTGCGCGTCCCTGCGCGAGGCGGGCGCCGCCGTCGCGAGCCTCGTGGACGGCCCCGTCGTGCTCTCCGCGGGGGGCAGCGCGTTCGCCGACGTCGTGCTGCGCGAGCTCACGGCGGCCGAGGGGGCCCGCGTCGTCGTGCGCTCCGGCGCGTACGTCACGTCCGACCACGGCCACTACCGGCGCGCGGACCCGTGGGCCCGCCTCGGCGCCGGTCCGCTGCTGCCCGCGATCACCGTGTGGGCCTCGGTGCTCTCCGCGCCCGAGCCGGGCCTGGTGATCTGCGGCATGGGCCGGCGCGACGTCTCGTTCGACATCGACCTGCCGTTCCCGCTCGTCGCGCGCCCGGTCGACGACGCCGGGCGGCTCGGGCCCGCGCGCGGCGTCGCGGGCGCCGCGGTGACCGCGCTCAACGACCAGCACGCGTACGTCACGGTGCCCGACGGCGTGCGCCTCACGCCGGGCGACGTCGTCGGCTTCGGCGTCTCGCACCCGTGCACCACGCTCGACAAGCACCGCGCCGGACTGGTCACCGACGGCGACGACGTCGTCGAGCAGGTGACGTTCCAGCTCTGACCACCACGACGAGGAGAGACCCGTGACCCGCAAGACCGCGATCAGCACACCGCACGCCCCGGCTCCGGCCCACACCTTCCACCAGGGCGTGCGCTCGGGACCGTTCGTCCAGGTCTCGGGCCAGGGACCCGTCGACCCGGCGACGGGGGAGTACGTCCACCCCGGCGACGTCGCGGCGCAGACGACGCGGACGCTCGAGAACGTGCGGGCGATCGTCGAGGCCGGTGGCGCGACGTTCGACGACGTCGTCATGCTGCGCGTGTACCTCACGAGCCGCGACGACTTCGCGGCGATGAACGAGGCCTACGGCGCGTTCGTCGAGCAGCACTGCCCGAGCGGCGTGCTGCCCAGCCGCACGACCGTCATGGTCGGGCTCCCGCGCGAGGAGATGCTCGTCGAGATCGACGCGCTCGCCGTGACGCCGTAGCTGCTCAGCGCCCGACAGGCGCCGGCTCCCGCTCCGGGTCGACCGGCGGGGTCGGCGCGCCGGCATCCGGGTCGTCGCCGGGTCCTGAGCCGGGCCCGCCGCCGGCGGTCCCGGGCGACCCAGGGGTCGCGGGACGCAGGCGGCGCCGCACGAGCCGGTAGACCAGGTACCCGGCCGCGGCGACCGCGAGCCAGGGCAGCAGGATGCCGAGCACCAGCACGACGCCCTCGACCGTCGCCACGAGCGCGGCCCACCCGGACCCGAGACCGCCCACGAACCCGCCCTGGCGGGCCGCGACGGTCGCGGGCTCGGACGTGACCTCCACCTGCAGGGTCGACATCGCCACCTGCTCGGACAGCAGCTGGCGCTGGGCCTTGAGCGAGTCGAGCTCGGCCTGGCGGTCGGAGAGCTCCTGCTCGACCTGGAGCAGGTCGTCGGTGCTGCCCGCGGTGCCCATGAGCTCGCGCAGCCGCTCGGTCGAGGTGGTCAGCGCCGCGATCCGCGCGTCGAGGTCCCGGCCCTCCGTGGTGACGTCGTCCGTGTCGACGCTCACCTCGCTGACGTCGCCGACGCCCGACAGCGCCTCGAGCGTCGTGGACATGCGGTCGGCCGGGATGCGGAGCGTGAGGGAGGCGCTGCCGGGCTCGTCGCCGCGCGCCGAGAGCTCGGAGCGCCGCTCGACGCGGCCGCCCGCCTGCTCCGCGATCCGGGCCAGGTCGCGTGCCGCGGCCGAGGGGTCCGGCGCGACGACGGTGGCGTACGCCGTCGTCACGATCTCGCGGTCGACGGCGGCCTCCTCCGAGACGCCCGCGCCGGCGCCGAGGTCGGCGGTCGCGTCGCCCCCGCCCGTGCCCTGGACGGCCGTGTCGGCGCCGCCCTCGGCGGTGCTGCCGTCCGAGCCGGCCGAGCACGCGGCCAGCGTCAGGGCGAGCGCACCACAGGTCAGGAGCGCGAGAGCGCCGCGGCGTCGGGCAGGCGAGGCAGGCATGCGGACGAGCGTAGGTGCGGCGGACGGCGCCCCGACCCGGGAGCGCTGGATCGTGACAAGACCGTGCTGGGACCGTGATCTTCACCCGGTCCGGCGGTCACGATTCGGTCACGAACCCGGCGGACCCGTCGACACACTCTTAGTTAAGACGGTCTACTAACAAACATGTCGACGACGACGACGCGCGAGTCCCGGCGAGGCCTGGGCGCAGGCCTGCGGGCCACCGCCAAGGTGCTCCCGGAGCACGCGCGGGCGCACAACCGGGCCCTCGTGCTCCAGCACCTCTTCCACGAGGGGCCGACCTCGCGCGCCGACCTGGCCAGGGCTACGTCCCTCACCCGCGTGACGATCTCCGACCTGGTGAACGTTCTCCTCGCGGAGGGCCTCGTCGAGGAGCTCGGCGTCCAGCCCGGCCGGCGGGTGGGAAAGCCGGCGATCCTCGTCGGGATGCGCACGGACGCGTACCAGATCGTCGCCGTCGACCTGTCCGACGACGCCGTGATGCGCGGCGCCGTGCTGACGCTGACGGGCGAGGCGGTCGTGCGACGCTCGCTCGCCGTGGACGGGCGCTCGGGCGGTGACCTCGTCGACCTGCTGACCCGGTTCACGCGGCGCCTGCTCTCCGCGGCGAGCCGGCCGGTGATCGGCGTCGGCGTGGGGTCGCCCGGCATCGTGGACCCGTCGGGCCGCGTCGTGGAGGCGCCCAACCGTGCCTGGTACGACCTGCCGCTGGCCGCCGTGCTCTCCGAGCGTCTCGGCCTGCCCGTCCGGGTGGCCAACGACGCCAACACCGCCGCCCTCGGCGAGTACACCTACGGCGGGGCGGCGGGATCGATGCTGGTCCTGACCGTGGGGCAGGGAGTGGGCGCGGGCATCATGGTCGACGGCGCACGCGTGCACGGGGCCGGCGACGCCGCCGGCGAGCTCGGGCACGTCACCGTCGTCGACGACGGGGAACCGTGCGCGTGCGGACGCCGCGGCTGCCTCGAGACCGTGCTGTCGGTCCC
>JAPSLQ010000248.1 GCA_031180595.1 Isoptericola sp. | reverse complement strand
CGTCCGCCGCGAGCAGGTGGAACGCGATGCGCTGCGCGCTCTTGGGCCCGACGCCGGGGAGGCGGCCGAGCTCGTCGATCAGGTCCTGGACTGCGCCCTCGTACACCCGGCCAGCCTACGGGTCGGCGACGACGGCGACGACACCGCGTGGCGGCGCCGGTCGCCGGGCCTCGTCGAGGCTCGTCACCGCACGCGCACGGACTCGGTGAGCACCCGCCCCTGCGTGCCGGCCGGCGGCTCGATGCCCAGCAGCGCGGCGATCGTCGGCGCGACGTCGACGTGCCGCGGGTCGGTCGGCGCGACACCGGGCCGCACCCCGGCACCGGCGATCGCGAACGCCACCTCGAGCTCGGTCGACGCACCGTGCCGCCCGACCGGACCCGCGGGCGTCGCGCCGAACGACCAGCCGGGCTCGGGCTCGACGACGAGCTCGCCGTGGTGCGGGCTCATGCGCATGGCGGCCTGGTCCGCCTCGTCGTAGACCGCGCGCACCTGCGGCAGCGCCTCCAGCGCCGCCCGGATCCGCTGGACGGCCTGCGCGTCGCCCGCGGCGTCGCCGACCAGGTGCAGGTTCGCCACGCCGCCGACCGTGATGGCCACGTCGGTGCCCGGGGCCGGGGACCGGCCCGAGCCGAGGATCTGCGCCTGGTACCCGGCGTCCGCGATCGCGGCGAGCGCCTCGTCGGCGAACCCCTTGTCGAACGTCGTCATGCCGTGGTCGCCGGTCAGCACGAACGCGGTGCGCCCGTAGATGCCCGCGTCCTGGGTGGCCTGCACGATGCGACCGACCTGGGCGTCGATCATCTGCAGCGCCTCGGGGATGTCCGGGTGCACGTCCCCGCCGGCGTGCCCGAGCGCGTCGAGCGTGTCGCAGTACACCGCGAGCAGCTCCGGCAGCCCGTCCGCGGCGACCATCCGCCCGCCGCTGTTGACCGGCTCGCCGCGCAGCACGGCGACCGCGTCGTCCACCCGCCGCGAGCAGTCACCGCCCGGCTGCGTGTACAGGCCCTGGGGGTCGCCGTACGCGGTGCCGTGGTTCTGCACGATGAACCACTGCGCGGAGAACACCGTGCCGCCCTGGTCCCGCACCGCCTGCGCGATCGTCGGCACCGCCAGGTCGCGCTGCTGCCCGCGGGCCACGTTCGCCACCGGGTCGAACCAGTACGCCGTGTTCAGGTGCCGCTCCGGCCACGCGCCCGTGGCCACCGACGCCCACGACGGGTTCGTGATCGAGGTCATCACCCCCGTCGACGTCGTCAGGCTGCCGCGGCGCACCAGCCGGTCCAGGTTCGGCGTCGGCACGTGCTCGAGCAGCTCCAGGTAGTCGGCGTCGAAGCCGTCCAGCGCGATCAGCACCACGTGGTCGGCGGGCGGCTGCGGCGCCGCGGCCGCCGACTGCGCCGTCACGGACGTCGCCACGGCGGCGGTCACCACGGTCGAGAGGGCGGCCGCGGCGGCGAGGAGGGCGCGGCGGGTCGTTCGTCTGCGGGTCGTCATGGGCCGATCCCACCCGCCCGAGGTGGCATCCGGGGGACGTCGAGGTGACGGGCGGGCGACGGTCCGGCGTCGTGCGCGCGACCTTCGGCCGCGCCGTGCCGGCGTGGGTCAGACCCAGCCCTTGCTCCGGGCGACGCGGACGGCCTCGTGCCGGTTCGTCACGCCGAGCTTCGCGACGGCGGACGACAGGTAGTTGCGCACCGTGCCGGGCGCGAGCGCGGCCCGCTCGGCGATCTCCTCCACGGGCGCGCCGTCGGCGGCGAGCTCGAGCACGTCCGCCTCGCGCGGGGTCAGCGGCGAGTCGCCTGCGGAGATCGCGTCGGCCGCGAGCTCCGGGTCGACGTACCGGCCGCCGCCGGCGACCTGTCGCACCGCGGCCGCGAGGACCGTCGCCGACGCCGTCTTGGGCAGGAACCCGCGCACGCCCACGGCGAGCGCCTTCTTGAGGTAGCCGGGCCGGCCGTGGCTCGTGACGATGACGACGCCGCACCCGGGGACCTGCCGCGCGAGGCGCTCGGCCACCTCGATGCCGTCCGCGCCGGGCATCTGCAGGTCGAGCACCGCGACGTCGGGCCGGTGCCGCTCGACGACCGCGAGCGCCTCGGGTCCGCTGCCCGCGACGGCGACGACCTCGAGGTCGTCCTCGAGCGCGAGCAGCGCCGCGACGGCGTCGCGGATGAGCGCCTCGTCGTCGGCGAGCACCAGCCGGATCATGCGTCCTCCCCTGCGGTCGGCAGCGCGTGCGGGACGCGTGCGGTCACCGTGAACCGGTCGCCGTCGTGGCCCGTGGTGAGCGTGCCACCGACCGCCGTGAGCCGCTCGCGCAGGCCGGCGATGCCGGAGCCCCCGCCCTCGCCCGGCCGCGCGCCGGGCGCGGGCTCGGCCGCCGCCCCCACGCCGTCGTTGGTGATGCGCAGCTCCGTCGCGCCGCCGGGCGCGCGGGACAGGCGCAGGAGGCACTCGTCCGCGTCCGAGTGCCGCACCACGTTGGTCACGGCCTCGCGCACGACCCAGGCGAGCGCCTCGGCCTGCGGGGTCGCGAGCGCGGGCACGTCGCCGACCACGCGCGTCGCGATGCCGGCCGCCCGCAGGACCGAGCGGGCACCGGCGAGCTCGGTCGCCAGGTCGGCCGAGCGGTACCCCGCGACGACGCCGCGCACCTCGCGCAACGACTCCTGGGCCAGCGCCCGGACCTCGTCCATCTCGTCAGCCGCCCGCGGGTCGCCGCGTCGGGCGAGCGCGCCGGCCAGCTCGCTCTTGACCGCCACCGCGGACAGCGCGCGCCCCACGACGTCGTGCATGTCGCGGGAGATCCGCAGCCGCTCCTCCGCGACGGCGAGCCGTGCCGTGGCGTCCCGGGAGGCCTCGAGCTCGCGGACCACGTACAGGATCCACACGGTCAGCCGGAAGCTCGCGACCAGGCCCAGCTCGGCGAGGAACACGACCACGGCGAGCCCGAGGAGCCCACCGACGCCGTCGAGCACGCGCCCCAGCACGACGACCGCGGTCGTGACCGCCGTCCCGACCGTCAGGCCGCGCATCGTGAGCACCGGGGACAGCGCCGAGAGCGTGAAGCCGCCGACCACGGCGACGAGGCTCGAGCGGGGGTCCTCGAGGTACCACATCTGGCCCGCCGACTCGGCGCCGGGTACCACGGTCAGCCCGAGGACGAACAGCGTGACCGTGACCGCCAGCAGCGACGCGAGCACGGCTCGGCCGGACCGCGAGCGGAAGGGCTCGCGGCCCAGGCCCACGTGCACGGTCGCCGCGCACAGCAGCATGTGCGCCGGCGTGAGCGCCAGCAGGGCGAACGAGACCGGCAGCGGTGGCTGCTGCTCTGCCTCGGCCAGGGCGGCGACCGTCACGAGCAGGAAGAGGGGCTCGGCGAGGGCGAACGAGTACAGCGTGACCCGGGTGTAGACCTCGACGCCGCGGGCCCCGGCCATCGGTCGCGGCGGGCGGAGGCGTCGGCGGGGTCGGTCCATGCGTTCAGCCTGCCACGGGTGCCCGGGTCATCGACGCGGCTCCCACCGCATCCGGCGGCGGGCGGCGAGGGCGGCCAGGAGCGACCACGCCACCAGCACCCCCACGGGCAGCGCCGCGGCGGCGAACGTCTCCGCGAACGTCAGCGTCCGTCCGTCGGGGCCGACCCC
>JAPSLQ010000247.1 GCA_031180595.1 Isoptericola sp. | reverse complement strand
CGTTCATCGGCTGGAAGTCGGCGCAGGAGCAGGTCGTCGAGCCCGAGCCGGCCCCGGGTCTGCTCGCGAGCCTCGCCGAGCTCGAGCTGAGCACGGGCCAGGCGCAGCAGCTCTTCTCGGCGCTCGGTGAGCAGGACTGGGAGCGGCTCACGACCGTGATCGAGAAGCACGTCACCGACGCCGAGCTGCGCGAGCGGCTGCTGGCCGAGGTGGCCGAGCTCTCCGCCTGAGCGTTGTGAGCGGGATCTTGGCCCACTCTCGCGTCGCGAAGTGGGCCAAGATCCCGCTCACAACGTCAGAGGGTGCGGTGCGTCCAGCGGCCGGCGAGCAGGGTGCCGGCGACGGGCAGCTCGCGCAGCCGCGCGCTGACCGCCGCGGCGTCGTCGTCGGGCCCGTCCCCGACGGCGAGCGGGTCGGCGTCGAGCACGGCCAGGTCGGCCGGGCCGCCGACGTCGAGCCCCAGCGACCGGCCGTCCACCGAGGCCTCGAGCGCGGTGCGGACGTCGAGGCGGTGCTCGGGGTGCCAGGGCTCGCGGCCGTCGCGCGACCGCGTCACGGCCGCGGCGATCGCGACCCACGGGTCGAGCGGCGCGACGGGCGCGTCCGACCCGAACGTCATCCGCACCCCGGCCGCGCGCAGCTCGGCCAGCGGGAACGCGCGGCCGGTGCGCCCGGGCCACAGCTGCTCGGTGAGGTCGCGGTCGTCCATCGCGTGCTCGGGCTGGACGCTCGCGGTCACGCCCAGCGCGGCGAAGCGCGCGACGTCGTCGGGCCGCAGGAGCTGCGCGTGCTCGACCGAGCCCCGCGCCCCCGACGCCGCGAACGCGTCGAGCGCGAGCGCGTTGGCGCGGTCGCCGATCGCGTGGATCGCGCAGCGCAGCCCGGCCGCGTGCGCGCGGCGCATGAGCGGCACGAGGTGGTCGGTGCCGACGTTGAGGGTGCCGTGCGCGTCGCCGCCGCCCGCCGCACCGCTGTCGGCGTAGGCGTCGAAGCAGTAGGCGGTGCGGGTGTTGAGCGAGCCGTCGCTGATGACCTTGAGCGGACCCTGGACCACGAGCTCGTTCCCCGGGGCGAGCCGGTCGCCGTCGCGCAGCCCCTCGGTGAGCGTGGCGTCGAGGAACTGCTCCCACACGCCCGCCCGCACCCGCAGGCCGTCCCACCCGCTCGCGACCCGGCGCCGCCACTCGGCGAGGTTGTCCGCCACCTCGAGGTCGACGACGCCGACCACGCCGCGCCGCGCCGCCGCACGCGCCGCGTCGACCACGAGGTCGTCGGCGACGTCGTCGGGCACGGTGACGATGCGCGGGCTGGCCGGCATCCACTCCTCCTCGCGGAGCAGCCCGGTCGGGTGGTCGTGGATCCCGAGGAACCGCAGCGCGGCCGTCGACGCCCACGCGCTGTGCAGGTCCCCGGACAACAGGATCACCGGGACGTCGCCCACGGCCTCGTCCAGCACGGCGGCCGTGGGCTCGGTGGCCCAGCCCGCCCACCGGAAGCCGTACCCGACGAGCGGCAGCCCGGCCGCGGTGGGTGCGGCAGCCGGGTCGTCGAGCCGGGCGCGGACGAGCGCCGCGGCGTGCGCGGGGCTCGTGGCCCCGGACACGTCGAGCCGGCGCCGCACGAGCGCCCACTGCGTCAGGTGCACGTGCGCGTCCCACAGGCCGGGGACCACCGTGCGGCCGTCGAGGTCGACGCGCTCGGGAGCCGCGGCCGAGCCCGGGGCGGGCGAACCGGCCGGCACGACGGCGGCGATGCGGCCGGCGTCGAGCAGCACGTCGACGAGCCCGTGCGCGCGCCCGGCGAGGCGCGCGTTCGCGAGGAGCAGTGCGGTCACGGGCACACGGTAGACGCCGCGCCGAGGTGCGAGGGACAGCGCGCCGGGCTCTGATGGGGCGATGGTCGAGAGCGAGCCGTATCTGGTGTTCGTGCCCGGGCTCGGCCTGACCGCCGCGGCGTGGGGGCCGACCGTCCGGGAGCTCGCGCGACGAGGGGTGGGTACGGACCGCATGGCCGTGGCGCCGCTGCCGGGCTACGGGCGGCCGCTGGGTCCCGACGACTCGACCGAGCCGAAGGACGCCGCACGACGGCTCCTCGAGACGTCGCTCCGCCCTGAAGGGGAGCACCTGCTCGTGGGTCACTCGTCGAGCTGCCAGATCGTCGCCCACGCGGCGGTTCTCGCGCCCGACCGCGTGGTGGGGCTCGTGCTGGTCGGGCCGACCAACGACCCGCGGGCGGAGGCGTGGCCACGCCTGGCACGACGATGGATCGCGAACGCGGCGCACGAGACGCCGCGGCAGATCCCGTCGGTGGCCCCGCAGTACCGCCGGACGCAGGTGCGGAGCATGCTGCGCACCATGGACACGGCACGCCACGACCGCATCGACGAGACGCTCGAGGCGGTGCGGTGCCCGGTGCTCGTGGTCCGTGGCGTCGACGACCGGATCGCCCCTGAGGACTGGTGCCGCACGCTCGCGCCGACGGTCACGCTCCCCACGGGCGCTCACATGGTGCCGATCACGGACGGCGAGCTCCTCGCGGGCGAGGTGCTGCGGCACCCGGCGCTCCGTGCGCCGTCGGGACGCGCGGCCCGGTCCTAGCGACGACCCACCGGACCTCCACCGGCCGGCGCGGCCGTCACCGTCCCGCGAAGATCCGGAGCGCCTCGACGACGAGCGCGTGGTCGTCGGCCTGCGCGAGCCCCGAGACGGTCACGACGCCGACGATCCCCACGCCCTCGACCCGGACGGGGAACGCGCCGCCGTGCGCGGCGTACTCCTGCAGGGCCAGCCCGTGCTGCTCGGCGAAGTCGCGTCCCTTGGCCCTGGCGCGCAGGCCGACCAGGTACGACGACGCCCCGAACCGGTACACGACGCGCACCTTGCGCTCGACCCACGAGTCGTTGTCCGGTGTCGTGCCCTCGCGCGCGGCGTGGAACACCTGCTGCGGCCCCTTGCGGACGTCGATCGTCACGGGCAGGTCGCGCTCGGCCGCCAGCTCGACGAGCAGGCTGCCGAGGCGCCACGCGTCGTCGTGCGTGAACCGCGGCAGCACGAGCTCGCGCTCCTGCTGCTCGACCTCGGCGACCAGGGCGGGGACGTCATCGGTGGTCATGGGCACAGCGTCCCACGCGTCACTGCTTGGACGCCCGGTAGCCCGCCGCCTCCGCCTCGGCCGGGGTGTCGAAGCACTCCTCCGGCTTCGTCACGTCGTAGTGCCGGCCGCTCGGCACGTGGTAGATCCAGTCGCCCGACGACGAGTGGTTGCCCTTGACCGGGCAGCCCGGGTCCCCGCCGGTCACCACGGAGCCGCCGCCGCTGCCTGATCCGCCCGTGCTCGACCCGCCCGTGCTCGAACCCCCCGTGCTCGAACCGCCCGAACCGCTCGCGGGCTCCGGCGCGGCGGTGTCGGGCAGGAGCGGCGCGGCGGGCTCGGACGCGTCACCCGACGGCAGCGGCTCGTCGGGGCACTCGGTGAGGACCCGCTCCATGGCGTCCCGCTCCGCCTGGGTGACCCACAGCCCGTAGGAGTGCTTGACCGCGACCTGCCGTGCGACGTACGCGCACCGGAACGCCTTGTTCGGCGGCAGCCACGTCGCCGTGTCGCCGTCACCCTTCTGCTGGTTGAGCGCTCCCTCGGAGGCGAGCAGGTTGAGGGGGTCGTTGCCGAACAGCCTCCGCTTGTCGGCCGTCCACTGCTGGGC
>JAPSLQ010000246.1 GCA_031180595.1 Isoptericola sp. | reverse complement strand
GGGTCGGGCTCCACCTCGGCGGCGTCGGCGGAGTCGAGGGCGGCGAGCTCGGCGAGGTCGGCCGCCACGATCTCGGCGATCTGCACCGCGTTGAGCGCCGCGCCCTTGCGCAGGTTGTCGTTCGACACGAACAGCACCAGGCCGCGCCCGTCGGGCACGGACTGGTCCTGCCGGATGCGTCCCACGAACGAGGGGTCGGCACCCGTCGCGGCGAGCGGCGTCGGGACGTCCACCACCTCGACGCCGGGCGCGGACGCCAGGAGCTCGCGCGCCCGCTCGGGCGTGATCGGCGAGCCGAACTCCGCGTGGATCGCCAGAGAGTGCCCCGTGAACACGGGAACGCGCACGCACGTGCCCGCGACGGCCAGGTCCGGCAGCCCGAGGATCTTGCGGGACTCGTTGCGGAGCTTCTGCTCCTCGTCGGTCTCGCCGGACCCGTCGTCGACCAGCGACCCCGCGAGCGCGACGACGTCGAACGCGATCGGCGCGACGTACTTTCGCGGGTCGGGGAACTCGACGGCCGAGCCCGAGTGGGCCAGAGCCTCGAAGTCCTGCCCGACGACGGCGCGCGCCTGGTCGGCGAGCTCGCGCACGCCGTCGAGCCCGGAACCGGACACCGCCTGGTAGGTCGCGACACGCAGGCGCTCGAGCCCGGCCTCGTCGGCCAGCGGCTTGAGCACCGGCATCGCCGCCATGGTCGTGCAGTTCGGGTTGGCGATGATGCCCTTGACCGCGTCGCCGACCGCCTCGGGGTTGACCTCGGAGACGACGAGCGGGACCTCGGGGTCGAGCCGCCACGCGGACGAGTTGTCGATGACGACGGCGCCGGCCTCGGCGAACCGCGGCGCGTGCTCGCGCGACGTGCCGCCGCCGGCGGAGAAGATCGCGACGTCGACGTCGGCCAGCTGCTCGGTCGGCGTGGCGGCGACGTCCTCGACCGGGACGTCGACCCCGGCGAACTCGAGCACCGACCCGGCCGACCGGGCAGAGGCGAAGAACCGCAGCTCGCGGACCGGGAAGTCGCGGTCGGCCAGCAGGCGCCGCAGCACGCCGCCCACCTGGCCGGTCGCCCCGACGACGGCGACGTTCACACCGTGATCGTTGATGCGGACCATGTCAGATCACCGCCCCGTCCCTGCGTAGACGACGGCCTCGCCCTCGGCGGAGTCCAGGTCGAACGCGGTGTGGACGGCGCGCACCGCGTCGTCCAACGAGTCGGCGCGCGTCACGACGCTGATGCGGATCTCCGACGTCGAGATCATCTCGATGTTGATCCCCGCGTCCCGCAGCGCGCCGAACAGCCGCGCCGAGACGCCGGGGTGCGACTTCATGCCGGCGCCGACGAGCGAGATCTTGCCGATCTGGTCGTCGAGCTGCAGCGAGGCGAACCCGAGCTCGCCCTGCACGGCCGTGAGCGCCGCCATCGTGACCGGGCTGTCGCCCTGCGGGAGCGTGAACGAGATGTCGGTGAGGCCGGTCGCCGCCACCGACACGTTCTGCACGATCATGTCGATGTTCGCGCCGGCGCCGGCCACGACCTCGAAGATGCGCGCGGCCATGCCGGGGACGTCGGGCACGCCCACCACGGTGATCTTGGCCTCGCTGCGGTCGTGCGCGACGCCGGAGATGATCGGGGCTTCCATCGCTGCTTCCTCCTCGCCCGACGGGGCGTTCGGGTCGATCTTGTCGCCGTAGGTCCCCACGACGAGGGTGCCGGTGGCGTTGCTGAACGAGCTGCGCACGTGCACGGGCACGCCGTACCGGCGCGCGTACTCGACGCTGCGCAGCGCCAGCACCTTGGCGCCGGACGCGGCGAGCTCGAGCATCTCCTCGTACGTGACGCGCTCGATCTTGCGGGCGCTCGGCACGATGCGCGGGTCCGCGGTGAACACGCCGTCGACGTCGGTGTAGATCTCGCAGACGTCGGCGCCGAGGCCGGCCGCGAGCGCGACCGCGGTGGTGTCCGAGCCGCCGCGGCCGAGCGTCGTCACGTCGTTCGTGTCGGTCGTGACGCCCTGGAAGCCGGCGACGATCGCCACCTGCCCCTTGGAGACCGTCTCGCGGATGCGCGACGGCACGACGTCGACGATGCGCGCCCGGCCGTGCACGGCGTCGGTGATGAGGCCGGCCTGCTGGCCCGTGAAGGACTTCGCCTTGACCCCGAGGTTGTTGATCGCCATCGCCAGCAGCGACATGGAGATCCGCTCGCCCGCCGTCAGGAGGATGTCCAGCTCGCGCTGGGGCGGCAGCGGGGTGATCTGCGCGGCCAGGTCGAGGAGCTCGTCGGTGGTGTCCCCCATCGCGGAGACGACGACCACGACGTCGTTGCCGGCCCTGCGGGACTCGGCGATGCGCTTGGCCACGCGCTTGATGCTGTGGGCGTCCGAGACGGACGACCCGCCGTACTTCTGCACGACAAGTGCCATTGCGGGCACCTTCCTGTCGCCGGCCTCCGTCTCTCTCAACGGCCCGCCGGATACCTGTGGTTGCCCGTCGATGGTACGTGGTCGTCCGGCGTGCCCGACGACGGCGTCCGCGTCGTGGATCGGCGCCGGCCGCGCAGGGGTCGTGGCGTCTGCGTCTCGCGACCCAGGCCCGCGACGGCCGCCATGATGAGCACGACGCCGACGACCGCGGCGACGGTGAGCCGCTCACCCAGCAGCAGCCAGGCCGCGACGGCGGCCGTCGCCGGCTCGACGAGCGTCGCGATGACGGCGGCGCCCGCCGACGCGGTGCGCAGACCCGCGTAGAGCAGGCCGTAGGCGAGCGCCATCGTCGCCACGCCGAGGTACCCGAGCCACGCGAGCGTGGCAGGGTCGGCGGTGGTGAGCGGGCCGCCGGCCGACGCCGCGACCACCGCCGCGACGGGCGCGAGCAGCAGCGCACCGGCCGACGTCGTCGCGGTCGTGACGACGAGCGGCGCGGCGGCGTGCGCGAGGGCACGCCCGAGGAGCGTCGTGACGGCGAACGTGGCCCCGGAGGCGACCGCGAGCGCGATCCCGAGGCCGGGGTTCGGCCCGCCCGTCGCGTCGTGGCCCGCGGCGCTCACGAGGACGAGCCCGGTGAGCGCGGCGGCGAGCACGACGAGCCGGCGCGGCGTCGGTCGGGTGCGGGTGCGGACGAGGTCGACGACCGCGAGCAGCACGGGCGCGAGTCCCAGGCTCACGACCGTCGCCAGGGTCACCCCGCCCGCGACCACCGAGGCGAAGTACAGCGCCTGGTAGACGCCGGTGCCGGAGCCGACGACGACGGCGCGCACCGGCTGCGCGCGCACGAGCCGGACGAGCGCGCGTCCGGCGCCGGAGGCGAGGACGACCGCGACCAGCACGGCGGCGGCGACGGCCATGCGGTAGGCGCCGATCGTCAGCGCCGACATGTCGACGCGCTCACGGATCAGCTGGACGACGAGGCCGCCGGTGCCCCACAGGACGCCGGCGAGGGAGATCTGGACGAGGGCCGCGCGCGAGGGTTCGTGGCGCGCGTCGAGGGCGGGTTCGAGGACGGACACGGTGTGCTCCAGGGCTCAGAGGACGACGAGGGGTCGTGTCGGAGCACGCCGGTGCGCCGCCCGGCCGCGTGGCGGCCCAGGGCGCTCGAGGGCTGCTCCGGTCAGGCGACCGGAGGCGGGAGGATGCCGGAGAGCACGAGGTGCGTCACGAGCGTGAGGATAGCCCGACCGGGCCCGTCAGAGGAGGTCGGCGAGGGCGTCG
>JAPSLQ010000023.1:17316-25556 GCA_031180595.1 Isoptericola sp. | reverse complement strand
GGGGACTCGCTCAAGGTCCTCGGGGCCTACCCTGCCGGGCCTGGCGAGGGCGGTCTCGACGGCGTGCTGCCCGACCACGTCCCCACCGGGAGCGTGCGTGGCTCCGACGACCCCCACGTCGTCGCGCGGGGGCTGCTGTGGTGACCGTCGGCGTCGTCGGGCTCGGCCTCATCGGCGGCTCGCTCGCGCGCCTGCTCCGCGCACGCGGGGTCGACGTCGTCGCGACGGACGCCTCGCCCGCCACGCGGGACGCGGCGCGGGCGGCCGGGCTGACCGTCGCCGACGACGTGGCCGGCGCGGTCGCCGGCCGTGGGCTCGTGGTGCTCGCCGTGCCGCTGCGGGCGATGCGGGCCGTCGCCGCCGAGGTCGCCCGGCACGCCGAGGACGCCGCGACCGTGACCGACGTCGGGAGTGTCAAGGGCCCGGTCCGGGCCGCAGTGGCCGACGCGGGCCTCGCCGGGCGCTACGTCGGCGCGCACCCCATGGCCGGCACGGAGCGCAGCGGCTTCGAGTCGTCCGACGCCCGCCTGCTCGACGGCGCGCCGTGGGCCGTGACCGTCGCCCCGGGGACGGAGCCGCACCGGCTCGCTGCCGTCCTCGGCCTGATCACGGGGCCGCTCGCCGGCACCGCGGCCGTGCTCACCGACGAGTGCCACGACGAGGTCGCCGCGCTCGTGAGCCACGTCCCGCACGTCGTGGCCACCCAGCTGCTCAACGCGGTCGCCGGTGCCCCGGTGCGGGACGTCGCGCTGGGCCTCGCGGCCGGCAGCTTCCGCGACGGCACGCGGGTCGCGTTCACCGACCCGGCGCGCACCGAGGCGATGGTCACCGAGAACGCGGCGTGGGTCGCACCGGCGCTGCGCAAGGTCGTCCGCGACCTGGAGGCGGTCCTCGAGGCGCTCGAGGCCAACGCACCGGTGCACGAGTTCTTCCACGCCGCCGACACCGTGCGCGGCGCGTGGGTCCCCGGCGCCCGGCCCGGGGGAGAGGCCGAGCGGGTGCCGCTGGAGGGCGACTGGCCGGCGGCGCTGCTCGACCGCTGCGCGGCCGGTGCCGTCGTCGTCCGGCTCACCGCCACGCACGCCGAGCTCGCGGGCACCTCGCCGCGGTAGGCACCGCCCGCGCGGGTCACCTCGCCGGACGCGGCGGGATGCGCTTGGCGGCGACGACGTCCGACGCCGCGACGAACACCTCGTGAGGCTCGGACCGGGGCGCGTCCGTGCGCAGGCGCACGCCCGCGTCGTCGGCCGCGAGCACGACGCCGATGACGTCCGTCCACCGCTTCCCCGCGGCCGGGCCGGACGCCTCGCCCGCCCCGAGCCGCCGGCGGACGACGACCCGCGTGCCGGCGGGCCAGTCTCGCCAGGCGGACCGTGGGACGGGTGGGTGCGGGTCTTCCACGTGGGCGATACTAGAGTCTCCTGGCGGGGCTCGTCCGCGAGCCAGCCACACGCTTCGTGACCGGAAGGTAGCCAGCAGTGACCTACGTGATCGCTCAGCCGTGCGTCGACGTCAAGGACAAGGCGTGCATCGAGGAGTGTCCCGTGGACTGCATCTACGAGGGCAAGCGGTCGCTGTACATCCACCCGGACGAGTGCGTCGACTGCGGTGCGTGCGAGCCGGTCTGCCCCGTCGAGGCCATCTACTACGAGGACGACGTCCCCGAGGAGTGGAAGGACTACTACCGGGCCAACGTCGAGTTCTTCGACGACCTCGGCTCGCCCGGCGGTGCCGCGAAGATGGGTCTCATCGAGAAGGACGACCCGATGATCGCGGCCCTCCCGCCGCAGGCCTGACCGCCCGCCGGCCGCGCCGCATGGGCTTCGCCGACCTGAGGCACCTCGCGTATCCCTGGGACACCCTGACCGACGTGCGGGCCACCGCGCGGGCGCACCCGGGCGGGATGGTCGACCTGTCGGTCGGCACGCCCGTCGACCCCACGCCGGCCGTGGTGGGCGACGCGCTCGCCGCGGCCGCGGACGCACCCGGCTATCCGCTCACGCACGGGACGCCCGCCCTGCGCGAGGCGGTCGCCGCCTGGTTCGCGCGCCGGCGGGGCGTGCCCGGCGTCGACCCCGCCGGCGCGCTGCCGACGATCGGCTCGAAGGAGCTGGTCGGGCTGCTGCCGTCGCTGCTGCGCCTCGGGCCGGGCGACGTGGTCGTGCACCCGCGCGTGGCGTACCCGACGTACGACGTCGGCGCCCGGCTCGCGGGCGCCACGCCGCTGCCCGCCGACGACGTCGCGGACTGGGCAGGTCGCGGCGACGTGCGACTGGTGTGGGTCAACTCGCCGTCGAACCCCACCGGCGCGGTGGCCGACGTCGAGCACCTGCGGGCGGTCGTGGCGGCGGCGCGGGCCGTCGGTGCCGTCGTCGTGGGCGACGAGTGCTACGCCGAGCTGCCCTGGGCGGACCGGTGGGCGCCCGACGGCGCGGCCGGTCCGTCGCGCGTCCCGAGCCTGCTCGACCCCCGGGTCTGCGGCGGGTCGCACGAGGGCCTGCTCGTGGCGTACTCGCTGTCCAAGCAGTCGAACGTCGCGGGGTACCGGGCCGCGTTCGTGGCGGGCGACCCGGCGCTCGTCGCGGACCTGCTGGCCACCCGCAAGCACCTCGGCATGATCGTGCCGGCGCCGGTCCAGGCCGCCATGACGGCCGCGCTGGGCGACGACGAGCACGTCGCGGCCCAGCGCGAGACGTACGGGCGCCGGCGGGCCGCGCTCCTGCCCGCCCTCGAGGCCGCCGGGTACGCCGTCGACCACTCCGAGGCGGGTCTGTACCTGTGGGTGCGGCCGGCGGACGACGCGGAGCGGGGCACGAGCTCGCGCGACCTCGCGCGCCGCTTCGCCGCGCAGGGCATCCTGGTGGGACCGGGCGAGTTCTACGGTGCCGCGGGCGAGGGGCACGTGCGTGTGGCGCTCACCGCCCCGGACGAAGCCATCACCGATGCTGTGGTGCGCATCACATCGTCTTGACCGGCGGATTGGATCACCATGGGAATCAGGAGTAGGTTCGACCGGAGGCCGAGGCTGACCTGACGCGTACGCAGGCGCCGCGGCACGGCGCCCGCACCGGATGCCACCGAGAGTCACGCGCTCGCCGTCCCGACGCCGGGAGGGTGGGCCCGTCAGGGAAGGAAGACATGACGTCCACCCAGCCCACCGCCGCGTCGGCGGACGGCACCGCCACGGTCGAGCTCACCGTCGACGGCACGAGCCGGCAGCTGCCGGTCGTGAAGGCGACCGAGGGGAACGACGGCATCGTCGTGTCCTCGCTGCTGAAGGACACCGGTCTGGTGACGGTCGACCCGGGCTTCATGAACACGGCCTCGTGCGAGTCGTCGATCACGTACATCGACGGCGACCAGGGCATCCTGCGCTACCGCGGGTACCCCATCGAGCAGCTCGCGGACGGCTCGACCTTCCTCGAGGTGGCCTACCTGCTCATCCACGGCGAGCTGCCCTCGACCGAGCAGCTCGAGGCGTTCTCGCACCGCATCAACCGGCACACGCTCGTGCCGGAGGCTTTCCGTGCCTTCCTCTCGTCGTTCCCGCGCGCCGGGCACCCGATGTCGATCATGGCGTCGGCCGTCAACGCGCTCGCGACGTACTACCCGGAGTCGCTCAACCCGCACGACGACGACGCGGTCGAGCTCGCGACCGTGCTCATCCTCGCCAAGATCCGGACGATCACGTCGTACGTGCACCGTTCGATGCGCGACGAGCCGCTGCTCTACCCGGACTACGCGCGCGGCTACGTCGACGACTTCCTGCGCATGTCGTTCGCCCGCCCGTACGAGCAGTGGGAGGCCAACCCGGTGCTCGTGTCCGCGATGGACAAGCTGCTCATCCTGCACGCCGACCACGAGCAGAACTGCTCGACGTCGACCGTGCGCATCGTGGGCTCGTCCAACGCGAACCTCTACGCGTCCGTGGCCGCCGGCATCAACGCGCTCTCCGGCCCGTCGCACGGCGGGGCCAACGAGGCCGTTCTGCTCATGCTCGAGAACATCCGCTCGGGCGGCGACTCCGTCGAGACCTTCATGAAGAAGGTCAAGAACAAGGAGGACGGCGTCCGGCTCATGGGCTTCGGCCACCGCGTGTACAAGAGCTACGACCCGCGCGCCGCCATCGTCAAGAAGCACGCCGACGCCGTGCTCGACGAGCTGGGTGCCAAGGACGAGCTGCTCGACATCGCCCGCGGCCTCGAGGAGATCGCGCTGAGCGACGACTACTTCGTCGAGCGCAAGCTCTACCCGAACGTCGACTTCTACACGGGCCTGATCTACAAGGCCATGGGCTTCTCGCCGGCGATGTTCACGCCGCTGTTCGCGCTCGGCCGCATGCCCGGCTGGATCGCCCAGTGGCGGGAGATGATGAAGGACCCGCAGACGAAGATCGGGCGCCCGCGCCAGGTCTACACGGGCCCCACCGAGCGCGACTACGTGCCGCTCGAGCAGCGCTGACCGTCCCGCGAGCCGCTGTGAGCGGACTTTTGGCCCACTCTCCGGAGTGAGAGCGGGCCAAAAGTCCGCTCACAGCGTCTATCCGCGGGCCGGTTCGACGACGGCGACCACCTGACCGGCCGGTACAGGGTCGCCGTCGGTCGTCCGCCACGTCGCGTCCGCGCGCGTCCACGCCCGGTCGGCCACGCGGACCTCGACGGCGCCGGTGACCGACGCCGTCGCGACCGCCCAGTGGGCGGCCGCCCACGCCGCGCGCGCGTCGTCGTCGACGGGCAGCGCGGTCGCGTCGACGACGACGCCGGTCCCGTCCTCCGACGGCCGGACCGACGAGCCCGGCGGGAGGCCGAGGTCGCGCTCGACCCGTTCGACGAAGGCCGCCTGCGCGGCCGCGTCCACGGGACCGTCGTCGCCCACCGGGGGCAGCTCGCACGTCACCGAGCCGGGGGAGTGCCCGGTCAGGGCCGACGCCCAGGCACGGGCGCGCGTCTCGTGCTGCGCGTAGGCGTCGGGGAACGCGGAGCGCTGCACCGCCTGGGCCGCGACGGTGACCTCCATGTCCTCGTAGCCCTCGACCTCGACGAGCCCGTCGTAGAACGCGCCCGTCGAGTACACCGGGTCCATGATCTCCTCGGGTGTGCCCCAGCCCTGCGACGGCCGCTGCTGGAAGAGGCCGAGCGAGTCCCGGTCCCCGTAGTCGATGTTCACCAGCCTCGACTCCTGGAGCGCGGTCGCGAGCCCGATGGTCGCGGCGCGCGCAGGCAGGCCGCGCTGGATCGCGACCCCGGTGACGAGTGCGGCGTTCTCCGCCTGCACCGGCGAGAAGTACCAGTCCGTGCCGTCGAGCGTCGCGGCGCACCGCGGCGCCGTCGACCCGGAGTCGCGGCCGGACAGGACCCACACGACCCCCGCGGTGGCCACCACACCGACGGCCAGCACCGCCGCGACGGCGCCGACGCCGCGCGCGCGTCCGCGTCGCCGTGAGCTCACGGACGTCCTCAGTTCGCGTGCAGGGCGGCGTTGAGCTCGACGCCCACGCCGCCGCGCACCAGGGCCTCGACCGCACCGGTCCGCGAGTTGCGGCGCAGCAGCAGGTTGTCGCGCCCGGCGAGCTCGCGCGCCTTGACGACGAGGGGCTCGCCGTCCTCGCCCATCTCGCCGAGCACCGTCACCTTGGTTCCGGACGTGACGTAGAGGCCGGCCTCGACGACGCAGTCGTCGCCCAGCGGGATCCCGAGGCCCGCGTTGGCGCCGAGCAGCGAGCGCTCGCCGACCGAGATGACCTCCTTGCCGCCGCCCGAGAGGGTGCCCATGATCGAGGCCCCGCCGCCGACGTCGGAGCCGTCGCCGACGACCACGCCGGCCGAGATGCGGCCCTCGACCATGGACGCGCCGAGCGTGCCGGCGTTGAAGTTGACAAAGCCCTCGTGCATGACCGTCGTGCCCGGGGCGAGGTGGGCGCCGAGGCGCACGCGGTCGGCGTCGGCGATGCGCACGCCCGCCGGGACGACGTAGTCCACCATGCGCGGGAACTTGTCGACGCCGTAGACGGTGACCGTGCGGCCGGTCGCGGCACGCAGCCGCAGGCGCGTCGCCTCGAAGCCCTCGACCGCGCACGGGCCGTGGTCGGTCCAGACGACGTTCGCCAGGACGCCGAAGAGGCCGTCGAGGTTGACGCCGTGCGGCTGCACGAGACGGTGCGAGAGGAGGTGCAGGCGCAGGTACGCGTCGGCGGCGTCCTTCGGGGCGGCGTCGAGGTCGATCTCGGTGCGGACGACGACGACGTCGACCCGCCGGGCCTCGTCCCGCTCGGTGAGGGCGTCGAGCTCGGACGGGACGTCCGTGTCGGCCTCCGACGGGGAACCGAGCGTCGGCGCGGGGTACCACACGTCGAGCGTGGTCCCGTCGTCGGCGACGGTGGAGAGGCCGAAGCCCCAGGCGGTGCGGGCGGTGCTGGACGTCGTCATGCGCCAAGCCTATCGACGGCGCGGGCGGGCGCGGGCACGTGCCACGATGGGGCCGTGACCAGCACCGCCCCCACGCACCCGCCCCGGATCGACCCCGCGCTCGTGGACCCCGCCACCGTCGTGTCCTCGGACCTCGTCGGCCTCCTCGCCGCGATCTGCGACATCCCGTCGGTCTCGGGCGCGGAGGCGGCGCTCGCGGACGCGATCGAGGGCGTCCTGCGGGCGCAGCCGCACCTCGACGTGCTGCGCGACGGCGACGCGGTCGTCGCGCGCACGCGGCTCGGCCGGGCGCGCCGCGTCGTCGTCGCCGGGCACATCGACACCGTGCCGGTCACGACCGACCCGCCCAACCTGCCCACGCGGCTCGAGGGGGAGGGCGGCGACGCCGTGCTCCACGGCCGCGGCACGGTCGACATGAAGGGCGGCGTCACGGTCATGCTGGCGCTCGCGGTCGAGCTCGGTCGTCCGGGCCGCGAGCCCGCCGCCGATCTCACGTGGGTCTTCTACGACCACGAGGAGGTCGAGTCCGCGCTCAACGGCCTGGGCCGTGTCGTGCGCAACCACCCCGACCTGCTCGCCGGCGACTTCGCCATCCTCGGCGAGCCGAGCGAGGCCGGCATCGAGGGCGGCTGCAACGGCACGCTCCGCGTCGACGTCCTGACGACCGGGGTCGCCGCGCACTCGGCCCGCGCCTGGATCGGCTCGAACGCGATCCACGCGGCGGCGCCCGTGCTCGCGCGGCTCGCGGCGTACGAGCCGCGCGAGGTCGAGGTCGACGGGCTCGTGTACCGCGAGGGGATGAACGCCGTGGGCATCTCGGGCGGGATCGCGGGCAACGTCATCCCCGACGCGTGCACCGTCACGGTCAACTACCGGTTCGCCCCGTCGCGCTCCGTCGCGGAGGCCGAGGCGCACGTGCGGGAGCTCTTCGACGGGTTCGACGTGGTCGTGACCGACGCCGCGGGCGGCGCGCGACCCGGGCTCGACGACCCGCTCGCCGCGGAGTTCGTCGACGCCGTGCTCGCCACGACCGGCGGGGCTCCCCGGCCCAAGTACGGGTGGACCGACGTCGCCCGGTTCGCCGAGCTCGGGGTCCCGGCGGTCAACTTCGGACCCGGGGACCCGCTGCTCGCGCACAAGGACGACGAGCGGCTGCCGGTCGCGCAGCTCGCGGCCTGCCGGGACGCCCTGCGGAGCTGGCTCCTCGGGAGCGGGTGACGGTCAGAGCGGCGTGCCGCCGACCGTGGGCGGCTGCGCCGGGCCGACCACCACGGGCACCACGAGGGCGGCGCCCTGGCGTCCCGTGCTCGGGTCGAGGTACCGGAGCGTCACGACGACCGTTCGCTCCTCCTCGACAGGGGGACCGGCCGGCGGCTGGAGCTGCAGGCGGACAGTCTGCGTACCGAGCTGGTGCCGTTCGCCGGTGGAGACTCCGTCGACCGTCGCGACCGCCACGAGCTCCTCGTCGGCGCGGTCCCAGGCCACGACGAGGATCGGCTGCAGCGTCCCTTGGTGCTGGACGTTGTTGACCGTCGGCGCCAGGAGGAGCACATCACCGAGCACGGCGACGTCGTCGGGTGAGTCGGCCGGCCGCGCTGCCAGGACGTGGGCGCCGGGCGGGGCGTCGACGACGGCGTGCCAGGCGCCGTCCTCAGCGGCCGTGGCGCTCGTCAGGACGACGTCGTCGACCAGGATCTCGACGA
Source organism: Isoptericola sp. (assembly GCA_031180595.1). Classification (GTDB taxonomy): domain Bacteria; phylum Actinomycetota; class Actinomycetes; order Actinomycetales; family Cellulomonadaceae; genus Isoptericola. The sequence continues at coordinate 17,428 of JAPSLQ010000023.1, read as the reverse complement.
CGGTCCCGGGCTCGGCCGTGCCCGACACCTCGGGGAGCAGCATCCCGCCGGCGTCGGCGAGAACGGCCTCGAACGGCACCTCGGGATCTTCACCGGGCTCCTGCGGCTCCTC
>JAPSLQ010000023.1:0-17216 GCA_031180595.1 Isoptericola sp. | reverse complement strand
GGCTCCACCGGTCGCTGCGGTTGCTCGGGCGCCGGACGCGAGACCACGACGGGCTCTGCCACGTCGATCACGTCGGTCGACGGCCCCCGCCCCGTGATCACGTCGGGCAGGTCCGCCGGCGAGGGCCCGGAAGCCTCGGGCACCGGTACCGGGTCCGGCGCGGGCGGGGCGGTGGAGGGCTGCGGCACCGGGGCGGTCTCAGGCTCCGGGGCGGGCGCGGGCTCCGGGGACGGTGCCGGGGGAGCGGGTGCGGCGACGACCTCCGGTGCCCCTGCGGCCGGCTCGGGGGCGAAGACGTCGACCGCGACGCCCGCCAGCAGGAGCGCGGCCGCCGCGGCGGCTGCGGTCGCCGCGAGCCCGGAGGCGACGCCGGAGCTCGACGCGGGCAGCATCCCGCCGGCTCCCGGGTCCAGGGACAGACCCGTCGCGGCCGGGCCCCCCGGCCAGCCGAGCGGACCGGGCCCGGTCGCCGTCGGGCCGAGCAGCAGCGGGAGCAGGGGCCCGCGCAGGCGCGAGCGGAGGACGGCGAACTGCTCGGCGACGAGCGAGCAGTGGTCGCACGTCGCGAGATGGTTCTCGAGCTGGCGCCGGACCCGCGGGCGCAGCGGCCGTTCCTGCGCGAGGTGCTCGATGGCCCAGGGGCACCGGTCGGTGGGGTGCGGCCCGCGGACGTGCGCGGTGAGCCAGGCCGTCTTGAGGGCCTCGCGCGCGCGGTACGTCTGAGCGGCGACCGCGTTGGGCGTCTGACCGGTCGCCGCCGCGACGTCGCGCGCCGACATGCCCTCGATCTCGGTGAGCCAGAGGACGGTCCGCCACTGCGGGCTGAGGTCGGCGAACGCCTGCCGGACGATCGACCGGTCGAGGAGGTCGTCGTCGGTCGGGACCGTGGTGTCGGGGCCCTCGGCGTCGGAGAGCGGCGCGTCGTCGTCCCGCCGGCGGCCCGCGTTCTGCGAGATGTTCCGCATCGTCGCGTACAGGTACGGCAGGAAGGCGGTGCGCGGCCCGTTGCCCGTGCGCACGGCGGCGAAGATGCGGGTGTAGGCCTCGGCGAGGAGGTCGTCGGGCTCGACGGTCGAGGAGATCCGCGCGGCGACCCGCCGGGCGGCGTCGGCGTGCCGCACCCACAGGTGCGCGAACGCGGACGTCTCTCCGTCGCGCACCAGCGCGAGCAGCTCCACGTCCGGCAGGTCGAGGTACTCCCGGGCACGTCGACGGCCCGCGCCGCCTGGCGTGGGCTGGTCCTGGTGCGAGCCGCTCAGGCTCGTTCGGTCAATGTCTGCCATGGTGAGCCTGCCGCGAACCGCCCCCTCGGCGTGCGGCAGGACGATCTAGGACTCTACGCGCGTCCGGTGCGGTCACGAGGGTGAAATGTGTGCCGGTGGCGCCCGTACGGGGGCGGACGGACGCCACCGGCGTCACCTGCTCAGGCGCTCCTGCCCCGTCGCGCCATGAGCAGTCCGGTCCCTGCGGCGATGAGCAGCAGGGTGGCCAGGATCGCCAGCCCCGGTGCCGCGCCGGTGCGCGGCAGGTCCGGGGTCGGCGGGACAGCGGTGGGCGGCGGCACGTCGCGGCACACCGTCACCGTCGCCGAGTCACGGCCGAGCTCGGCGTCGTCGGCCACGAGGAACGCCTCGTTGACGACCTCGACGCACTCGCCCCGTTCGACGGCGACCTCGCGGACGACCTCGAAGACGGTCGTCGTGCCCACGCCCTCGGCGTCGACGGTCCCGAGCAGGACAGGCTCCTCGGCAGGCTGGACGAGCTCGTCGTACACGTCCACCGAGAACGGTCCGGCGTCGAAGACCTCCGGGTCGATCGCGAGCTCGTCGGTGGCCGTCCCGACGCCGGCGGCTGCCGGGTCGTCGACGTGCTCCTGCGCCGCCGGGTACGCGGCGTGGTCCCACGTGACCGTGGCGCCGACGGCGCCGCCGGCCTCGTCGGGGTCGTCGCAGGAGACCACGTACAGGTGCTCGCCGGGGGCGAAGGCGACCTGCAGCCCGGGCGCCTCGGCGTCCGCGTCGTCGGCGACCACCTCGCACACCGTGCCGTCGAGCTCGACCTCGAGCGTGCCGACGACGTCGGACGCGTTCGGGTTGGTCACGGCGACCGCGACGTCCAGGGTGTCCTCGGCGATCGTCGACGGACCCTCGACCACCTCGATCAGGAACCTCACCTCGGCGGTCTCCTCGTCGGCACCGAGCGTGACCTTCTCGGTGGGCGCCGACTTGTCGGTCGCCCACGTGCGGGTCATGAACCACTCGGCCTGGCCGCCGACCTCGACGCCGAGCGGCTCCCAGGCGAGCGGGTTGGTGAACTCGACGGTCTCGGTCTCGCCCTCGTCGAGCGTGACGACCTGCGTGCGGTCGGCAGGGGCCGGCATGAGGTACCCCGACCCGGCCGGGACCGAGATCTCCGTGACCGTGTACTCGCCGAGGTGGGCGGTCTCGTCGAAGGTGTAGGTGCCCTCCGCGTCCGTCGTCACGGTGACCTCGCCCTCGCCCGTGGCCGGGTCGGGCGTCACGAGGAACTCGACGCCGGGGACGGGTTCGCCGTCCTCGCCGACCTTGGCGATCCCGAGCGTCCCGGGCGCCTGGCGGCAGACCGTGACGCTGGCGGAGTCACGGTCGAGCTCCTCCTGGCCGGCGAGGACGTAGGCCTCGTTGACGACGTCGATGCACTCGCCCTGCTCCACGGCGACCTCACGGGTCACCGGGAAGCTCGTGACGTTGCCCTCCTCCACGGCCTCGACCGTGCCGAGGTGCACGGGCTCGTCGTCGGGCGTGACGAAGTCGTCCCACACGTCGACGGACGCGGGCCCGCCGTCGCGGATCTCGGGATCGATCGTCACGTCGGCGGTGGCGGAGTCCGTGCCGGCGCTCGACGGGTCGTCGACGTGGGCCTGGGTCTGCGGGTACGCGCCGAGGTCCCAGGTGACGGTCGCGGTCACGGTGCCGGCGAGCTCGTCGTCGTCGCACGTGACCGTGAGCTCCTGGTCGCCCGGGGCGAGCTCGACCTGCAGGCCGTCGGTCGCGGCGTCGACGTCGGTGGCGTCGACCTCGCAGGCGGTGCCGTCGAGGTCGACGTCGAGCGTGCCGACGACCGGGGCGTCGTTCGGGTTGCTCACGGTGACCGTGATGTCCCGCGCGTCCTGGCTCTCGTCGACAGCGGACGGGCCCTCGATCACCTCGACGACGAACTCGACCGTCGCGGTGTCCTCGTCGGCGGGCAGGGTGATGTGCGGCGAGCCGGCGTCCTTCTCCACCTCCCACGTGCGGGTGGTGAAGCGTTCGGCCGTGCCGGTCACCGCGACCGTGAGGGGCTCCCAGGGGCGGGGGTTGGTGAACGTGAGCGACTCCGTCTCGGCGGGTCCGAGCGTGACCGTCCGGGTGCGCTCGGCAGGCGGCGGCATGAGGTAGCCGCTCTCGGCCGGGACGAGCAGCTCCGTGACGGTGTACTCGCCGTGGTGGGCGATGTCCGTGATCGTGAACGTGCCGTCCTCGCCGGTGACCACGGTCGTGTCGTTCTGCCCCGTCGCCGGGTTCGGGGAGATCAGGAACGTCACGCCCGGGACGGGCTCGCCGTCCTCGCCGACCTTGACGATCTCGAGCTGCGAGCACAGGCTCGGCACGTCGATCGCGCCCGCGGCGTAGTCCTTGAGCTGGCCCTGCTCGTGGTTCTGGCCGCCCTCCTGGGACCGCACGTGCAGGCTCGCGAAGCCGGCGGCGGGGCAGGTCTGGCCCACGCCGAGCGCGGTCAGGTCGAGGGCGGCCTCGACGAACCTGTCGGCCCCCAGCGTGCCGGCGTCGGCGTTGGGGGAGCCGAAGTGGTCGGAGACCGGCGCGTCGTTCACGGCGACGTCGACGACACCGTCGCAGGAGACGGGGTCCGCCCAGTCCGACCCGTTCCACGTGTCGACGCTCGAGCAGGCGAGGCCCTGGTTGCCACGGTCCGCGACGACGATGCGGAGGTCGCCCTCGGTGCGCTCGGGCACCAGCCCGGCGGACTCGGCCTGGTTGAGCTCGAGGTAGTACCGACCGGTGCCCTGCCCGCTGTCGCGGTCCCACGCGACGAACAGCCACTGGTGGTGCTCGCCGTCCTGCTCGGTGACCGAGTCGGCGACCAGGACGTTGCCGATGTCCGACTTGCCGGAGGCGGTACCGGGGTTCCCGGCGGCCCAGGTGTTCGCCTGCTCCTGGCCGGTGAGCGTGGTCGCGTCGGCGTTGCCGACCGCGTCGGCCACCACGTCGACGCCGTCGAGCGTCTGCCAGTCGACGGTCGAGTCGGTCGTCTGGTTGCCGTCGATCTCGAACTCGGCACCGACAGCGGCGGCGACGACGCCCCCGGCGACGAGCGACGCACCCGCGAGAGCGGTCGCGGTGAGCGCCGCGGCACCTCGACGGGCCCATGAGCTCCGGTGCGGTGGAGCCGCCTGACGACGGCTAGGAACGGTATGGCGACGCTGCTGCACGCTTCCCCCTGGATCGGCCGGTTCTTGACCTACACCCGTCAAGACACGCGTACGTCCGGGCAAGTGACGCACCCGACCTGTGAGGAAGATCGCGGCGGGAGTGCGTCATGGATGCGCGCCTGATGTGTCCTGCGGCTCGTTCGGCCGGGACCGTCCGGAGTGCATAGGCTCGAGGGCATGAGCGAACGGAGCGACGACGGCGTGCCCCAGCGGGGCCGGGGCTACCGGAAGGGCCCGGTGCTGCTGCGCGGGACGCAGATCCCGGGGCAGACCACCGACCAGCGACTGCTGAGGGGCGGCGAGCCGGCGGACTGGGTCCACGCCGACCCGTGGCGCGTGATGCGCATCCAGTCGGAGTTCGTCGAAGGCTTCGGTGCGCTCGCGGAGGTCGGGCCCGCCGTCTCCGTCTTCGGGTCCGCGCGGACCAAGCCCGACCACCCCGACTTCGCGCTCGCGGAGGAGGTGGGCCGCCGGCTCGTCGAGCACGGGTACGCGGTCATCACCGGCGGCGGCCCGGGCATCATGGAGGCCGCGAACAAGGGCGCAGCCGAGGCGGGCGGCGTCTCCGTCGGGCTCGGCATCGAGCTGCCCTTCGAGCAGGGCATGAACGAGTTCGTCAACCTCGGCGTGAACTTCCGCTACTTCTTCGCCCGCAAGACGATGTTCGTCAAGTACGCCCAGGGCTTCATCGTCATGCCGGGCGGGTTCGGGACGTTCGACGAGCTCTTCGAGGCGCTCACGCTCGTCCAGACGCACAAGGTCACGGGCTTCCCGATCGCCCTCGTGGGCAAGGACTACTGGAGCGGCCTGCTCGACTGGCTCCGCACGGCGGTCCTCGACCGCGGGATGATCGGCGAGGCCGACATCGAGCTCCTGCACCTGACCGAGAACGCGGAGGACGCCGTCGAGTACGTGCGCGAGCGGGGCGCCGAGCTCGCCGCCGCCGAGCAGGAGGCCGTGACCGACCTCGCCGAGGACGCCTCGGCCGCCGCGGCGGCCGACCCGGCGTGACCGACCTGCCCGACGGCGTGCCCCCGGGCGCCGTTCCCCTCGTGCTGCGCGGCCGGGAGGTGGGCCGGGGCCCGGACGGGTCGCTGCGCGGGGTGGTCATGGCGATCGTCAACCGCACGACCGACTCGTTCTACGCCCCGGCCCGTCTGTCCGACGACGGTGCCGCCGTCGACGCCGCGCACCGGGCGTGGGAGGAGGGCGCGGAGATCCTCGACGTCGGGGGAGTGCGTGCCGGCACCGGTCCCGAGGTCGACGAGGCCGAGGAGGTGGCGCGCGTCGTCCCGTTCGTCGAGCGGGTGCGCACGGAGGTGCCGGACCTGCTGGTCTCGGTCGACACCTGGCGCTCGGGCGTGGCCCGGGCGGCGATCGCGGCCGGCGCCGACCTGATCAACGACACCTGGGCCGGGCACGACCCGGCGCTGGCCGAGGTCGCCGGTGCCGCCGGCGTCGGGATCGTCTGCTCGCACACGGGCGGCGCGCTCCCGCGCACCGACCCGTACCGCGTCGAGTATCCCGACGGCGTGCTCCACGACGTGGTCGCGACGCTGCGGACCGCCGCGGCGCGCGCCGTGGAGTGCGGGGTGCCGCCGTCGTCGGTGCTCGTGGACCCCACGCACGACTTCGGGAAGAACACGTGGCACTCTCTCGAGCTCCTGCGGCGCACGGACGCGCTCGCCGGTCTCGGCCACCCGCTGCTCGTGGCCCTGTCGCGCAAGGACTTCGTCGGCGAGACGCTCGGGCTGCCGCCCGAGGAGCGGCTGGAGGGCACGCTCGCGGCGACCGCCCTCGCGGCGTGGCTCGGGGCACGCGTCTTCCGGGCGCACGACGTCGCGGCGACTCGCCGGGTCCTCGACCTGGTCGCCGCCGTGCGCGGCGAGGCGCCGCCTCGTGCGGCGCTGCGCGGGCTCGCCTGAACGGGGCGGGAGATCTCGACGTCCTGAACTAGAATGGCCCGGTAAGTCTCCGTCCGGGACGTCGCTTTCCGACGCCCGGACGAGGGCACGAAGGCCAGGACCGGACAACGGAATGGAGAGCCACAGATGGCTGCGATGAAGCCGCGGACGGGTGACGGGCCGCTGGAGGTCACCAAGGAGGGACGTGGCATCGTCATGCGGGTCCCGTTGGAGGGCGGTGGCCGGCTGGTCGTCGAGCTGAACTCCACCGAGGCGACGGAGCTGGGCGAGGCACTCCAGGCCGTGGTCGCCTGACACGCGGCTCACCACGCTTCCCGGGCGCGGGGCAGGTCACCTGCCCCGCGCCCGGTGCGTTGTCAGCGCCGGACGGCGAGCAGCAGGCCGTCGCCCGCGGGCACGAGCGCAGGGACCACCCGCTCGTCAGCCCGGAGGGCGCGCCCCACCTCGCGCACCGCGGTGGTGAGCTCGTCGCGCCTCGTCGGGTCGGCGACCCGCCCGCCGTGGAGCGCGCCGTCGACGGCGAGGACGCCGCCGGGGCGCAGCAGGCGGAGCGCCTCGCCCACGTACTCCGGGTACGCGTGCGGGTCGGCACCCACGAGGACCATGTCGTACGCCGCGTCGGTCAGCCGCGGCAGCACGTCCGACGGACGCCCCGGGATCGTGCGCGTGCGCGCGGGAGCCAGGCCCTCCTCGGCGAACGCCCGCTTGGCGGCGCGCTGGTGCTCGACCTCCACGTCGATGGTCGTCAGGACGCCGTCGGCCGGCATGCCGCGCAGGAGCCAGAGCGACGCGACACCGGTGCCTGTGCCGACCTCGACGACGGCGCGAGCCCCCAGCGCGGCCGCCACGACGCGCAGCACCGCGCCGACGCCAGGGAGGACGGCGGGGCAGCCCAGCTCGGCCGCGCGCTCACGAGCTCGGAGCAGCACCTCGTCCTCGGCGACGAACGCCTCGGCGTAGGCCCAGGACGCGGTCCGGTTGTCCGGGTGAGGACCGGCGTGCGTCGAGATGTCGGGGCTGATGACGGACCTCCACGGGACGGGGCGCCGGGACACCGGCGTGCTCTCGGCGGCGATCGTACGGCGATCGTACGCGGGAACCTCCCAGGCCGCTCGCACGTTGGCGTGGGACGATGGTTCTGATGAGCACCGACCCCGCGGCCACCCTGTCGACGGAGGCGCGACCGACCGAACCCGGGGCGGCGGAGCACGACTGGAGCCCGCCGTCGTGGGACGAGATCGTGCGCGAGCACTCCGCCCGGGTCTACCGGCTCGCGTACCGGCTGAGCGGCAACCCGCAGGACGCCGAGGATCTCACGCAGGAGACGTTCCTGCGCGTGTTCCGGTCGCTGTCGAGCTACACGCCCGGCACGTTCGAGGGCTGGCTGCACCGCATCACCACCAACCTGTTCCTCGACCAGGCCCGGCGCCGCAAGCGCATCCGGATGGAGGCCATGGGCGAGGACGCGGCCCGGGTCGTCTCGACGGACGACCGCAGCCGGCCCGAGCGCGGCTTCGAGCACGCCAACCTCGACAACGACGTGCAGCTGGCGCTGGACGCGCTGCGGCCCGAGTATCGGGCGGCGGTGGTGCTGTGCGACATCGAGGGGCTGAGCTACGAGGAGATCGCCGTCACGCTCGGCGTGAAGCTCGGCACGGTCCGGTCCCGCATCCACCGGGCGAGGGCGCAGCTGCGCGAGGCGCTCGCGCACCGGCGCCCGGAGGTCGCGCCGTGACCGGGCACCTCGGGTCCTGGGTGAGCCCGCTCGCGGACGGCCAGCTCGACCCGGCCGCGACCGAGGCCGCGCTCGCGCACGTCGCGGTGTGCCCGCGCTGCGCGCACGAGCTGGAGGCGGCGCGCGCGGCGCGCGCCGCGCTCCTGCGGGCGCGTGACGTCGCACCCGCCCCCGACCTCGCCGATCGGCTGCTCGCCCTGTCGGCCACGATCCCGCCCGCCGCCGACGACCCGCTGCGGCGTCCCGTGCGCGTCACCGGCTGGGAGACGCCCGAGCAGTGGCGGCCGACCCTCACGGGCAACCTGGAGGACCGGTCGCGCCGGCGTCGTGCCCGGCGGCTGGTCGCCGCGGGCGCCGGCGGGGCAGGGGTCCTCGGTCTCGCGCTCTTCGCGCTCGGCCAGACCCCTCTGGTCACCCCCGACCCGTCGCGCTCGGCCGCGCTCGCGCTGCTGTCGCACGCGGGCGACGACGCCGCGTCGGTCGCCGTCGGCGAGGCGGGCACGGGTACCGGCTCGGCGGCGGGATGGCTCGCCGAGCACGGGTGGGTCGCTCCCACGAACCTCCCCGAGGGGTACGAGATCACCGCCGTGCGCGTCGTCGGCGAGGAGCCGGACGCGGTCGAGCTCGACCTCGACGGGCCGGAGGGGACCGTCGTCGTGCGGGAGCAGGTGGGCCGCCTGGGGGCGGCCGACGCGCCGGACGACGACGTCGAGGTGCTCTCCCGGGACCCGTGGCACGTCGCCTGGCAGTCGGGTGACGTGGCCGTCGAGGTGGTCGGCGACGTCCCGGACGACGTGCTCGCCGACGTCGTGGCGGCGTTCCCGGGGCGTGGTTACGATGCCGGGGTCCTGCCGCGGATCTCCCGCGGCTGGACCACCGTGACAGGAGCCATCTGGAGACCATGACGGACCGACCGGAGCCCGCACCGCACGACGACCTCTTCGCTCCGCCGGAGCCCGCGAGACCGCCCAGCCCCGCCCCGCAGCAGCACCCTGCCGCCGCCCTCCACGAGCCGGCCCCGCTCCCGGTCGAGGGGCGGCGACCGGCGCCCCCCGGCCACGACTCCGGGTGGCCCCGCGAGGAGCCCGGCGTCGCCTCCGCTCCTGCGGACGCCGGGCCGGCGTCGGGGCCGGTGGAGGCCCCTGCGCCCCGTCGCAGGCGTGGCCCGGGCGCCGCGCTCGTGGTCGCCGCGCTCGTCGCGGGCCTCGCGGGCGGCGTCGTGGGGGACCAGGTCTCCGACCGCGTCGACCCGGACCGCCCCGCCGACGCGGCGCTGCCCGTGGCGCCGGCGCGCGGGGACGGCGAGCAGGCCGTGCCGTCGCGGCCCGCGGGCTCCGTCGCCGACATCGCGGCCACCGTGCTGCCGAGCGTCGTGTCGCTCGAGGTGCAGCGGGACGAGGGGATGTCGACCGGCTCGGGCTTCGTGCTGCGTGCCGACGGGTACATCCTGACGAACCATCACGTCGTGGCCGGCGCCCCGGCGCAGGGCGCGATCACGGTCGCATTCGCCGACGGCAGCGAGCACCCCGGTGAGCTCGTGGGCGCCACGGCCGACTACGACCTCGCGGTGGTCCGGGTCGAGGCGCGGGACCTGACCCCGCTCGTCCTCGGGGACTCGGACGACGTCGTCGTCGGTGACGCCGTGCTCGCGGTCGGCGCCCCGCTCGGCCTGGAGTCGACCGTGACGGCGGGGATCGTGAGCGCCCTGCACCGGCCCGTCCAGGCGGGCGAGGCGTCCCAGACCGCCTTCATCGACGCGATCCAGACCGACGCGGCGATCAACCCGGGGAACTCGGGCGGCCCGCTCGTCAACGCCGCGGGTGAGGTCGTGGGCATCAACTCGGCGATCGCGCAGCCGCCGGGGACCATGTCGGCGACGGGCAGCATCGGCCTCGGGTTCGCCATCCCGGCCAACCAGGCGCGCCACACCGCCGAGCAGCTCATCGAGACGGGCCGCGCCACCTACCCGGTCATCGGCGTGCTGCTGGACTCCAGCTATCGCGGCGAGGGCGTGCAGGTCGCCACCGAGGCTCAGCAGGGCCAGGCGGCGGTGACGCCGGGCGGTCCCGCCGACGAGGCCGGCATCCGGCCGGGCGACGTCATCCTCGCGATCGACGGCCGGCCGGTGTCGATGAGCGACGAGCTGATCGTCGCCATCCGCGCGCGGCAGCCGGGAGACGCCGTCACGCTGCGCGTCCGTTCCGGCGAGGCGGAGCGCGACGTCCGCGTGGTCCTGCGGGAGCAGGCGAGCCAGTGATCCGGCGCCCCGAGTCCCGATAGGCTGTCCGCGTGATCGACATCAACGGCGGCGAGTTCGTCGTCCTGGTGGTGCTCGCCGTGCTGCTGATCGGGCCCGAGCGCCTCCCGCGCTACGCCGCTCAGCTCGCCGTGCTCGTGAAGCGGGCCAAGGCGCTGCTGCAGGACGCGAAGTCCCGTGTCGACGCGGAGCTCGGCGACGACTTCAAGGACGTCGACTGGTCCAAGCTCGATCCCCGGCAGTACGACCCGCGCCGGATCGTGCGCGACGCCCTTCTCGACGACGGCCCGGCGCCCGCAGGCGCCGCCGGTGCGGCGGCCGCGGCTGCCGGTACCGCGGCGGCCACCCGGAGCTCCGCCGCGCCTCCGCGGGCGACGGGCCCCGCACCCTACGACGACGAGGCGACCTGAGCAGGTCGTACCGGGACGGTCGGGGCGTTTCCGTCCCGCACGGACGACCTGCCAGAATGATGCCCATGTCCGACCTCGCGTCCACGGGCGCCCCGCAGGGTGGTGCCCGGCCCCGCATCTTCTCCGGCATGCAGCCGACCGACGGGTCGCTGCACCTCGGCAACTACCTCGGGGCTCTGGCCCAGTGGGTGGCGCTGCAGGACTCGTACGACGCGCTCTACTGCGTCGTCGACCTGCACGCCCTGACCGTGAACCCGGATCCCGCCTCCCTGCGGGAGCGCACGCGCCGGACGGCCGCGCAGTACCTCGCCGGCGGCATCGACCCCGGCCGCTCCATCCTCTTCGTCCAGTCGCACGTGGCCGAGCACGCCGAGCTCGCGTGGCTCCTGAGCTGCCAGACGGGGTTCGGCGAGGCCGGCCGCATGACGCAGTTCAAGGACAAGTCGGCCAAGCAGGGGAGCGAGGGCACCACGGTCGGGCTCTTCACCTACCCGGTCCTCATGGCCGCCGACATCATGCTGTACGACGCCGCGCTCGTCCCCGTCGGCGAGGACCAGCGTCAGCACCTGGAGCTCACGCGCGACCTGGCGGAGCGCCTCAACACGCGGTTCGGCGAGGGCACCGCGGTCGTGCCGGAGCCGCACATCGTCCGCTCGGTCGCCAAGATCTACGACCTGCAGGACCCGACGTCGAAGATGAGCAAGTCGACCAGCGGCGGCAAGGGCGTGATCTGGCTGCTCGAGGACCCGAAGCGGGCGGTCAAGGCGATCAAGAGCGCGGTGACCGACGCCGACGAGTCCTACGGCGTGCGGTACGACCCCGAGGCCAAGCCGGGGGTCTCCAACCTCCTGACGATCTTCTCGGCCGTCACCGGGCGGGGCGTCGACGAGATCGCCGCCGAGTACGACGGCCGCGGCTACGGCTACCTCAAGGTCGACCTGGCCGACGCCGTCGTGGCCTTCCTCGAGCCGTTCCAGGAGCGCGCACGGACGTACCTGTCCGACCCGGGCCAGCTCGACAAGGTGCTCGACGACGGCGCCGAGCGGGCGCGCGCGATCGCGCGGCCGGTCCTCGACCGGATCTACGACCGCTTCGGCCTCCTCCCGCGGGGCGCCCGGTGAACCTGCCCGAGCGCGGGCCGTCCCAGGTCCGCATCGGCATCGCCATCGAGGTGCCGGAGCCGTTCGCCACGGAGCTGCAGGACGCCCGGGCCAGGTTCGGCGACCCGCTGGCGCGCGCGATCCCGCCGCACATCACGGTCGTCGGGCCGACCGTCGTCGACGAGTCCGTCCTGCCCGCGGTCGGCGAGCACCTCGAGAAGGTCGTCGGCGACGTCCCGGCCTTCCGGGTGCACCTGCGCGGGACGGGCACGTTCCGCCCCGTCTCGCCGGTCGTGTTCGTCGCGGTCGCCGAGGGCATCGCGGAGTGCGAGATCCTCGAGCAGGCCGTCCGCACGGGCGTGCTCGACCAGGAGCTGCGCTTCAGCTACCACCCGCACGTGACCGTCGCGCACGAGGTCCCGGACGCGGCGCTCGACCGCGCGTTCGACGAGCTCGCCGGGTACGAGGCGGTGTTCCACGTCGACGCGGTCTGGCAGTACGAGCACGGCGACGACGGGGTGTGGCGGCCCCAGCGACGCTTCCCGCTCGCGGGGGCACCGCCGGCTCCGTAGGGTCGGCGACGTGAACGACCGGCCGTCCGACCTGCGCGCGAAGGCTCAGCGGGCGGTCGACCGCGCGAAGGACACGCGCATCGCCCGGAGCGTGGCGTGGTACGGCGCGAGCCGGGGTGCCCTGCTGTGCGGCGGCATCGCCTACGCCGCGATCTTCTCGTTCGGTGCGGCGCTGGTCATCGGGTTCAGCCTCTTCTCGGCGACGCTCGGCGGGAACGACGAGCTGCGCGCCGCCGTGCTCGAGCAGCTCGACACCTGGCTGCCCGGCCTCATCGCGACGAGCCCGGGCGACCGGGCCCCGCTCGACCTGAGCACGTTCGTGCAGATCGACGCGATCAACCCGGCGAGCATCGGCTCCGCGGTGGTGCTCCTGTTCACCGCGATCGGGTTCATGCGTGCGCTGCGCATCGGGGTCCGCGCGATGTTCGACGTGCCCGCGGGCGAGGAGAGCCTCGTGCTCTCCAAGGTCTGGGAGCTGATCGGGTTCGCCATCCTCGGGTCGATGATCCTCACGTCGGCCGCGGCCAGCGTCGTCGCCCAGGCGGTCAACCGCCAGGTCGAGGACCTGCTCGGGACGTCGGCGGTCGTCCGGGTGCTGCTCACGACGGGTACCGCCGCGGTCGGCGTGGTCCTCGACGCGCTGCTCGTCTTCCTCGTCATCCGCGTCGTCGCCCACGTGCGTCCGGAGCGGACGCGCGACCTGGTGCTCGGCTGCCTGACCGCCGGGCTGGTCGCCAGCGGGCTGCGCTGGCTGGGCACCTCGCTCGTGGCGGGGACGGCCTCGCGGAACGTCCTGCTGGCGTCCTTCGCGGCGCTGGCCACCGTGCTGGTGCTCGTCAACCTCGTCTCGCGCGTCCTGCTCCTGGTGTGCGCGTGGATGTACGACCCGGCCAGGGTCGACGAGCTCGCGCACGCCGAGCGGGAGGTCCATGCGCGCCGGCACGCGGAGGAGGTGGAGCGGATCGTCGCCCGGGGGCAGGGCCGCGGCTTCCCGTGGAGCCCCATCGTGCGCGGTGTGCGCCGCGCCCGTCTCGCCGTCCCGCCGAGGTAGCGCGCGCACCCGCGAGGTAGCGCGCGCACCCGCGAGGTAGCGCGTCGGGCGAGACGACGAACGCCCGACGACGGCACGTGCCGTCGTCGGGCGTCCTGGTCGCGGGGGGAACGCGCTACCTCGCGGAGGAGCGCGCTACCTCGCGGAGAGGTGCGCTACCTCGTCAGAAGGCGCGGGTGATCATCGCCCGCTTGACCTCCTGGATCGCCTTGGTCACCTCGATGCCGCGCGGGCACGCCTCGGTGCAGTTGAAGGTCGTGCGGCAGCGCCACACGCCCTCCTTGTCGTTGAGGATCTCGAGGCGCTGCACGGCACCCTCGTCGCGGCTGTCGAAGATGAACCGGTGCGCGTTGACGATCGCGGCCGGGCCGAAGTACTGGCCGTCGGTCCAGAACACCGGGCAGCTCGACGTGCACGCGGCGCACAGGATGCACTTGGTGGTGTCGTCGAAGCGCGCGCGGTCCTCGGGGGACTGGATCCGCTCACGGCTCGGCTCGTTCCCGGACGTGATGAGGAACGGCATGATCTCGCGGTAGGAGGCGAAGAACGGCTCCATGTCGACCACGAGGTCCTTGACCACGGGCAGGCCCTTGATGGGCTCGACGGTGATCGGCTTGTCCGGGTTGACGTCCTTGAGCAGCGTCTTGCAGGCGAGACGGTTGCGGCCGTTGATCCGCATCGCGTCCGACCCGCAGATGCCGTGCGCGCACGACCGGCGGAACGTCAGCGAGCCGTCCAGCTCCCACTTGATCTTGTGCAGCGCGTCCAGGACGCGGTCGGTGCCGTGGGCGGTGACCGTGAACTCTTCCCAGACGGCCTGGTCCCCGTGCGCCGACTCGGGGTTGTAGCGGCGGATGCGCAGCGTGACCTCGAACGACGGCACGGCGCCGGCCTCGGTCTCGGTGGACTCGGTGGCGTGGTTCTCGAGCACAGCAGTCATCAGTACTTCCGCTCCATCGGCTCGTACCGGGTCTGGGTGACGGGCTTGGAGCCCAGGACGACCTTGTAGCCGTCGAACTCCTCGACGTGGTCGAAGTAGCCCTTGACGGTGCCGTCGGCGACGTCCGGGGCGGACGTCGGGCGCCGGTACGCCATGGTGTGCAGCATGTAGTTGGCGTCGTCACGCTGCGGGTGGTCCTCGCGGTAGTGGCCGCCGCGGGACTCCTTGCGGTTGAGGGCCGTCACGACCGTGACCTCGGCGATGTCGAGCAGGAAGCCGAGCTCGATCGCCTCGAGCAGGTCGGTGTTGAACAGCCTGCCCTTGTCCTGCACGGACACGTTGCGGTAGCGCTTCTGCAGGCCGCGGATGTCCGCGAGGGCCTGGTTGAGCGACTCCGCCGTGCGGAAGACCTGGGCGTTGGCGTCCATGGTCTCCTGCAGGGCGCGGCGCACGTCGGCCACGCGCTCGCCGTCGGGACGGTTGCGCATCTCCTCGAGCTGCTCCACGACGCGGGCCGCGGGCTTCTCCGGGAGCTCCTTGTGCCGGCCGACCGTCTTCGCGTAGGCGGCCGCCGAGCGGCCCGCCCGCTTGCCGAAGACGTTGATGTCGAGCAGCGAGTTGGTGCCCAGGCGGTTGGAGCCGTGGACCGACACGCACGCGACCTCGCCGGCCGCGTACAGGCCGCGGACGACGTTGCGCGAGTCGCGCAGCACCTCCCCGTCGACGTTGGTCGGCACGCCACCCATGGCGTAGTGCGCCGTCGGGTAGACGGGCACCGGCTCGGTGTACGGCTCGATGCCGAGGTAGGTGCGCGCGAACTCGGTGATGTCCGGGAGCTTGGCGTCGATGTGCGCGGGCTCGAGGTGCGTCAGGTCGAGCAGGACGTAGTCCTTGTCGGGACCGGCGCCGCGGCCCTCGCGCACCTCGTTCGCCATCGATCGGGCGACGATGTCGCGCGGCGCGAGGTCCTTGATCGTCGGCGCGTAGCGCTCCATGAAGCGCTCGCCCTCGGAGTTGCGCAGGATGCCGCCCTCGCCGCGGGCCGCCTCCGAGAGCAGGATGCCGAGGCCCGCCAGGCCGGTCGGGTGGAACTGGAAGAACTCCATGTCCTCGAGCGGCAGGCCGCGGCGGTAGGCGAGCGCCATGCCGTCGCCCGTGAGCGTGTGGGCGTTCGACGTCGTCTTGAAGATCTTCCCGGCGCCGCCCGTGGCGAAGATGATCGCCTTGGCCTGGAAGACGTGGATCTCGCCGGTCGCGAGGTCGTAGGCGACGACGCCGGTCGCGTTGACCTCCTCGCCGTCCGCGATCTGCTCGGTCGTCAGGTCGTGGTCGGTGAGCAGGTCGAGCACGTAGAACTCGTTGAAGAACTCGACGTCCTGCTTGACGCAGTTCTGGTACAGCGTCTGCAGGATCATGTGACCCGTGCGGTCCGCGGCGTAGCAGGCGCGGCGCACCGCGGCCTCACCGTGGTTGCGGGTGTGGCCGCCGAACCGGCGCTGGTCGATCTTGCCCTCGGGCGTGCGGTTGAACGGCAGGCCCATCCGCTCGAGGTCGAGGACGGCGTCGATGGCCTCCTTGGCCATGATCTCCGCGGCGTCCTGGTCGACGAGGTAGTCCCCGCCCTTGATCGTGTCGAAGGTGTGCCACTCCCAGTTGTCCTCCTCGACGTTCGCGAGGGCGGCGCACATGCCGCCCTGGGCGGCGCCGGTGTGGGAGCGGGTCGGGTAGAGCTTCGAGATGACCGCGGTACGGGCCTCCTTCGAGGCCTCGAGCGCGGCGCGCATGCCGGCGCCGCCTGCGCCGACGATCACGACGTCGTACTGGTGGGTCTGCATCGGGGTCGATGCCTCCTGGTGGAGTGGGTGCGGGGTTACGGTCGGGCGGGCCGGCTCAGGCCGTGCAGAACGAGGCCAGCAGCTCCGGGTCGGCGTTCGTGGGGCACGGGTCGAACGTGAAGATCACGAGCGTGCCCAGGACCACCACGACCGTGAAGGCGAGGTACAGGAGGGTCTTGAGGATCCCGCGCGTGGCGTTGCGCTCCGCGTAGTCGTTGATGATCGTGCGCACACCGTTCGTGCCGTGGAACATGGCGAGCCAGAGCATCAGCAGGTCCCAGATCTGCCAGAACGGGCTCGACCACTTGCCGGCGACGAACGCGAAGTCGATCGCCTTGACGCCCTCGCCGACCATGAGGTTGACGAACAGGTGCCCGAAGACCAGCACGACGAGCAGGACGCCCGACGCCCGCATGAACACCCAGCTGTACAGCTCGAAGTTGCCCCGCGTGGTGGTCCGCTGCGTGTACCGCGTGCGGGGCGCCGGGATGGTGCCCGGGGACTGCGTCGCGGTCATCAGTGCCCACCTCCGAAGACGATCATGAGGTGACGCGGCAGGAAGCCCGCCATCGTCACGACGAAGAGCCCGACCACGATCCACAGCATCGCGCGGTGGTACCGGGTGCCCTTGGACCAGAAGTCCACGAGCGCGATCCGGATGCCGTTGAAGGCGTGGAAGACGATCGCCGCGACGAGGCCCGCCTCTCCGAGCCCCATGATCGGCGTCTGGTACGTCCCGATCACGGCGTTGTACGCCTCGGGGGAGACGCGCACGAGGGCCGTGTCCAGCACGTGCACGAGCAGGAAGAAGAAGATCAGCACGCCGGTCACGCGGTGCGCGACCCAGGACCACATGCCTTCACGGCCGCGGTAGAGCGTGCCAGCGGGAGCTGTAGGCACGGGGGGAGCCTCCATTGGCGGAT
>JAPSLQ010000245.1 GCA_031180595.1 Isoptericola sp. | reverse complement strand
CGCCGTCGAGCTCCTGCCAGGCGATGCCCTCCGTGCGCAGCCTCATGCCGCGAGCGTAGGCGTCGCGGCACCGGGCGCGGGGGTGAACTTGGGGCCCGGGGACGGGTGCGCGGGGTGAAAACGCTCCGGGCCCGTTGGAGGGACCTCGGGGCCGTGCACAGACTCGGGAGGTCGGGCCGACGCCCGGCGCGACGCGATGGAGGTTCCCATGCCGTCCGGACGTCTGGTCGCCTCTCTGCGGCGCACCGCACGGCTGCTGCGCGCCGCGCCGTGGCTGCTCGAGGCGGCCGCGGTCGTCACCGTCGTCGAGGTCGGTCTGCGCGTCCTTCGCCTGCCGACCCTGGCCCGCCTCTGCGGGCTCGTCCTGGACCCCGGAGGTCTCGCGCCCGGGGCCGAGGCCCGCCCTGAGCCGCTCGCGCTGCCCCCGGGGACCCTGCGCCGGGTGCGGGCCGGCCTGGCCGTGCTCGCCCGCGGCCCGTTCCCGGACACGTGCCTGCGCCGGGCGCTGGTGCTCGGCTGGGTGCTGCGCGCGCGCCGGCCCCGCCTGCTCGTGGGCGTCCGCCGCGAGGACGGACGGCTTCTCGCCCACGCCTGGGTCGTGGTCGACGGCGTCGACCTCGACCCCATGAGCTCGCGCGCGTACACGCCGCTCGTCGCGGCGTCGGCGGTGCCGGCATGACGTTCCGCTACCTGCTCTACGGGATGGTCGTGGACTCCGACCTCGACCTGCACCAGGACCGCCGTGCCCCGGCGGGGGCGGTCGCCGACCTGGTGGTCCGCACGGCGCCGGACGGTGACGTCTGCCCGGACGTGACCGGGGACCCGGTGCTCGAGTTCGAGCGGGGCGGCGCGCGGTACGTCGCCCACGCGCTGCCCGACGGCGGCTGGCGGCTCCGGTTCGCCGACGTGTGCGACTTCGCCGTCTCGGCCGACCTCGGGCGTGTGACGGTGCACCAGGCGCCCGGCGCCCACCCGGGCCTGGCGACCGTGCTGACCGTCGGCGCCCTGTGCGCGTTCGTCCTCACGCTGCGCGGCAGGCTCGTGCTGCACGCGAGCGCGGTCGAGCACGACGGGGTCGCGATTGCGTTCACGGGCGCCTCGGGACGGGGCAAGTCGACGACGGCGGCGCTCGCCTGCGCGGCCGGCGCGACGCTGGTGACCGACGACCTGCTGACGGTCACGCTGCCCGACGACGGCTCCGTGCGGGCCGTCCTGGGGGCGACCGAGCTCCGGCTGCGCAAGGGCGCCGACACGCTGCTCGAGCGGTTCGACGGCGCTCGCCCGGACCGCCGCGTCAGCGTCGACGGACGCCAGGTCCTGCGCCTGCGGGACGCGGCCGAGGGGGAGCGGCCGCTCGCGGCCGTCGTCGTCCCCTGGCCCGACCGGAGCGGCCGGCCCCTGGACGTCGACGTCCTGTCGCGGCGCGACGCCCTGCTCACGCTGCTGTCGGTCCCGCGCCTCGAGGGGTGGACCGACCCTGCGGTGGTCCGCGCGACGTTCGACGGCCTGTCCGAGCTCAGCCGCCGGGTCCCGGTCGTCGCCGTGCGCGTCCCCTGGGGTCCGCCGTTCGACCCGGCGCTCGGCGCCGACCTGCTCGCCGCGATCCGCGCGGCGGTGGCGCCTCTTCGCCGGGTGGTGGCATGAGGCTCGGGGTGCCCGACGCGGGTGAGGGCACGCGGCCGGCACGGACCACGCGGACGGCCGGCCGGACGACCGGCCGCACCGCCGTCCGGCCGGACGCCCGGCGCGGCGCCGTCGCCGAGGTACTGGTCCGTTCCTTGAGCGGGGCCGAGATCTCCGCCGGCGACCTGCGCGACGTCGCACCCGACGCCCTCCACGAGGCCGCGGCCTGGCACCGGATCGGTCCGGCGGTGTTCCTCGCGCTCTCGCGCGTCACCGACGACGCCGGGCTGCTCGGACCGCTGGAGGCCGCGTACAACCGCCAGAAGATGCGCCAGCTGCGCTCCCTGGCGGACCTCCGCACGGCGGGCGCGGCACTGACCGCCGCAGGAGTCGGCTGGGCGCTGCTCAAGGGTGCCGCCGTCGCGCAGCGGTGGCCCAGGCCCGACATGCGCGAGTACTACGACCTCGACCTCCTCGTGGACCGTCGCCGGTTCTCCACGGCGCTCGACGCCCTCGCGGATGCCGGGTCGCGCCTGGTGGACCTGAACTGGCCGCTCGTGCGGGACCAGGTCCGCGCGGAGCTGACGCTCCAGCTCCCGTTCGGCACGGGGCTCGACCTGCACTGGGACCTCGTGAACTCCGCGCCGCTGCGACGCGAGTTCACCTTCCCCACCGAGGAGCTGCTCGCCAGAGCGGTCCTGCTGCCGGTCGGGAGCACCGAGGCGCCGGTGCTCGACCCGGTCGACACGCTCCTGCACCTCGGCTACCACACGACGCTCTCCGGGGGGTACCGGCTGCTGTGGCTCATGGACATGGCCTCGGCGTGCGGGAGCGAGCCGGACTGGGCCGTCGTGCACGGGAGAGCGCGCGCCTACGGCGTCGAGCTGCCTCTGCGGCTCGCCCTGGACCGTGCCGCACGGCTGTTCCCGCTGCCGGCGGGGGCGACGCGGCCCGCCCGGCGCTGCGCGACCTGGCGGACCCTCGCCGCGGCGGTCGACCACGTCGGGCCGCTCCCGTGGACGCCGGGCGACCGCCGCACGGCGCGGATCGTGTACCAGAACGCCCGTTCCACCACGGCGCGCAGCCTCGCGGCGACGTGCCGCGACGGGCTCCGGCGTCGCGGCAGCAGCCCGGCCGACGCCCAGGCGGCGAACCCCCTCCACCGCGCCGTCCCGGACACCGGTGCCCGGGCCGAGTACCTCGCCGTGGTGCACGCGCCGACGAAGCCCTGAGCGCGACGGGTGAGATCCGGCCGGGGCCGGGTGAATCCGCCGGCCGGACCTCGGACCGCGCGGCCCGGCGCCCGTATCGTCGCAGTGCAGGACCGGCTGGCGAGCACGGTGCGGACGAGCGGGTGCCACCGGTGCGGCGCGGACGAGGACGGTGACCGGGTGACGACGAACCCACCCATGGGCCCGACGACTGCGCGCGCCGTGGCCTTCTACCTGCCGCAGTTCCACCCCGTCCGGGAGAACGACGAGTGGTGGGGGCCGGGCTTCACCGAGTGGACGAACGTGGCGCGCGCCCGCCGGCTGTACCCCGGCCACGCGCAGCCGGTCGTCCCGGCGGACCTCGGGTTCTACGACCTGCGCCTGCCCGAGGCTCGGGCCGCGCAGGCCGAGCTGGCCCGTGCGTACGGCGTCGAGGCCTTCGCGTACTGGCACTACTGGTTCGGCAACGGCCGGCGCCTCCTGGACCGGCCGTTCCGCGAGGTGCTGTCCTCGGGTGAGCCGGACCTGCCGTTCTGCCTCGCCTGGGCGAACCAGACGTGGAGCGGCATCTGGCACGGCGACCCGGACCGCGTCCTCGTGCGGCAGGACTACCCGGGCGACGACGACCACGTCGCCCACTTCGAGGCGGTCCTCCCCGCGTTCCGCGACCCGCGGTACCTGCGGGTCGGCGGCCGCCCCGTCTTCTACGTCTTCCGCCCCGAGGAGCTGCCGGACGCCGGCCGGTTCGTCGACCTGTGGCAGGCGCTCGCCCGCCGCGCGGGTCTCGAGGGCCTGTACCTGGTCGCGGAGATGAGCGACCTCGTCGGCGGCGGCGTGCGCTACGACCGCGTCAAGGAGGACGGCTTCGACGCGGGCGTCTACATGCGCATGCCGGCCGGGACGTCGCGGCTCGACGTGCTGCGCATGCG
>JAPSLQ010000244.1 GCA_031180595.1 Isoptericola sp. | reverse complement strand
CCGAGCAGACCGGCCAGCCGCTCGAGAAGGTCCTCAAGGACAGCGACCGCGACAAGTGGTTCACGGCCCCCCAGGCGCTCGAGTACGGCTTCGTCGACCACGTCGTCGCCAGCGCCTCCTCGGTCTCCGGCGGCGGCGGCACGACGGCCTCCTGACGCCGCCCGACGCCCCGTCCCGCGAGGACGACCCCACGACTTCCACCCGAGGAGAACGACCGTGAGCTACTCCGACGAGTACCAGTTCGCCATGAGGGCGCAGAACCTCGCCGGCGCGGCGGGCCGCCCCGGCGGTGTCGCCCTGCCGGGCGGCGCCCCGACGTCCCGCTACGTGCTGCCCCAGTTCGAGGAGCGCACCGCGTACGGCTTCAAGCGCCAGGACCCGTACACCAAGCTGTTCGAGGACCGCATCATCTTCATGGGCGTGCAGGTCGACGACGCGTCGGCCGACGACATCATGGCCCAGCTGCTGGTCCTGGAGTCCCAGGACCCGGACCGCGACATCATGATCTACATCAACTCCCCGGGAGGGTCGTTCACCGCCATGACGGCGCTGTACGACACGATGCAGTTCATCAAGCCGCAGATCCAGACGGTGTGCCTGGGCCAGGCGGCCTCCGCCGCGGCGGTCCTGCTGGCCGCCGGCCAGAAGGGCAAGCGCCTCGCCCTGCCGAACGCGCGCGTGCTGATCCACCAGCCGGCGATGGAGGGTGGCGGCTACGCGCAGGCGTCCGACATCGAGATCCACGCCAACGAGCTCATCCGCATGCGCGAGTGGCTCGAGGAGACGCTGGCCAAGCACACCGAGAAGTCGGTCGACACCATCCGCGACGACATCGAGCGCGACAAGATCCTCACCGCCGCGCAGGCTCGCGACTACGGCCTGGTGGACCAGGTGCTCGAGTCGCGCAAGCCCGTCCAGATCGCGGCGCGCTGAGCGGCTGACCGGCCGTGACGGTCGAGCGGCCCGGACCCCGCGCCGAGGCGGAGCAGGGTCCGGGTCGCGACGCACCGGAGGTACTCGGCTGACAACGGGGCGACCGTGGTGTGGAATGGTCGCAGAAGTCCTCCTCGAGACAAGGAGACGCTGGTGGCACGCATGGGTGACGGGGCCGACCTGCTGAAGTGCTCCTTCTGCGGGAAGTCGCAGAAGCAGGTCAAGAAGCTCATCGCTGGACCAGGTGTGTACATCTGCGACGAGTGCATCGACCTGTGCAACGAGATCATCGAGGAGGAGCTTGGCGAGGCCGCGGAGCTCGGCCTGACGGAGCTGCCCAAGCCCCGGGAGATCTTCGACTTCCTGGAGCAGTACGTGATCGGCCAGGAACCGGCCAAGCGGGCGCTCGCCGTGGCGGTGTACAACCACTACAAGCGCGTCCAGGCGGGTGCCCCGACGCGCGACGGCGACGACCAGGTGGAGATCGCGAAGTCCAACATCCTGCTCATCGGCCCCACGGGCACGGGCAAGACGTACCTGGCGCAGACGCTCGCCAAGATGCTCAACGTCCCGTTCGCCATCGCGGACGCCACGGCTCTGACCGAGGCCGGCTACGTGGGCGAGGACGTCGAGAACATCCTGCTCAAGCTGATCCAGGCCGCCGACTACGACGTCAAGAAGGCCGAGACCGGCATCATCTACATCGACGAGGTCGACAAGGTGGCCCGCAAGGCCGAGAACCCGTCGATCACGCGCGACGTCTCCGGCGAGGGGGTGCAGCAGGCCCTCCTGAAGATCATCGAGGGCACCACCGCGTCGGTGCCCCCGCAGGGCGGGCGCAAGCACCCGCACCAGGAGTTCATCCAGATCGACACCACGAACGTGCTGTTCATCGTCGCGGGTGCGTTCGCCGGGCTGGACGACATCGTCGCCGCCCGCTCGCGCAAGCGCGGCATCGGGTTCAGCGCGCCCATGGAGTCGGGCGCGGACGAGAACCTGTTCGCCGAGGTCCGTCCGGAGGACCTGCAGAAGTACGGGCTCATCCCGGAGTTCATCGGGCGCCTGCCCGTGATCGCGTCGGTGTCCCAGCTCGACCGCGATGCCCTCGTGCGGATCCTCACCGAGCCGCGCAACGCCCTCGTCAAGCAGTACCAGCGCATGTTCGAGATCGACGGCGTCGAGCTCGCGTTCGAGGACGACGCGGTGGACGCGATCGCGGAACAGGCCCTGCTCCGCGGCACCGGGGCCCGCGGCCTGCGCGCGATCATGGAGGAGGTCCTCCAGCAGGTGATGTTCGACGTGCCGAGCCGCGACGACGTCGAGCGCGTCGTGGTGACACGCGACGTCGTGCTGGAGAACGTCAACCCGACGCTCGTGCCGCGCACCTCGCCCGTCCGCGGCCGTACCCCGCGCGAGAAGTCCGCATAGTCGTTGTGAGCGGAGAGATGGCCCGGTCCCGAGCGCGGGACCGGGCCATCTCTCCGCTCACAGCGCTCGCGCCGGGACCGGGGACGACGCCGGCGCCCCGTACAGCTCGTCGACGACCGGCGCGTAGTCGCGCAGGATCACCGCGCGCCGCACCTTCAGCGACGGCGTGAGGTAGCCGTTGGCCTCGGTGAAGTCGTGGTCGAGGACGTGGATCTTGCGGATCCCCTCCGCGCGGGACACCGCGTCGTTCGCGTGCTCGACGGCGCGGTCCAGCTCCGTGAGCACCGCGGGGTGCCGGCGCGCGTCGGCCACGCCCATGCGCTCCAGGCCGTGCGCGGCGAGCCAGCCGGGCAGCATCTCGGCGTCGAGCGTGACGAGCGCCGCGACGAAGGGGCGCCCCTCGCCCACGACGACCACCTGCGACACGAGGGGGTGCGCGCGCAGCCCGTCCTCGAGCACCGCCGGTGCGACGTTCTTGCCGCCGGCGGTCACGATGATCTCCTTGATGCGGCCCGTGATCTTCAGGTAGCCGTCCGCGTCGAGCGTGCCCAGGTCGCCCGTGCGGAACCAGCCGTCGTCGGTGAAGGCCTCGGCCGTCCGCTCGGGCGCGCCGCGGTAGCCGCGGAACAGGTGCGGCCCGGCCACCTGGACCTCGCCGTCGTCGGCGATGCGGACCGAGGTGCCAGGGAAGGCCGGGCCGACCGTGCCGACGCGGACCGCGCCCGGCAGGTTGACCGCGGTCGGCGCTGTCGTCTCGGTCAGGCCGTAGCCCTCGAGCACGGTGACGCCGGCGCCGCGGAAGAAGTGGCCGAGCCGCTCGCCCAGCGGGGCGCCGCCGGAGATCGCGTGCTCGACGCGCCCGCCCATCGCACCGCGCAGGGCCGAGTACACGAGCCGGTCCGCCACGGCGTGCCGCAGCCGCAGACCCACCGGGGCCGAGCCCGTGTCGAGGGCGCGCGAGTACCGGCCGGCGACGTCCACGGCCCAGGCGAAGACGCGGCGCCTGAGCGGCGACGACGCGGCCTTCTGCTCCGCGGAGTTGTAGACCTTCTCGAACACGCGCGGGACGGCGAGCAGGAAGGTGGGGCGGAACGTCCGCAGGTCGGCCACGAGCGTCCTGACGTCCGGCAGGTGACCGAGCACCGCGTCTCCCGAGACCACCGCGACCTGGATGAGCCGGGCGAACACGTGCGCCAGCGGCAGGAACAGCACGGTCCGCGCGTCCGCGCGTCCCAGGAGCTCCGGCAGCGCCAGCCGGGCGTTCGCGGCCAGGTGCGCGAAGCTGCCGTGCGTGAGCTCGGCGCCCTTGGGCCGTCCCGTCGAGCCGGAGGTGTAGATGATCGTGGCCAGGTCGTCGCGCCCGACGGCGTCGCGCCGCTCCGTCACGGCGTGCTCGGGCACG
>JAPSLQ010000243.1 GCA_031180595.1 Isoptericola sp. | reverse complement strand
ACGCCTGCTCGAGGGTGCCGAAGCCGGCGACCGGCGGGGGCGGCGAGCTGGTCAGGTACTGCTCGAGCGACTGCTCGTACTCGAGGATCTGCGCGTCGAGGCCCGTGGGCTCGAAGCCCTCGAGGGCGGTGGACGACGCCGGCACGCCGCGGGACATCCCGAAGATCTCGCCCACGTCGGGGTCGTTGATCAGGAAGTCGACGAGCTGGGCGGCCTCCGCCGGGTGCTCCGAGGTGGCGGAGATCGACAGCATGAGGGACGGCTTGAGGAACAGGCCCCGGTTGTCCGGGTCGTCCGCCGGCGGCGGCAGCATCGTCATGGCGGCACCGCCCGCGCCCTCGCTGAAGCGCACCAGGAAGTTGTCCCAGCTGATCTCCGACGCGGTCTCCTTCGCACCGATGGCGTCGACACCCTCGAGCTGCTCGTGCCGGTCCGGGGGGATGACAGCGCCCGCCTCCCGGAGTGCCTCGCCCCGGCTCCACCACTCGGCGAGGTCGGCCGGCTCGAACCCGAGCTGCCCGTCCTCGGTGAACATGGTCTTGCCCTGCTGGCCGAGCCAGATCTGGAAGAGCCAGAAGATCTGGGTGTAGTCGACCGAGCCGTAGACGGCGGGGTCCTGCGCCGCGCCCGTCTCGGCGACCTGGGCGAGGAAGGCGTCGTACTCGTCCCACGTCAGGTCGCCCTCGGGCGCCTCGATCCCGAGCTCGCCGAGCAGGTCGGTGTTGAGGATCGTCGCGAGCGTGTTGGAGCTGGTCGGGATCCCGTAGGTGGTGCCCTCGATCTGTGCCGCCGGAAGGAGCGCCTCCGGGAGCGTCGAGACGTCGATCTGCTCGCCGAGGAACTCGTCCAGCGGCGCGATCCGGCCCCCCTCGGCGTACTCCGTCAGGTACGCGATGTCCATCTGGACCACGTCGGGAAGGCTCTGCGCGGCCGCCTCGGTGTTGCGGGCCGTCCAGTAGTCGCCGAACGAGGCGTAGCTCGTGCGCACGTCGATGTTCGGGTTCTGCTCCTCGAAGAGCGCGACGGCCTCCTCGTACCGCTCGGCGCGCGAGGCGTCGCCCCACCACGTGAAGTCGAGGGTCACGTTCCCCGCGCCCGCCCCGTCGCCGCCGCCCTGCTCCGCCGTCGAGCCGCTCGAGCACGCGGGAAGCGTCAGGGCCGCCACGGCCCCCACGGCGACGAACGCCTGGGTGCGGCGGGCGGGCGACCTACGGGCGGCCGCGCCCCGCGGTGCCGGTCCAGCGGTCGTGGGTCTCATCGTGAGCCTCCTTGCTCGGTCGTCTCCAGCGCCGTCGGCGCATCCCGTGCATCGTGGCGCGGACCACGAGGACCTCACCAACAAACAGACAAAAACGCTCAGGAGGCCCGGGTCGCCCCGCAGGACGCGCGGACGGTGAGCCGGGGCAGCAGCTCCACGTGCCGCGGCGGCCGGCGCTCGGCCCCGGTCTCGGTGATCCGGTCCACGAGGAGCTGGAGGGCCTCGCGGCCGAGCTCGCGCCGCGGCGGCGTGACCGTCGTGAGCGGGACGACGGCGAGCTCGGCGTTCTCGTCGTCGTAGGCGACGACCGCGAGGTCGTCGGGCACCTTCATACCGCGGTCGAGCGCCGCCTCGACGAGCCGGGCGGCATGGTCGTCGGTGTGCACGAGGACCGCCCGCGTGCCGGTCGCGGTGCAGCGGTCGAGGAGCGCGTCGAGCTCACGACGCAGCAGCGCCGGGTCGTCCTCGCCCTTGGGCAGCGAGGCGTCAGGACCGGCCTCCAGCCCGAGACGCTCGACGGCGGTCCGGAACCCCTCGCGCACGTGCCGCGCGGTGGGCGTCCGGTCGTAGACGCCGAGCCCGATCCTCCGGTGCCCGAGCCGGTGGAGGTGCTCGATCGCGAGCACGGCGCCGTGCACGTGGTCGGTGCGCGCGAGGTCGAGCTCGCTGACGCTCGTGAGCCCGTCGATCCGGCGCTCGACGAGGACCACGGGCACGGGGATCGACCGCAACCAGGCCGCGAGCTCGTCGGGCGTCCGGTCGCGCGTCGTGGGTGCGATCGCCAGTCCCGACACGCCCAGCGCGACGAGGCGCTCGACCTGCGCCGCCTCGACGTCGGGCCGGTAGTGCGAGACGCCCAGCACGAGCCGGACCCGCAGCGCCGGCGCGAGCGCCTCCATCCCGCGCACGACCGACGGGAAGTGCGCCGTGGTGCTCGGCACGACCAGCCCCACGAGCGCACGGGCGGCCTGCGGTCCGCGCGCCGACGCGAGCGCGATCGCCCCGCCGTGCACCCGGGCGAGCCTCCCGGCGCGATCGAGCTCGACGATGTCGCGGCGGACCGTCACCTCGGACACGCCCAGGTGCACCGCGGCCTCGGCCGAGCGGACGCTCCCGCGCAGCTCGACCTCGCGCAGCAGGTACTCGTGCCGTGCTCTCGGCAGGTGCATCGTCGCCTCCGTCCCGCGACCCGCGTCGCGGCAGCACTGTAGCCCGGCCCGTCACCGGGTGATCGATTTTGTCCGGACGGACGTGGACGGCCGTGCCGTCGGCCACCATCCTCCGGTGACCAGCGCAGCCACAGCCCCGTTCACCCCGGCACTGGAGCCGGCCCGCCGATGGACCCGCGGGCGGTGGCTCGACGTCGCGGACCGGCTCCTCGCATCGACGGCGCCCTACGCCTCGCCGGGACGGGCGCTGATCTCCCTGCCCGGGCCGGTCAGCGCCTCGGGCGCGTGGAGCGACGGGCTCGAGGGCTTCGCACGCACCTTCCTCCTCGCCGCCTTCCGCGTGCGCGGCGAGCAGGGAGCCGACCCGCACGGTCTGCTCGAGCGCTACGCCGAAGGTCTGCGCCACGGCACCGACCTGTCGAGCGGCGAACGCTGGCCACGCATCGGTGAGCGGCGCCAGGCGGTCGTCGAGGCCGCGTCCGTCGCGGTCGGCCTGGCGGAGACCCGCCCGTGGCTCTGGGACCACCTCGACGACGCCACCCGCTCCCGGGTGGTCGACTGGCTCGCCGACATCGTCGGCACGACCGGCTACAGCAACAACTGGATCTGGTTCCAGACGATCGTCGAGTCCTTCCTCGCCTCTGTCGGCGGCCCGTGGGACCAGGCCGACCTCGACCGCAACGAGGAGATCGGCGAGTCCCTCTACGTGGGCGACGGGTGGTACTCGGACGGTCGGGGCCGTGACGGGCGGCGGCAGTCGTTCGACTACTACGCGGGGTGGGCGTGGCACTTCTACCCCCTGCTGCGCGCCCGGATCGAGGGCCGCTCGCTCGAGGAGCGTCATGCGACGCGCCTGCGCGAGTACCTGGACCAGGCGCAGCACCTCGTCGGCTCGTCCGGCGCCCCGGTGCTGCAGGGACGGTCGGTCACGTACCGGCTCGCGATGCTCGCGCCGTTCTGGGCCGGGGCGATCGCGGACGCCACGCCGCTCGCGCCCGGTGCGACCCGTGCGCTGACCTCGGCCGTCGCCGAGCACTTCTGGTCCGCCGGCGCGGTGGACGACCGCGGGCTCCTCCCGGTGGGGTGGCACGGCCGGTACGACCGGGTCCGCCAGCTCTACACGGGAGGCGCGTCCCCCTATTGGGCGAGCAAGGGGTTCCTGGGACTGCTGCTCCCGCCCGAGCACCCGGTCTGGACCGCACCCCCCGAGGCGCCCGAGCCGTGGACCGAGGAGCGCACCACGGCGCTGCCCGTCCCGGGCTGGATCGTGGCGACGACGCCGCACGACGGCATCGTGCGCGTCGTCAACCACGGCTCCGACCGGCTCCAGGAGCCGGC
>JAPSLQ010000242.1 GCA_031180595.1 Isoptericola sp. | reverse complement strand
GGCGTGAGCAGCTCGACGCCCGCGTTCCGCTCCCCCGCGGCGCAGAGCTGCTCTTCCGGGCGGGTCTCGAGGTTGCTCATGGTGCGAGCCTAGGGCCCGGCCTGCGGGGCGGCCGGTCGTGCGGCGGTCGGTCGTGCGGCGGTCGGTCGTGCGTCGGTGGGTCGTGCGGCAGTCGGTCGTGCGGCGGTCGTGCACAACCGGTCCCGGATACGGCCGAGGCCCCCCGAGCTGGGCCGGGGGGCCTCGGCATGGACCGCGTACCTCTGGTCGACGAGCCCGGGGACCAGAGGCGCCGTGGTCGACGTCACGGCCCCGGCGCGGCTCGTCGGTCCGAAGGGGCGTTTCGTCCTCAGCCCCTCAAGTCCGTTCTCCACGAGCGCGCACCGGACGCGGGTGGTCTTCCGGCCCCGTACAGGCACCTGCGTCGTCACCCGCAGCCCGTACCGTGGCACGGGACGGCCTGTCGTTCTCCGGTCGACCGGTGTCTCTCCGAGCGGGCGTCCCGGTCCGCTGCAGCGACGCCGTCTGCCCGACCCCCTCGAGACCGGTACGCACGTTTCTAGACCTCCCTCCCGAGGTGTGCAAGGGGCAGGAGGCACCTTTGTCTTGACCACAGGTTCATCCACAGGCGGGACGGCGGAATCCCCACGTCACCCACAGGGCTGTGGAACAAATTTGTGGACGGTGACCTGTCGACGGCACGCGTCGCCCGCTCGCGGCGGCCCGGAGGATCCGCAACATCGCGCGGATTTCACCCGCTCCTGTGCTCGGGACACCCATCGCGAGCTCCGGTTGCGAGCACCTGGATCCACAGCCGCAGGCCACGGTGAGACCCAGGTCACACCGGCGTGCACACCGGCCTGTGGACAACCTCAGAGGCTGCTCAGACCCACGCCCCGACCGGTCCGACGCCGTCCGTGCGCCGCTCGATCTCGGCCGGGCTGACCACGAAGCCGCCGTCGTCGAGGAGCACCCCCGGGGCGCGTGAGTGCAGCAGCAGCAGGGCCATCCGGGCGACCATCGCCCGCATCCGGGCACGCGCGATGACGTGCACACCCGACGGCTGCTCGGCCTGCAGCTCGTACGGGTCGTGGGGCCGCCACGCGAGCTGGTGGGCGAAGGGCCCGTGCTCGCGCCACCCGAGCGCGGCGAGCGCGCGCGGGACCTGCTCGACGCGCTGCGACTGCACGACGAGCGCCCCGTCGTACGGCGTGGCACCGACGAGCCGGTAGCGCGCGCCGCCGTCGGGCGCGGTCTCCTCCGCCTCGACCTGCGCGGTCGCGACGAGCGAGCGCAGCAGGGCCAGCATGTCCCTCGCGGAGACGGGGTGCGCCGAGAACAGCGTGAGGTCGACCGCGCCGGAGGGGTCGGGCCGCAGGGCCTGCCGACCGTCCGCGAGCACGGCGCCACCGAACCTGCGCGCCACCGCGACCGCCCACCGCACGACCAGCAGCTCCTCCCCCACGGGCAGGGCGCTCGCGAAGGCGCGGGCGATGCCGTCGCGGTCGTCGTAGGCCGCGGGGCGTCCCGCGCGGACGTCGACCATGCCGTCGGCCCGCCCGAGTGCCCACACGTGGGCCGGGCCCGTGAGGCCGAGGTGGGCGACCTGCTCGGCCGGCACCGGGAACGGCCCGTCGGCGCCGTGCTCGTCGCCCACGCGCAGGCGGCCGGGCCCGGCGTCCCGCGTCGCCGCCTGCAGGCCGCGGAACCGCGCACCGGCCATGCGGCGCGGCCTCGACGCGGGCGCAGGCTCGCGCAGCCAGCCGACGTCGGCGAACCAGGCGGCGGCGAGGTCCGGCAGCGAGGCCGAGGCTTCCCGGGGCACCACGAGCAGGTGCTTCGACGCATGCTCCGCGGGCACGAGCGCCTGGACGTAGGCCATGGCGCGAAACTACTCTCCGCGACCTCCACGGAGGCGCCCTGCGTGCTACGGACGTGTTACAGGTGTGTGTCGGCGGGCGTGCCGCGCGCGTCAGGCCTTGACGTCGTGGAGGTGGTGGGTGACGTCGTGCAGGAAGTACCCGGCGAGCGTGCGCACCGTGAAGACCGACCCGTTGCTGCGGCGGCCGGGGCGCTCGTGCTGGTCGGGGGTGACGGCGTCGAACCGCTCGGCGACGGCCTCCCCGGCCTCCGCGAGCTGGGTCGCGACGACGCGCGGGTCCTGGTCCGCGTAGCCGTCCGCGAGCGCCGCGGCGTCCTGGTCCCAGTTCTCGAACTGCGGGTCGTCCTCGGCGAGCATGAGGGCGAGCCGGTCGTCGAAGACGCGGAACACGTCGCGGACGTGCGCGGCGTACTCGAGGACCGACCAGACGCCCGGTGCGGGCCGCGCCGTGGCGTCGGCGCGGGCGAGCGCGGAGCGCCACCGCGGCAGCGTCTCGCGCACCGCGGCGCCGACGGCCGCCACGTCGACGTCGGCCGCGACGAACCCGCACTCCGGGCAGGGCCGGTCGAGCACCCACGTCCAGTCCTTGGTGTCGGGGACGATGCCGTCCTCCTGCGTGCCGGGGACCTCGTCGCCGGGAGCCGCGCCGCGGGGAGTGGAGTCGCTCACAGGGCGAGCGTAGCCGCCAAGGTGCTGACAGCCCGCTCCTATGATGTCAGCATGCCCAAGATCATCGGCAAGAGCCTCCACGAACACCGCCAGATGACCCGGCACAAGCTGTTCGCGGCTCTGTCGACGCTCATGTCGGAGCGGGGCTTCGACACCATCACGCTCGCCGACATCGCCGCCGCCGCAGGCGTGGGCCGGACCGCGGTCTACAACCACTTCCCCGACAAGGAAGCCCTGCTCCTCGGCTTCATCACGCACGAGACCGAGCAGTACGCCCAGACCCTCGAGCGCGCCCTCGCCGACGTCGACGACCCCGTCGAGCAGCTGCGCACGTACATCCGTCAGCAGGCCCAGCTCGCGAGGGTCTTCCACCTCGCGCCCGGCCCGGACCTGCGCTCCGTGCTGTCCCGGCCGACCCAGGCCCGCCTGCGCGAGCACGCCGAGATCGTCGAGGCGATCCTCAAGCGGATCCTGCGCGCGGGCATCGCGGCCGGCGAGTTCCCCGACCAGGACATCGAGCCCACCGTGCAGCTCGTCAACGCGTGCCTCTCCGGCCGCCTGATCCCCGACGACCCCGGTCCCCGCGAGCGGGCGATCCGCGCGGCCGAGGCGTTCGTCCTGCGCGCGGTCGGCGCACCGGTCGTGGCGGCCTGAGAGCCCGTCGACCGCGACGTCCGGCGGCGTAGGCTCGCCCCCGTGCGCACGCCGTCGTCCCGCCCACCCCTCGGCACGGCGTTCCGCAACGTCTTCACGGCCAACCTCGCGTCCTCCCTGGCCGACGGCATCGCGCGCACCGCGGCGCCGCTGCTCGCCGTCCGGCTGACGGACGACCCCCTGCTCGTCTCGGGCGTGGCCGTCGCCACCATGCTCCCCTGGCTGCTCTTCGCCATCCCCGCGGGCATCCTCCTCGACCGTGTGGACCGGCGTCGGGCGCTCGCGGTCGCCAACGCCCTGCGGGCGGTGCTCGGCGGGGGCCTCGTCGCCCTGACCGCCACCGAGGCACTGACCATCTGGTGGCTGCTCGCGGTCGTGCTCGTGTACGGCGCGCTCGAGACCGTGTACGACGGCGCGATCCGCGCCGTGCTGCCGTCGATCGTCGCGCGCAAGGACCTGCCGCGGGCGAACGGCCGCATCGAGGGCAGCGAGATCGTCGTCCAGCAGTTCCTCTCCGCGCCCGTGACGTCGTGGCTGCTCGCGATCGCCGTCGTCGTGCCCCT
>JAPSLQ010000241.1 GCA_031180595.1 Isoptericola sp. | reverse complement strand
CAGGTCCTGACCGGACAGGCTGACCGGGCGCTACGTGGTGCGGTCCGACGACGCGGTGCCAGGGCAGCCGCACGCGCCGTCGGACCGCGGCTCAGGCGGTCGCCCCCTCGCTGTCCAGCATCTTGAGCACGTCCTCGACGGCGGGCGGCGGGCACCGGAGCGTGACCTCGAGCCCCTCCTCGCGGCCGATGCGGCAC
This sequence comes from Isoptericola sp., assembly GCA_031180595.1. Taxonomy (GTDB): domain Bacteria; phylum Actinomycetota; class Actinomycetes; order Actinomycetales; family Cellulomonadaceae; genus Isoptericola. Next base: position 3,586 of record JAPSLQ010000241.1, on the reverse strand, counting down.
AGCTGGACGAGGAACGCGATGCCGGCAGAGTCGATGAACGTCACCCTTGACGTGTCCACGACGACAGGAAGGTCCCGCTCGAAGGCCCCGGCGAGAGCCGCCCCGGCCTCGTTCCGCAGGGCGATGTCGATCTCGCCCCACATGTCGACGACGCTGCAGTCCGGTCGCTCGAGCAGAGCGATGCCCCCGGTCTGCGTCCCACTGGTGAGAGTCACTGTCACACCTTCATCCCCGTGGTCCTCGCTCGCACGCGGGGCCGCGCATCGGCATCCGCGTCACGCGACCTCGTCGTCGCGATCCCGCGAGCGTACACCGACCAGAGACGGGACGGAAGGTCTGCGGAAGGTTTCTTTACCTTTCGTGCACAGATGTGGACCGCCGCGAACCCGACGTCGCACTTCCGGCCCGTCCGCGCGATCATGGCCGGTAGCACCCACTGGCGGGAGGCCTCATGGACGCGGCACCGACCCCGACCCACCGGACCGTCGCCCTCGTCGGCGCGTCGGGCGCCGGCAAGACGACCCTGAACGAGGCCCTGCTGCACCGGGCCGGCGTCATCCCCCGGGCGGGCCGCGTGGAGGACGGCACGACGGTGAGCGACCACGAGCCCGAGGAGGTCACCCGTGGTGTGTCGCTCGGGCTGGCCCTGGCGACGCTCGCGTGGCGCTGCCCGGACGGGGCCCAGCGCACGCTCACGCTCGTCGACGCCCCGGGCCACCCCGACTTCGCGGGCCAGCTCGACACCGCGCTCGCCGTGGCCGACCTGGCGCTGCTGGTGGTGAGCGCGGTCGACGGTGTCCAGCCCGGGACGTGGACGGCGTGGACGTCGGCGGAGGCGCTCGGCCTGCCGCGCGTCGTCGTCGTGACCCAGGAGGACCGCGCACGCGCCGACTTCCGGCGCGTGCTCGCCGAGCTGCGCGAGGCGTTCGGCGGGCACCTGTGGCCGATCGAGCTCCCGCTCGGCGAGGAGCAGTCCTTCCGTTCGATCGCGGACGTCCTGAGCGAGCAGGCGCTCGTCTACGACGACGCCGGACGCCACCACGACGAGGAGCTGCCGGCGGACGCCGTCGACGAGGAGCACCGGATGCACGTCGACGTGACGGAGGAGCTCGTCTCGCACGACGACGAGCAGCTCGACGCCTACCTGTCGGGCCAGGAGCCGGGACCCGCCGACCTCGAGCGGACGCTCGCGCGCGAGGTGGCCACGGGCGAGGCCGTGCCGGTCGTCGTCGCGTCGGGCATGACCGAGACGGGGGTCGACCGTCTCGCCGACCTGCTGTGCGAGCTCGCGCCCGCCCCGGCCGAGCGCGACGCCCGCATCGTCGTCGGCGGACCGGAAGCCGTCGGTGAGACCGGCTCCGGCGACGGCGCCGAGGGCCGCGTGCTCGCCGTGGCCGCCGACCCGTCGGGCGAGCCGCTCGTGCACGTCTTCCGCACGGTGGCCGACGCCTACGTCGGGCAGGTGTCGATGCTCAAGGTGCTCTCCGGCGTCGTGCGGACCTCCGACAAGCTGCGCAACGCGACGACGGGCGCCGACGAGCGCCTGCACGGCCTGTTCCGGCTGCAGGGCAAGGAGCACACGCCCGTCGACCACCTGTCCGCGGGCGAGGTCGGCGCGGTCGCCAAGCTCGGCGGCTCGCCGTCGGGGACGCTCCTGTGGTCGCGGTCGTCGGGGCGGGCCCGGCCGTTCCTGCCGCCGCGGCGCCGGCCCGTCTACGCGGCGGCGCTCGTCCCGGCGTCGCAGTCCGACGACGAGCGCATGTCGACGGCGCTGGCGAGGCTCGCGGCCGAGGACCCGACGCTCGTGGTCGACCGCGTGGGGGACGCGACCGTCCTGCGGGGGCTCGGCGAGACGCACCTGGCGGTGGCGGTGGAGCGGCTCGCGCGCGTGTTCGGCGTCCACGTCGAGACCGGTCCCGTGCCGGTCGCCTACCACGAGACCATCGCCCGGGCGACGCAGGCCGAGGGCAAGGTCAAGAAGCAGTCCGGGGGGCACGGTCAGTTCGCCGTGGTGCAGCTGCGGGTCTCGCCGCTGCCCGGCGGCGGGTTCGAGTTCGTGGACTCGGTCGTGGGCGGGGCGGTGCCTCGGCACTACATCTCGGCGGTCGAGAAAGGCGCACGCGACACGATGGCCGCGGGCGGCCCGCAGGGCTACCCCGTCGTAGACCTGCGCGTCGAGCTGTACGACGGCAAGTCGCACTCCGTGGACTCCTCCGACATGGCGTTCCGCACGGCGGCCGCCGCCGGGGTCCGGGCCGCGCTGGCCGAGGCCGGCACGGTGCTGCTCGAGCCGGTCGCGGCCGTGACCGTGACCGTGCCGCCCGAGCACCAGGGCGCCGTGCTCACCGACCTGTCCGGCCGGCGCGGCCGCGTCTCGGCGACCGAGCTGGCCGACGACGGCCGGGCGCGCGTCGTCGCGACCGTGCCCGAGGCGGAGCTCACGCGCTACGTGCTCGACCTCCGGTCGCTCACCGGTGGGCGCGCCGAGCTCACGACCGAGCCGGCCGGCTACGAGCGAGCACCGAGCGCCGCCCGGACCTAGGGCGGGCCGCCGCACCGCGCGCGAGCGCGCGCGAGCCTGCCTACCGTGAACGCTCCATCGTCGGGACGAGCACGGAGGTGGTCCGGTGCTGGACGAGGTCGCCGACGGCGTCCACCGCGTCGAGCGGGCGCACGTCAACCTCTACCTGGTGGTCGAGGACGGGCAGGTGCTCGTCGTCGACACCGGGCTGCCCGCGGCGTGGCCGATGATCGGGGACGCGCTGCGCAGGCTCGGCCGCCGGCCGGCCGACGTCGCGGGGGTCGTCCTGACGCACGCGCACTTCGACCACGTCGGGTGCGCGGCACGGATGCAGGAGCGGCTCGGCGTCCCGGTGTGGCTCCACCAGGCGGACGAGCACCTCGCCGCCCACCCCTACTCGTACGCGCACGAGAACCCGCGCGCGATCTACCCCCTGCGCCACCCGCGAGCCGTCCCGATCCTCGCGGCGGTCGCGCGAGCCGGTGCGCTGCGCGTCCGCGGAGTCCGGGACACCCGGCGCCTCGAGCCCGGCACGACCCTGCCGCTGCCGGGCTCGCCGCGGGTCGTGCTCTCCCCCGGCCACACGGCCGGGCACTGCGCCCTGCACCTGCCCGGGCGCGACACGATCCTAACCGGTGACGCGCTCGTCACGCTCGACCCGTACACCGCCGGCGTGGGCCCGCAGATCGTCGCGGGTGCCGCGACCGCGGACAGCGCCCTCGCGCTCGCGTCCCTCGACGCCCTCGCCGCGACCGGCGCGACGAACGTCCTGCCGGGCCACGGCGAGCCCTGGCGCGACGGCATCCGTGCCGCCGTCGAGCAGGCGCGGGTGGTCGGGCCGCACTGACGCGGGCCGCACGCGCCCCGGCGGCGGCGCCGACCGCGCGGCGACGCTCAGAAGTCGATGCGCATGACGCGGCGCCGGACCGTCGGCGCGCTGACCTGCTCCAGGCCGGCGGCACGGAAGACCTGCGGCGTGCCGACGCTCGCCTCGTCCCACACGATCGTCCCGCCGTCCTTGGCCGCGATCGGGTACCCCTCGAGCGCCGCGGCCCCGCGCGACCG
>JAPSLQ010000022.1 GCA_031180595.1 Isoptericola sp. | reverse complement strand
ACGCCGCGGTGATCGCGTTCGCGCTGAGCGCGGGCCGCGGTGCCTTCGGCGCCAGCGTCGCGCTCGCGGTCACGGCCGGGTGGGACACCGACTCGGCCGCCGCCACCGTGGGCGGCGTGGTCGGCGCTCTCGTCGGGGTCGACGGCATGGGCGAGCGGTGGACCGCACCCCTCGACGGCCGGATCGCGACCAGCCTCCCGGGCGGCGAGCGCAGGATCGCGGACCTGGTCGCCCGCACGGTCGCGCTCGCCGGCACCGGCGAGCGGGTCGGGGGTGCGGCGTGAACGGGCCCGGACGCGTGGTCGTGGTCGGCTCCGCGAACGTCGACCTCGTCGTCGACGTGCCCCGGCACCCGGCCGGCGGCGAGACGATCCTCGGCGGGGACCTCAGGCGCAACCCCGGTGGCAAGGGAGCGAACCAGGCCGTCGCGGCGTCGCGGTCCGGCGGAGCCGACACCTCGTTCGTCGGCGCGCTCGGTCGCGACGAGGCCGCGACGCTGCTGCGCCGGTCGCTCGAGGACGCCGGCGTGCGCACCGACGCCGCGCAGGACGTGGACGCGCCGACGGGGACCGCGCTGATCACCGTCGCCCCCGACGGCGAGAACGCGATCGTCGTGGCGCCGGGCGCGAACGCGCACCTCGAGGTCGGGGACCGGCAGGCCGAGCGGATCGCGACGGCCGACGTCGTGCTCGCGCAGCTCGAGGTCCCGCTCGACGTCGTCCGCGCCGCGTCCCGGGCGCGCCGGCCCGGTGCCCTGCTCGTGCTCAACGCGGCCCCGTCACGGGAGCTGCCCGACGACGTCTGGGCCGGGGTCGACGTGCTGGTCGTGAACGAGCACGAGGCGGCGGACCTCACGGGTGGCCGGGACGCGAGCGGTGACGCGCGCCAGGCTCCCGAGCAGCTCGCCGCCGTCCTGCTCGAGCGGGTGCCGGCGGTCGTGATCACCCTGGGCGGCGAGGGCAGCGTCGCGGCACGGCGGGGCGCGGAGCCCGTCCGGGTGTCAGGCGTGCGCGTCGACGTCGTCGACACGACCGGGGCGGGCGACACCTACTGCGGCGTGCTCGCCGCCGCGCTCGCGCGCGGTGTCCCGATCGCCGACGCCGCCCGGCTCGCCGGCGCGGCCGGTGCGCTCGCGGTCACGCGTCCCGGCGCCCAGCAGTCCGCGCCCGCGGCGGCCGACGTCCTGGCCCTCGCCGAGGACCGGCCGTCCGCCGACCGTCCGTCGTCCCGTCCCGCGGGCACGTCCAGGAAAGGCTCATGACGTACACCTTCGACCCCCTGGTCCCGCGGCCGATCGACCGGCCGACCGAGACGCCGCTGGACGGTCCCCTGACGCCCGAGGTCGCCGAGACCATGGACGAGGCGAAGATCTTCGCCGCGCCCCATGACCCCGCCGACCGGCCGGCGTGGCGCGACCGGCTCGTGGCCTGGCGTGCCGACGCCCGGCGCCGCCACGGCTATCGCGGCGCGGCGTACGAGCGGCCGGCGGCGGCATGGGCCGCGCGGTGCCACGCGGTCGCGCAGGTGTGGCTGTGGGACGAGCTGCTCTACTCGTTCGACGAGCACAGGTTCACCCCCGAGCGGTTCCTGGCCGACGCCCGCGCCCGGTTCGGCGGCCTGGACGCCGTCGTGCTCTGGCACGCGTACCCCGTCATCGGCATCGACGACCGCAACCAGTGGGACTTCTACCGCGACGTGCCGGGCATCGAGGCGCTCGTGCGCGCCTTCCACGACGCGGGGCTGCACGTCTTCGTCGACTACAACCCCTGGGACGTCGGCACCCGGCGCGGCCAGGACGACGCGACCGAGCTCGCCGCGCTCGTGGCCGACCTCGGCGCCGACGGGGTCTTCCTCGACACGCTCAAGAAGGCCGAGCCCGAGCTGGTCGAGCGTCTGGAGGCGGCACGCCCCGGGGTCGTGCTCGAGGGGGAGTCGAAGCTCCCGGTCGAGCGGATCGAGGACCACTCCTCGTCGTGGGCGCAGTTCTTCGCGGACTCGCCGGTCCCGGGCGTGCTGCGCGCCCACTGGTACGAGCGACGGCACATGCAGCACCACGTGCGGCGCTGGCACCGCGACCACAGCGAGGAGCTGCAGTCGGCCTGGCTCAACGGCGTCGGGGTCATGGTGTGGGAGGTCGTGTTCGGCGTGTGGGTCGGCTGGTCCCGGCGCGACGCGGCCACCCTGCGGCGCATGCTCACCGTCCAGCGCGCGGCGGACGACCTGCTGCTGGAGGGCGCGTGGACGCCCCTCGCCGAGCTCGCACCCGAGGCCGAGGCCGCGGGCGTCTACGCGTCCCGGTGGGAGCTCGACGGCGTCGCGCTGTGGACCGTCGTCAACCGCGGCACGTCGGACTACGCGGGCCCGGTGCTGGACGACGGCCACGGGCCGGTCACGGTGCCCGCGCGCGGGATCGGCGCCGTGCTCCGCGTGTCCCCGGGCACGCCCGAGCCGGTGTGGCTCCCCGGGCTGCGCGACGCCGTCGCGTCGCTCGTGGCCGACGAGCCCGACCGCGACGCGCGGTTCCCGCACCGCCTGGCCGTGCGCCTCCGGCCAGAGACCCACCAGCCCGACGTGCACCGGCCGGCGCCGGCCGGGTCCGGGCCGGAGCCGGACGCCGTCGTGGTCCCTGCCGGGCCCTACGTCCTGACCGTGCGCCACCGCGCCCGTGAGACCGGCATGTACCAGGGCGCGCCGTACGTCGACGAGTGGAAGCCGCTCCCGCCCCGGCTGCACGACGCGCGGACGCTGCAGCGCGACGGCGAGCTCGCCACGGCCGTGGCCGTCGCCGCGAGCGAGGTGACCGACGCGCAGTTCGCCGAGTTCCTCGAGGCGACGGGGTACGCACCGGCCGAGCGGCACCGGTTCCTGCTCCACTGGACGAGCGGCGGACCGGCGGCCGGCACGGAGCACCGCCCCGTGACGTACGTCGACCTCGACGACGCCAGGGCGTACTGCGCGTGGCGCGGCGGGCGGCTGCCCACCGAGGACGAGTGGCAGCTCGCCGGCGAGACGGGAGCGCTGCGCCGGGGAGAGCCGGCCGTCTGGAACTGGACCGAGAGCGAGCACACCGACGGCCGCACGCGCTTCGTCATGCTCAAGGGAGGCTGCGACCACCGCGCGGAGGGCTCCGACTGGTACGTCGAGGGTGGCCGGCGCGCGCCGGACTACGCCGTCAAGCTCCTGCTCCCGGGCCTCGGGCTCGCCCGCGGGGCGACCGTCGGGTTCCGCTGCGCGTGGGACCTCCCGGGCGACGCGGGCCAGGTGACCGCATGAGCGTGTCCCGCGACCCGTCGACCGGAGCGCTGCACGGCCTGCGCGTGGTCGACGCCTCGACCCTCTTCGCCGGGCCGATGGCGGCGATGCACCTCGGCGACATGGGCGCCGACGTGGTGAAGCTGGAGCACCCGTCGAGGCCCGACCCGTCCCGGACGCACGGCGCGGCGAAGGACGGCGTCAATCTGTGGTGGAAGACGCTCGGGCGCAACAAGCGGACCGTCACGGCGGACCTCGGTACCCCAGGCGGACGCGAGGTGCTCCTCGACCTCGCCGAGCGCTCCGACGTCGTGATCGAGAACTTCCGGCCGGGCACGCTCGAGCGGTGGGGCCTGGGGTTCGAGGAGCTGTCCGCGCGCAACCCGCGGCTCGTGCTCGCCCGGGTGAGCGGGTTCGGGCAGGTGGGGCCGTACCGCACCCGTCCCGGGTTCGGCACGCTCGCCGAGGCGATGAGCGGCTTCGCCGCCATGACGGGCGAGCCCGACGGCCCGCCCACGCTGCCCCCGTTCGGGCTGGCGGACGGGGTGGCGTCGCTGGCGACGGCGTTCGCGATCATGGTGGCGCTCTCGACCCGTCAGCGGACCGGTCGCGGCCAGGTCGTGGACACCGCGATCGTCGAGCCGATCCTGGCCATGCTCGGTCCGCAGATCACCCGGTGGGACCAGCTGCGCACGGTGCAGCCGCGCACCGGCAACCGCTCCGCCAACAACGCTCCCCGCAACACCTACCGCACGAGCGACGGCCACTGGGTGGCGGTGTCGACGTCGGCGCAGTCGATCGCGGAGCGCGTGGTGCGTCTGGTGGGCAGGCCGGACCTCGTCGACGAGCCGTGGTTCGCCAGCGGCGTCGACAGGGCGCGGCACGCCGACGAGCTCGACGAGGCCGTGGGCGGGTGGATCGCCCGGCGGACGCGGGACGAGGTCGTGGCGGCGTTCGAGGAGGCGCAGGCCGCGGTCGCGCCGGTCTACGACGCGCGCGACATCGTCGAGGACCCGCAGTTCCGCGCGCTCGGCACGATCCACGAGATCACCGACCCGGAGCTCGGCCCGGTGCTGATGCAGGGGCCGCTGTTCCGGCTGTCGGAGAACGACGGGGTCATCGGGTTCACCGGCCGGCCGCACGGTGCCGACACCGACGAGGTGCTGGCGGAGCTCGGCTACACGCCCGAGCGGATCGCCGGCCTGCGCGCGGAGGGGGCCGTATGACCGCGAGCACGGGCGAGCCGGCCCCGCCGCCCCTCACCCTCCTGTACGTCCCCGGTGACCGGCCGGACCGGGTCGAGAAGGCGCTGGCGTCGGCCGCCGACGTGGTGCTCGTCGACCTCGAGGACGCCGTGGCCCCGTCCGCCAAGGAGGAGGCGCGGCGCGGAGCGGCCCGTCTGCTCGCCGACGGCGACCCGCGCCGGCCCGTGCAGGTGCGGGTCAACCATCCCGCCACGCCGTGGCACCGGGACGACGTCGCCATGCTCCGTGAGCTCCCGCAGCACGTCGGCGCCCGGGTCCCCAAGGTCGAGTCGTCCCAGGAGGTGCGGGCGCTCGCCGCCGCGCTGCCGGCGCGAGAGCTCCACGTGCTCGTCGAGTCCGCGGTCGGCGTCGAGCGCGCGCTCGAGATCGCGACCGCGTCGCCCCAGGTCGCCACGATCGGGCTCGGGGAGGCCGACCTCCGCTCGGACCTGCGCGTGTCCGACGAGGCCGGTCTCGCCTGGGTCCGCGGACGCGTCGTGGTCGCGGCGCGCGCCGCCGGGCTGCCGTCCCCCGTCATGTCGGCGTACGCCCACGTGCGCGACCTCGACGGTCTGCGGGCCTCCTGCCGCGTCGGCCGGGCGCTCGGGTTCTGCGGCCGTACCGCGATCCACCCGGCGCAGCTCGACGTCATCCGCGCGGCGTTCCTGCCCTCGGAGGCGGAGGTCGCCGCCGCCCGCGAGGTGGTCGACCGGGTGGGCGCCGCCGCGACCGACGGCGTCGGCGCGATCGCGCTCGACGACGGGACGTTCCTCGACGTCGCGATGGTCGACCACGCGCGGGCCGTCCTCGCGCTGGCCAGGCACGCGGAGCGCTGAAGGGCGCCGGAACGCACGCGGGCCGGGCAGGGGGCGAGAGAGCGCCCCCTGCCCGGCCCGCCCCGCCTTACTCGACGACCTCGAAGGTCAGCGTCTCGGTGAAGGTGCGCCCGTGGACGTCCGTCGTCGTGACCTCGGCGGTGTGCTCGCCGGCCGCGAGGTCGGCGGGCAGCTCGAGGCGCCACAGGTGCATGGTGCGGTCGGCGAGCCCGCCGCCGTGGACGAACTGCTCCTGGACCGCCACGGGGTCGGACCACTCGGCGCCGACGCGCGGCGTCTCGCCGTTCATCTGCTGCGTCCGGACCGCCTCGGCGGGCTCGGCGCCGTCGAGCACGACGTCGACGGTGGACCCGGTCGAGCCCATCCAGACGTTGGCCGTGAGCCACGTGGTGCCGGCCAGGTCCTCCCGCGTCACCGTCAGCGGGTCCTCGAGAGCCGGGGCGGTTCCCCGCGGCACGCCGACGTTCTCCGCGTACCAGGCGCGGTAGCGCGGCGTGTTGAGGCCGAGCGCCATCTGGTCCGACTCGTCGCCGCCGCGGACGGTGTACCGCTCACGGATCTCGGCGTTCTTGATGTCGAGCGTCAGCACGCCGGGAGGCGTGCCGTCGCGCTGCACCGCGGTGGGGTAGCCCTCCTCGAGCACCCGGCCCGCGTACCACTGGCCCGAGACGGCGCCGACGGTGAGGTGCGTGAACGGCAGGCCCTCGTCGCCGACGACGTCGGTCCACCCGGCCATGAGGTCGCCCTCGCGCAGGTTCTCCGACACGTGGGTGTGGCCGCCGACGGAGACGACCTCGCGGCCCTCGAGGATCTCGTAGACCTCCTCGACCTGCTTCACCCGGTGCGAGCTGCTGTAGTAGAACTCGAGCAGCGGCATGTGGGCCGCCAGGACGATCGGCTTGTCCATGGGGACCTGCGCGATGTCGTTGCGCAGCCACTCGAGCTGACGCTCGTCGATGCCGTTCGTGTAGCTGCTCTTGCGGGGCGGCACGACCGTCGGGTACTCGACGGTGTTGAGGGCGACGACGTGCGCCTTGCCGGTGTCGTAGGAGTAGTAGGCCGGACCCAGCGCGGCGCGGAAGGTGTCGAAGTTGTGCTCCGGCTCGGGCGAGTCGAAGTCCAGGTCGTGGTTGCCCGGCAGGAAGCGGGCGGGGCCGTTGAGCATCCGCGTCAGCTCGCGCGTCTGCGAGAACAGCGACAGGTCGTCGCCCACGACGTCGCCGATGAACAGGGCGCCGCAGCCGGCGTAGTCGGTGCGCGCGGCGAGGTCGGCGAACACCCCGGCGCGGGCGAACTCCACCTCCTCCAGGTCGTAGGTCTGCACGTCCGCGCCGATGACGCAGTGCTGCTCAGGCGACTGCGTCAGCTTGCTCTTGGCCAGCGGGAAGTTGACCTCGGCGGGGAGCTCGCCGGTCGGCGCGATGCCGCCGTACCGCAGCTCCGGGGAGCCGGCCGGGAGGTGGTGGTAGAAGAACTGCGCGACGTTGTCCTCGTCGACGGGCACCTGGTAGCCGCGGGGCTGGGTGACGAAGACGGTCATGTTGTCGTAGGCCGGGAGCTCGTACCGGCCCCGGCCGTCGGTCGTGGTGACGTCGCGCCCGTTGGACACCGTCACCCCGGCCAGCCCGGGCTCGTTCCTGTCCTGGACCGAGTCCTGGTCCTTGTCGACGAAGACGGTGCCGTCGATGGTGCTCTGGTCCTCGTCCGGGCCCGCCACGACGTCGACGCCGCCACGGTAGGCCGTCTCGGCCCAGGACTGGTCGGACCGGACGCCGGCGGTGGCGCTCGCGGCGAGGGGCACCAGCGAGGCGCCTCCCACGGCGAGCGCGACGGCGGTGGCGGTCAGTCGGGTCCGGCGGTGCGTCAGGGGTCTGGTTCTCACGGTCGCATGCCTCCTGTCGGGTCCGGGCCGGCCACCCGGCCGGCCGGGCTCCACGCTCGCAGCGGTGCGTGAACACCGGTCGACCATCGGTTGACGGGGGCATGTATCTCGGTCGACGCGGCGTCGAGGGGAGCGTGAACCGCCGGAGCGCGGGTCAGGCCGCGGTGCCGAGCGCGACCACGTCGTCCGCGGGCCGCGGCTGCGCCTCGACGCGCGGGCGACCGGCGTACATCCGGTGCCAGGCCAGCATGGCGGCCGTCGCCAGCAGGTAGAACGTGTGCAGGAACCAGATGGGCCCGGGCGGCAGCGAGTACACGTAGACCGAGTGCACGGCGTTGCCGACGTTCGCGATGAGGAGGCTGCCGAGGCTGTAGGACGTCATGTCCTTCGTCCGGACCGCCTTGACCAGCATCGGCAGGTAGCTCACGACGAACAGCACGGTGGAGACCGTCCCGGCCAGGACGGGCAGGGACACCGTCATGATCGTTCACCGTCCTCCCGCGGTGTTGCGTGTCCGCCCGAGCGGCGGCCGCATCACGTGGGGAGGCCCGGGCGCGCGCCGTGATACCTCGCGGACGGCCTACTCGACGGGCTCCGAGCGCCTCTCGAGCCCGCCGGCGTCGCTGGTCCCGGCCACGGCGGACTCGTCGTCGACGCGGTGCCCGACGCCGCGTCGCCGGGCCTCCTCGCGTCCCGCCGCCAGAGCCTCCTCCAGCGTGGCGTACGAGCCACCCACGACGTGGCCGAGGACCTCGTTCAGCCAGGCGCCGTCGCGCGGCACGGTGTGGACGTCCTCATCTGTCATCTGCGCACCTCCCGTCGTCCGACCGTCAGTCTCTGCCCGCTCGCGGGCGCCCGCGAGCGGTGCGCTCCGCACCTATCGTGGGGGTGTGCCGACACGGTTGCTCCTGCTCAGCGACACGCACGTGCCTGCCCGCGCGCGGGCGCTGCCCGACCAGGTGTGGCAGGCCGTCGCCGCGGCCGACGTCGTCGTGCACGCCGGGGACTGGACGACGCCGGAGCTCGTCGACGCGCTCGCGGCCCGCGCCGCGCGGCTCGTCGGGGTCGCGGGCAACAACGACGGGCCGGACCTGCACGAGCGCCTCGGCGAGGTGGCACGTGCGAGCGTCGAGGGCGTGCGGATGGCCGTCGTGCACGAGACCGGCCAGAAGCAGGGGCGCGAGCGCCGCGCCGACGAGGCGTTCCCCGACACGGACCTCCTGGTGTTCGGGCACAGCCACATCCCGTGGGACAGCGTGTCCCCGGCCGGCATGCGGCTGCTCAACCCCGGGTCGCCGACCGACCGCCGGCGGCAGCCCGTCGGCACGTACCTGACGGCGACGGTCACCGGCGACCGACTCCACGACGTCACGCTGGTCCCCGTCGTCCGGGAACCCTGACCGCTACCGCCCGCCGCCTCCGCCCAGCAGGTCGGCGAGCGCGTCGTCGAGCGTGGGATGGCGGAACCGGAACCCGGCACGGTCGAGCACCTCGGACGTGGCGTGCCGGCCCGTGAGCGCGAGCAGCGGGTCGGTCCGCAGGAAGAACGCACCCAGCCGGACCAGCGGGACCGGCGTCGGGATGCCGAACCGCCGCCCGGAGGCGCGCCGCAGCGCGGCCATGAGGTCGCGGTTGCGCACCGGGTGCGGTGCCGCGGCGATCACCGGCCCGTCCGGGATAGCGACGTCGGGGTCGAGCCCGAGCCCGGCGCGGGCGACGGCGAGCCAGTCGTCGACGTGGATCCAGCTGAACCACTGGTCGCCCGGGCCCACGGTGCCGCCCACCCCCAGCCGGACCAGGAGGAGGAGCCGGTCCAGCGCCGGGGTGCCGGCGTCCAGCACGATGGACGTGCGCAGCACGACCAGGTGCCGGGCGTTCGCGCCGGCCGCGGCCGCCTCCCACGGCCGGACCACTCCCGTCATCTGGGGCAGCCCGTCCTCGGGCACGGGACTCGACTCGGTCAGCCGCGTCTCCCCGGCGTCGGAGTAGACGGCGGTGGTCGAGGCCTGCAGCCACCGCTCGACCGGCGCGTCGAGCCGGGCGGCCGCGCTCACGAGCGCCGCCGTGGCGTGCACCCGGGAGTCGCGCAGCGCCGCGACGTTCCGAGCGGTGGGCCGGGCGTCGACGAGCTCGCCCGCCAGGTTCACGACGGCGACGGCGTCGCGCCCGTCCGCGCGGAGCTCGTCGGCCCACGGGCCGACGGTGCGGGCGTCCCACGCCACCTCGCGCACCGTGCCGCTGCCGTAGTCGGTCCGCCCGGGGGAGCGGGTCAGGACGACGACCTCGTGGCCGCGGCCGGCGAGGTCGCGGGAGAGCGCCCTGCCCAGGGTGCCGGACCCGCCGGCGACGACGATCTTCATGCGCCGAGCCTGCCAGGTCAGGCGCGGTCGCGCCGCCCGCCGAACTCGCGCTCGCGCAGCGACGCGAGGTGCGCGTGCACGAGGGGGAGCACGGAGGCGCCCTCACCGCTCGCGGACGCGACGCGCTTCATCGACCCGGCGCGGACGTCACCGACGGCGAAGACACCGCGCAGGGTCGTCTCGAGGCTGGCCGGCGGCCGCCCGTCGACCCACGCGTCCTGCGGCACGTCGCGCCCGGTGAGGACGAAGCCGCGGTCGTCGAGGGCGAGGCCGTCGGGGAGCCAGCCGCAGTCGGGCTCGGCGCCGAGCAGGCAGAACAGGCCGTCGGCCGCGGTGGTCGTCGAGGTGCCCGACGCGAGGTCCTCGAGCCGGAGCCACGCCAGGCGCCCGTCGCCGCCGCCGTCCGCGACGACGGTGCGCGTCAGCACCACGACGTTGGGAGTCGCGGCGATCTCCCGCACGAGGTAGTCCGACATCGTCTCGGCGATGCTCGCGCCGCGCACGACCATCGTCACCGACCCGGCGAACTTGGCGAGGTGGACGGCCGCCTGCCCGGCCGAGTTGCCGCCGCCGACGACGTAGACGTCGCGGTCCTGCATCTCGCGGGCCATCGACGTCGCGGCGCCGTAGTGCACCCCGGCACCCACCAGGTCGTCGATGGCGGGGATGCCCAGCCGGCGGTACGTCACGCCCGTCGCGAGCACCACCGTCCGCGCGCACATCTGGGCGCCGTCGACGTGCACGTGGTGGTGCTCCGGCTCGTCCGCGGGCCCCGGTTCGATCCGGACCGCCGGGCGGCCCGTGTAGAAGCGGGCGCCGAACCGGCCGGCCTGGACCCGCGACCGCTGCGCGAGCCGCATCCCGGAGATGCCGCGGGGGAAGCCGAGGTAGTTGCGGATCATCGAGCTGGACCCGGCCTGCCCGCCGATCGCGTCGCGCTCGAGGACGATCGTCGCGAGCCCCTCGGACGCCGCGTACACGGCGGCGGCCAGACCGGCCGGACCGGCCCCGACGATGACGACGTCGGCGATCGATCCCGGCGGGATCGAGTCGAAACCGCCGTACATCGCCTCGGCGACGGCCGACGGCGTGGCGGCGGGCAGCACGCGCCCGTTGAAGGCACGGACGACCGGCAGCGCGGCCCCGGGACCCGCGGCCTCGACGATCGCGCGGCCCTCCTCGTCGTCCGGTCCGAGCGTGCGGCTCGGGACGCCGAGGCGGTCCATCAGGTCGCGGATCGCCGCGGCGACCCGGTCGCCCGGGACGGCGACGATCTCGGTCGCGGTCACGAGCGGTCGTGCCACCGACCACCCCCACTCGGACAGCAGCTCGACGAGCGCGGTGTGGAACTCCTCGTCGCGCATGCCGCGCGGGATGCCGACGAACGTGTCGACGTCGCGGCGCAGGGCCGCGGCCCGCATCTCGTCGAGCGCCGCCGCGTACTCCTCGCCGGGCACGAGCGCGACGCGGCGCGCCGTCGAGACGACCGCGGGCAGCTCGTGCAGGAGCTCGACCGCCGTGCCGTCGGGGAGGTGACGCTCGGCGGCGACCATCGCGATCTGCGCCCGCTCGGCCACGAGCGTGCGTGCGCGGTCGAGCGCGGCGGCGACGCCGCCCGCGACCTCGATGCGGTAGTCGCGGTCGTAGCGCGCACGGAACTCCTGCTCGACCACGTCCGTGCGGGCCGCGGCGGCGAGCAGGATGACGGGCCGGTCGTCGTCCATGCGCCAAGAGTAGGGGGCGGGCAACGCGGGCCGTGCGCACACCGGTGCCGGCCGTACCGGTGACGGACGCGGCCGTCGGCGCATAGACTCCGCGCGGACACCGTTCACCCCCGAGGAGGGCAGATGGACCCGGTCGTCGGAGTGGTCGAGCTGTACGGGATCGGCACGCGGTACGACATGCCGGTCGCCGGGGGAGGCGGGCGCCTGTCCGTCGTCGCGCGCCGGGACGGACAGCGCGAGCTCTACGTCTTCGCCGACGCGGGCGAGGAGCCCACGGCGGTCGTCCCGCTGTCCGACGAGCAGTCGCGGCTCCTCGCCGCAGTGCTCGCGGGCACCTACTTCCACACCCGCTGAGCGGACGCGCACGGTGCACGCCACGGAGCTCGTCGCGCTCGGAGCGGCCGCGCTCGTCGCCGGTCTGCTCGCCCGGTGGGGGCGCAGCCTGCGCCTGCCCACCGTCCCGTTCTTCATGGCCGCCGGGATCCTGCTCGGGCCGCACGTCCCGTGGCCGGGCCTGATCCACGAGTCGGAGACGTGGGAGATGCTGGCCGCGGTCGGGATCATCCTGCTGCTCTTCCACCTCGGCGTGGAGTTCCCGCTCCGGCAGGTCGTCGAGGGCGGGCGCAAGATCCTCGTCGCCGGGTCCGCGTACATCGCGGCCAACGTCGCGGGCGGCCTCGCCTACGGGTTCCTGCTCGGGTGGGGCGTGCGCGAGGCCCTCGTGGTCGCGGGCATCATGGGCATCTCCTCGTCGGCCATCGTGACCAAGCTGCTGGTGGAGACCCGACGGCTGGCCAACGCCGAGACGCCGATCCTGCTCGGCGTCATCGTCGTCGAGGACATCTTCCTCGCCCTGTACCTCGCGGTCCTCCAGCCGCTGCTCGGCTCGGCCGAGGGGCCCCTCGCGATCGCCCGCGACGTCGCCGTGAGCTTCGCGTTCCTGCTGGCGCTCTTCGTCCTGGCGCGCTTCGGTGCCCGCGGGGTGGCGGCGCTGGTCGGCACCGACGACGACGAGCTCCTCACGGTGGGCTTCTTCGGGCTCGCGGTGCTCGTCGCCGGCACCTCGGAGCTGCTTGGCGTCGCCGACGCCATCGGGGCGCTCATGATCGGCCTGGTGCTGTCGCAGACCCGGTTCCGGCAGCGCATCGAGCATCGCGCGCTGCCGCTGCGCGACGTCTTCGCCGCCCTCTTCTTCGTCGTGTTCGGCGCCTCCGTCGACCTGTCCGGGCTGGGCGCCGTCGCCCTGCCGGTGCTGGGCGCCGTCGTGCTGACGGTGTGCCTCAACGTGCTGGCGGGCCTCCTCGTCGCCCGCATGTACACGTTCAACCAGCGGTCGGCGGCCAACCTCGGCCTCACCCTGCTGGGCCGTGGCGAGTTCGCGCTCATCCTGGCCACGCTCGCCGCGACGGCGGGGCTCGACCCGCGCGTGGGCTCGTTCACCGCGCTCTACGTGCTGGTCCTGGCCGTGCTGAGCCCGGTGGCGGCGACCAACGCGCACCTGCTCGCGCGGGTGATCCCCGACCGTGCCATGAGACTCAACTGGACCTACGTGAGGACCGAGACGATGAGCAGCGGATGTGCGCACCTGGACCAGGTGGCGGTCCTCGAGCCCGAGACGCGCGACGGGTGCCCCCAGTGCCTCGAGACGGGCGACCGGTGGGTCCACCTGCGCAGCTGCCTCGTGTGCGGCCAGGTCGGCTGCTGCGACGACTCCCCGAACCGGCACGCCACCGCGCACTACCGGCAGGCGGGCCACCCCCTGGTCCAGACGATCGAGCCGGGCGAGGACTGGGCCTACTGCTACGACGACCGGGTGCTCCTGCAGGGCACCGACGTGCGGCGCGTGCAGCCCTGAGGACGACCTCCCAGGAGCCCGCCGGGCTCAGCGCGCGTGCCGCTCGGCGAGCGCCTCGGCGCCCCGTGCGATCAGCGTGACGTCCGAGCCGACGAGCACGAACGACGCCCCGGCGTCGAGGTACCGGTCGGCCGTCGCCGGGTCGAAGGCGTTGACCCCCACGGGCGTCCCGACGCCGCGGCACGCCTCGATCGTCTCGATCACCGTCCGCACGACGTCGGGGTGCCCCTGCTCGCCGAGGTGGCCGAGCGACGCCGCGAGGTCGGCGGGCCCGACGAGAACGGCCCCCACGCCGTCCACCGCGGCGATCGCCCCGGCCTGCTCGACGGCGGCACGCGTCTCGAGCTGCACGACGAGCGTGATCCCGGCGTCGGCGGTGCGCAGGTAGTCCGGCACCCGGTTCCAGCGCGCCGAGCGGGCCAGCGCGCTGCCGACGCCGCGCATCCCCGCGGGCGGGTAGCGCACCGCGCGCACGGTCGCCTCGGCCTGCTCGACGCTGTCGACCATGGGCACGAGCACGTTCGTGGCCCCGAGGTCGAGCACCTGCTTGAGGACGACCGGGTCGCCCGACGGCACGCGCACCACCGTGGCCACCGGGTAGGCGGCGGTCGCCTGCAGCTGCCCCAGGACGGTCGTGAGGTCGTTGGGCCCGTGCTCGCCGTCGACGAGGACGATGTCGAGACCGCTGCCCGCGATGATCTCGGCGGCGAGCGCGCTGCCCAGGCTCGACCAGGCGCCGACGAGCGGGCGGTCGGCGGCGGCGAGCATCTCGCCGAGCGAGCGGTCGGGCCTCAGCTGAATCGGCATGTCACGGCTCCCAGGGTCCCGAAGTCGGCGTGGACGGTGTCGCCCGGCCGGACCCACGTCGGCCGGGTGAACGACCCGGACAGCACGATCTCACCCGCGGCCAGCTCGTCGCCGTGCGACGCGAGCTTGTTGGCGAGCCAGGCGACGCCGTTGGCGGGGTGGCCGAGCACCGCGGCCGCGACGCCCGACTCCTCGATCGTCTCGTTGCGGTACAGCAGCGCGGACACCCAGCGCAGGTCGACGTCGTCGACCCGGACCGGGCGCCCGCCGAGGACCATCGCACCCATCGCGGCGTTGTCGGAGATCGTGTCGACGATGGTGCGACCCGCCATCTCGACGCGCGCGTCGAGGATCTCGAGCGCCGGCACGACGCGGTCGGTCGCGCGCAGGACGTCGACAACGGTCACGTCCGGGCCGGCGAGCGGTTCGCCGAGCACGAAGGCGAGCTCGACCTCGACGCGCACGTTGGTGAACGACGCGTGCGGCACGACGGAGCCCGACTCGAGGACCATGTCGTCGAAGATGACGCCGTAGTCCGGCTCGGAGATGCCGGTGGCGGCCTGCATGACCTTCGACGTGAGCCCGATCTTGTGGCCGACGGGCCGCCGTCCGCGGCCGACGCCGCGGTCGCGCCAGGTGCGCTGGACGGCGTAGGCGTCCTCGACCGTCATCCCGGGGTGCCGGGCGGTGAGCAGCGGCACCGGGGTGCGGGTGCGCTCGGCCTCGGCGAGCTCGTCGGCGATCGCGGCGACCGCGTCGTCGTCCAGGGACCGGCCCCCGGTGGGCGCCGGGGAGGCGGCGGTCACAGGGTGTTCCCGAGCTTGAAGCCGTGCTCGGCGTCGCCCTTGCGGGTGTAGGAGAACCCGTCCGCGCCGATCGTCACGGCCATCTCGCTGGCGTCGGTCCGCTTCGTGAGCGGCTGCGGGTTTCCGTCCAGGTCCAGCACGAGCGAGGCGTCGGTGTACCAGCTGGGCACGACGGGGTTGCCCCACCAGTCGCGACGCTGGTTGTCGTGCACGTCCCAGGTGACCACGGGGTTGTCCGGGTCGCCCGTCCAGTAGTCCTGGGTGTAGATCTCGACGCGGTGCCCGTCCGGGTCGCGCAGGTAGAGGTAGAACGCGTTCGACACGCCGTGGCGTCCCGGGCCGCGCTCGATCGCGTCCGACATCCGCAGCGCGCCGAGCTTGTCGCAGATCGCCAGGATGTTGTGCTTCTCGTGGGTCGCGAACGCCACGTGGTGCATGCGCGGCCCGTCACCGCCCGTCATGGCGGTGTCGTGGACCGTGGGCTTGCGGCGCATCCACGCCGCGTACGTCGTGCCCTCCTCGTCCTGGATGTCCTCGGTGACGCGGAAGCCGAGGTCCTCCATGTACCTCACCGCGCGCGGGACGTCGGGCGTGACCTGGTTGAAGTGGTCGATCCGCACGAGCGCGCCCGGGGTGTGCAGGTCGTAGCGCCACGCGAGGCGCTCGACGTGCTCGACGTCGTGGAAGAACTCGTACGGGAAGCCGAGGGGGTCGGTGACCCGCACGGTGTCGCCGACGCCCCTGACGAAGCCCTCGGCCCGCCGCTCCACGCGGCAGCCCAGCTCGGTGTAGAACGCGACGGCGCGGTCGAGGTCCTCGGGGGTGCGGACGCGGTAGCTGAACGCCGCCACCGCGGGCACCGGCCCCTTGCGCAGGATCAGGTTGTGGTGGATGAACTCCTCGAGGCTGCGCAGGTAGACCGTCTCGGAGTCCTCCTCGGTGACGACGAGGTCGAGCACGTCCACGTAGAACCGCCGGCTCGCCTCCAGGTCGCTCACGACGAGCTCCATGGACGCGCAGCGCACGATGTCGGGGGCGGGGGACTGCGGGGTGGGGATGGTCATGTCAGGCTTCCTTGCCGAACGTCGGGTTGTGGACCTTGCCGAGCGTGATGTGCACGGCCTGCTGGTCGGTGTAGAAGTCGATCGAGCGGTAGCCGCCCTCGTGCCCGAGGCCGGACGCCTTGACGCCGCCGAACGGCGTGCGCAGGTCGCGCACGTTGTTCGAGTTGAGCCAGACCATCCCGGCCTCGACCGCCTGGGCGAAGTTGTGCGCGCGCTTGAGGTCGTTGGTCCACACGTAGGCGGCGAGGCCGTACCTCGTCGCGTTGGCGAGCTCGAGGGCCTCGGCCTCCGTGTCGAACGGCGTGATCGCCACGACGGGCCCGAAGATCTCCTCCTGGAAGATCCGGGCGTCCGGCTTGACGTCGGCGAACACCGTCGGCGCCACGAAGTTGCCCGACTCGAGGCCCTCGGGCCGGCCGCCGCCCGCGACGAGGCGCGCCTCGGTCTTGCCGAGCTCGACGTAGCCCATGACCTTCGCGAAGTGCTCCGGGTGCACGAGCGTGCCGACCTCCGTCGCCGGGTCGTGCGGGAGACCGACGACGACGCGCCGGGCCTGCGCGGCGTACCTCTCGACGAACTCGTCGTACACCGGCCGCTCGACGAGGATGCGGCTGCCGGCGGTGCACCGCTCGCCGTTGAGCGAGAAGACCCCGAAGATCGTCGCGTCGACGGCGGCCTCGAGGTCGGCGTCGGCGAACACCACGGCGGGCGACTTGCCGCCGAGCTCCATCGACAGGCCCTTGAGGTGCGGGGCGGCGTTGGCGAAGATCAGCTGCCCGGTGCGGCTCTCGCCCGTGAACGAGATCAGGGGGACGTCCGGGTGCTTGACGAGGGCGTCGCCCGCCTCCTCGCCGACACCGTGGACGAGGTTGAACACGCCGCGCGGGAGCCCGGCCTCCTCGAAGATGCCCGCCCACAGCGACGCGGACAGCGGCGTGAACTCGGCGGGCTTCAGCACCACCGTGTTGCCCGTCGCGAGCGCCGGGGCGAGCTTCCAGGACTCGAGCATGAAGGGGGTGTTCCACGGCGTGATGAGCCCCGCGACGCCGATCGGCTTGCGGTTGACGTAGTTGATCTGGCGGCCCGGCACCTTGTACGTGTCGTCGGCCTGCGCGACGACGAGGTCGGCGAAGAAGCGGAAGTTCTCGGCAGCACGCCGCGCCTGGCCCAGCGCCTGGGTGATCGGCAGGCCGGAGTCGAACGACTCGAGCTCGGCGAGCCGCGCGTCGCGGGACTCGACGAGGTCGGCGACCCGGTGCAGCACGCGCGAGCGCTCGCGCGGGAGCATGTGCGGCCACGGGCCCTCGGCGAAGGCGCGGCGCGCGGCCGCGACGGCGCGGTCGACGTCGGCCCGCTGGCCGGCGGCGGCCTGGACGTAGGTCTGGTTGGTCACGGGGTCGAGCACGTCGAACGTCTCGCCGCCGAGCGAGTCGACGCTCTCGCCGTCGACGTAGTGGCGGATGCGGTCGGGCAGACCGTCGGGGCGGTAGGCGGTCATCGAGGGCTCCTTCGGGCTGTCGTGGTGCGGGACGTCAGCGGGGCACGGGGTGCGGTGGCCGGTCGGGCGCTCGCGGGCGGCTTGCGGGACGCCTGGTACGCCAGGACGGCGTCGAGCGTGGCCGTGCGGTGCCGGCGGGCGGCGAGCTCGAGCTCGGTCGGGTCGGCGGCGGAGGCGACCAGCTCGACGAGCCGGTCGTGCTCGGCGACGGACTCGCGGGCCCGGCCGGGGACGAAGCTGAACGAGGAGTCGCGCAGGACCTTCATCCGGTTCCAGCCGCGGTGCACGAGCTCGAGCACGTGCGGGTTGGGGCACGGCTCGAACAGCACGGAGTGGAAGTCCCGGTTGAGCTCGGTGAAGCGGTGGGGGTCGAAGTCGTGCAGGGTGCGGCGCATCTCGTCGTTGATGGCCCGGGCGCGCCCGAGGTGGTCGGGCGTCAGGTACGGCGCGGACAGCGCGGTCGCGTAACCCTCGACGAGCGCGAGCGTCTGCATGGTGTGCAGGTACTCGGTCTCCTTGAGCAGGGCGACCTTGGCCCCCACGTTGCGCTCGAACGTCACCAGTCCCTCGGCCTCGAGACGACGGATCGCCTCGCGGACCGGGACGACGGAGACACCGAGCTCGGTGGCGAGCTGCGCGAGCACGAGCCGGTAGCCGGGCACGAACCGTCCGTCCTCGATGCGCTCGCGCAGGTACCGGTAGGCCTGCTGCGACTTGCTCTCGGTGCTCATCGACCGTCCGCCTGCCGCTCGTAGCGCTCGCGCCACCGGGCGTCCATGGGGAACAGGCCGTCGACGGAGGCACCGCCCGCGACCTGCTGGGCGACCCACGCGTCCTCGGCCTCGATGCGCTCCGCCTCGGCGAGGACCTCCTCGACCAGGGCCGGCGGGACGACGATCACGCCGTCGCCGTCGCCGACGATCACGTCGCCCGGCTCGACGACGGCACCGCCGCACGCGATCGTCACGTCGGTCTCCCACGGCACGTGCCGGCGTCCGAGCACCGAGGGGTGCGGGCCCTGGGAGTAGACCGGGATGCCGACCTCGGCCACCGCGTCGGCGTCGCGCACGCCCCCGTCGGTCACGATCGCCGCAGCACCGCGGACCTTGGCGCGCAGGGCGAGCACGTCGCCCACCGTCCCGGTGCCGCGCTCGCCCCGGGCGTCGATGACGATGACCTCGCCCGGGCGGACGGTGTCGAACACGCGCTTCTGCGCGTTGAAGCCGCCGCCACGACGGGCGAACAGGTCGGGGCGGTGGGGCACGAGCCGCAGCGTCCGGGCGGTGCCGACGAACCGCGCCCCCGGCTGGTTGCCGTGCACGCCCTCGACGAGCACGTCGTGGTACCCGCGCCTGCGCAGCGCGACCGAGAGCGTCGCGACGGCCACCTCGGCGAACCTGGCGCGGTGGGCGTCGGTGAGCTCGAACGACGGCGTGGCCGCGGGCACGGGGGTCCCGTACGCCTCGGCACGCTGGGCCTCGTCGACCGACGGCCGGGCGCCGAAGTCGCCGAACGGCGTCGTGCCCTGCGTGACGGTCGTGACGAGCCGGCCACTGGAGGGGGCGCCCGGCGCCCCCGGGGCGTCGACCTCGACCTCGACGACGTCGCCCGGCTCGACGACGGACGACCCGGCGGGCGTCCCGGTGAGGATGACGTCGCCCGGTTCGAGCGTGAGGTGCTGCGACAGGTCGGCGACGAGGCGGCCGAGGTCGAACAGCAGGGTGTCGGTCGTGTCCTCCTGCACGAGGTCGCCGTTGACCCACGTGCGCACGCGCAGCCCGGCGGGGTCGACGTCGGCGGCCGGCACGAGCTCGGGGCCGAGCGGGGTGAAACCGTCGCCGCCCTTGGAGCGCAGGTTCGAGCCCTTGTCGGCCGTGCGCAGGTCGTAGAGGCCGAAGTCGTTCGCGGCCGTGACGGCGGCGACGTGGGACCAGCCGTCCTGCGGCGAGACCCAGCGGGCCGCCGTGCCGATGACCAGCGCCACCTCGCCCTCGAACGCGAGCAGCTCGGTGCCGAGCGGACGCTCGACCGTGCCGCCCGTGACGCCGAGCGACGAGGCCGGCTTGAGGAAGTAGCTCGGCTGGCTCGGGGTGCGCCCGCGCTGGGCGGCCCGCGAGGCGTAGTTGAGATGGACGGCGACGATCTTGCCGGGCCGGCTCGGGACGTCGGTGACCATGAGACCCCCTTGTCATGTCGTATCCGTGATCATATACGATCTGACTCGTCCTACAACGGCGGACTGACAGAGAGGTCGACCGCACATGTCCGTGAGCACCGCTGCCACCAACCATCCCGACGCCCGGCGCCGGGAGCTGAGGCGCGTCGCCATGGCGACCGTCATCGGTACCACCATCGAGTGGTACGACTTCTTCCTGTACGCCAGCGCGGCCGGGCTGGTCTTCGGCGCGCTGTTCTTCGCGCCGGCCGGGACGGGCGCCGCGACGCTGCTGTCCTTCGCGACCGTGGGCATCAGCTTCCTGTTCCGGCCGCTCGGCGCCTTCCTCGCCGGGCACTACGGCGACAAGATCGGCCGCAAGGCCATGCTCGTCGTCACGCTGCTGCTCATGGGCGGCGCGACGACGCTCATCGGCCTGCTGCCCACCTACGAGCAGATCGGCATGGCCGCGCCGGTCCTGCTCGTCGTCCTGCGGATCCTGCAGGGACTGTCGACCGGCGGCGAGTGGGGCGGGGCGGTCCTCATGGCCGTCGAGCACGCGCCGGACGGCAGACGCGGCCGCTTCGGCGCCTTCCCCCAGATCGGCGTGCCGATCGGCCTGCTGCTCGCCTCGGGGGTGCTGGCGCTCATGACCGGGGTCGTCTCACCCGGCGACGCGTTCCTCGAGTGGGGCTGGCGCGTCCCGTTCCTGCTGAGCTTCGTGCTGATCGTCGTCGGCATCGTCGTGCGCCGGAGCGTCGAGGAGAGCCCGGTCTTCACCGAGCTCGCCGCGAAGAAGCGCGAGGCCCGCACGCCCGTCGTCCGGCTCTTCCGGGAGCACTGGCTGCTCGTGCTGCTCGCAGCGCTCACGTTCGCGGGCAACAACGCCGCCGGCTACATGACGACCGGCGGGTACCTGCAGAACTACGCCACCACGCCGATCGCCGACGGTGGCCTCGTCGGGATGGACCGCACGCCCGTGCTGCTCGCCGTGGCGGGCGCGTCCGTCGTCTGGCTCGTCTGCACGTTCGCCGCCGGCGTCGTCTCGGACCGGATCGGGCGGCGCAACACCTACATCATCGGGTGGATCGCGTTCCTGGCGACGGTCTTCCTGCTGTTCCCGCTGGTCAACACCGGCAACCCCTGGCTGCTGTTCTGCGGCGTCGCCCTGTTCGCCATCGGCAACGGGTTCACGTACGGGCAGCAGGCGGCCTACTTCGCCGAGCTGTTCCCGGCGTCGATCCGCTACTCGGGCGTGTCGATCACGTACGCGATCGGTGCGATCCTCGGTGGCGCGTTCGCCCCGACCATCGCGACCTGGCTGGTGCAGACCACGGGGACCGCGACCTCGGTCGCCTTCTACATCGCGAGCGTCATGGTCGTCGCGTTCGCCGCGACCCTGGTCCTGCGCGACCGCACCGGCATCCCGCTCGGCGCCGAGCACGAGGCCGAGCAGGCGCGCCTACCGATCCACGGCATGCGCTGAGCCCTGCGCCTGCCCACCGCGGCGGTGCACCCGTGGCCCGGTCCCGACGTCGGGACCGGGCCACGCACCTACCCGCACGGAGGTGCTAGCGGGCGCTGCTGGCCCGGAGGATCTCCTCCTGGTAGGGCGCGACGACGCGCGGCGAGACACGGCAGTCCAGCAGGAGGAAGCGCCGCGCGTCGGCGGGCTCCGCCGACCAGCCCGCGAGCCGCTCGAGGTCGGCGAGCTCCCGCACCACGATGCCCTCGGCTCCGACGGCGCCGGCGAGCGCCGCGAAGTCGGTCTCCGGGATGCGCATGGGCTCCTCGGCGAGACCCTGGCGCCCGTAGACGTGCACCTCCGCCCCGTAGGCGGCGTCGTTCCACACGACCGCGACCCCGCGGCCGCCCGCGGTGCGCACGGCCGTCTCGAGGTCGGCGAGCGCCATGAGCCCGCCGCCGTCGCCCGTGGTCAGGACGACCGTGGCGTCGGGTCGTGCGGTGGCCGCGCCGGCCACGCTCGGGAAGCCGAGCCCGATCGACTGGTACGCCGTGCCGACCATCATCATCCGGTCCGGCGAGGAGACGGGCCAGTACATGTTCGCCCAGCCGATGAAGTGCCCGCCGTCGGACACGACGACCCGGTCGGCGGGCAGGAGGCCGGCCAGGCGGTGCGCCACCGCGCGCGGGTCGAGGCGCCCGTCGTCGGCGAGGCCGTCGGCCGGGCCCGGGTCGTGGGCCCGCAGCGCCGGGACGTCGACCGACTCGCGCCACCCGGACGGGCCGGCGCCGAGCTTGGCGAGCTCCTCGACGACGGCGCTCGCGACGAGCGCGGCGTCACCGCGGACGTACCCGCCGACGTGGCGGTGGGTCGCGGCGCTGCCGGTGTCGACCTGGACGACCCGGGTGCCGGGGGAGAAGAGCTCGCCGAACCGCATCGTGAACTGGTTGAGCGACGCCCCGAACACGACCGCGACGTCGGCCTCGTGCACGAGCGCCATCGCTCCCTCGGCACCGAACCCGCCCGTGACGCCGACGTCGTGGCGGTCGTCGGGGAAGATCCCGCGGCCGAGCGCGGTCGTCCCGGTGACGGCGCCGGTCGCGGCGGCGAGCTCGCCGAGTGCCGGCCCGGCGCCTGCGAGCCACGCCCCGCGACCGGCGAGCAGGAACGGGCGCTCGGCGTCGGCCAGCGTCTTGGCCAGGTCGGCGATGGCCGCCGCGTCGAACGGGCCCGCCGGCACGAGCGGTCCGGGGAGCACGGGCTCGGGCGCGGGCGGCACCGGTCCGGCGTCGCGCGCCGCGACGTCGTAGGGGATCGCGAGGACGACCGGGACGTTGTAGGTCAGGGCGTGCTCGATCGCGATGACGGTCGTCGCGGCCGCGTCGGCGCGGCCCACCGTGTACGTGCGCGCGCCGACGGCGGCCGCGAGCGCGATCTGGTCGACGTCCCACGGCCGCGGGCCCGACGTCGGCTCGTCGCCCGCGACGAGGACGAGCGGGACGTGCGCCTGCCGGGCCTCGGCGAGCGCGGTGAGCGCGTTCGTGAAGCCCGCGCCGTAGGTGGCGGTGGCCGCGGCGAGGCGGTTCGACGCGCGGAAGTGCGCGTCGGCGGCGACCACGCCACCCGACTCGTGGCGCACCGCGGTGAACCGCGCGGACGTCTCGCGCATGAGGGTGTCGAGGAACCAGGCGTTGCCGTTGCCCATGACGCCGAAGACGTGGTCGACGTGGCGGGCGAGGGTGTGCGCGACGTGCGCGGACACGGTGGGCATGAGGCCTCCCGGGGGAACAGTGACGGATGAGCTGCGGTCCGTATGTGTCCCGGTGACCCCGCGGGGGTCGGCCGCGCGCCCCTTTTTCGAGCGCAGGCGGGCGGCGGTGTCCGCCTCGACGCTCGGAGTATATCGACGGCCGGCCTGTCGCGAGCACGCGAAGGCCCTCCGGCCTGGAACCAGGGCGGAGGGCCTCCGTCGTGCAGGGGGCGCTGCGTCGTGCGGGTGATCGCGGCCTAAGCTTCGCTCCGGAGCCGGGCTCCGAGCGCGACCGCGGCGACCACGGCGGCACCGGTGACGAGCACGACGTCCTTGAGCACGTACTGGCCCAGGAGCGTCATGCCGGAACCGAACAGCTCGTCGGCGAAGAGCACGATCGGCGACATGATGCCCACCATCGCGCCGGCGAGGACGAGCAGGCCGACCCGCAGGAGCTTGCCCGTGATGAGGGTCAGGCCGATGAAGACCTCGAGCACGGCGGTGACGACGACCGCCGTCGTGCCGCCCACGAGGCCGAAGGTCAGCGTCTCGACCGTGCGCGCGGCGATCGACTCGGCCGGGCTGGCTCCGGGGACGAACTTCAGCGCGCCGAAGCCCAGGAACACGAGGCCCAGCGCGACCCGCAGGGCCGGGACGGACCACCGTGCGAGGAGGCGGGCGAGGATCGTGATGGCCGTGTCGATCCTGCGCGCGATCGACTGGGCGAGCGCACGGGCCGACGGGACGGCCGGGACGGGGGAGTTGAGCGGGGTGGTGACGGACATCGGGGTTGCCTTCCAGGGGGTCGGGTTGCGGCCGTCGGTGGCTGCCCCTGGAGAGAGCGTCACGTCGTCGGGTCGATGCACCTGCCGCGAGGTTTCACCCGCCCCGCAGACAGGTGGCCCGGCACCTGCGCGAGGTGCCGGGCCACCGGTCCGACCGGATCGGCCCGAAGGGCCCGCGTCAGGGACGGACGGGCGTCACCAGTACTTCGGCAGGTCGAAGAAGTCGTCGCCGTCGAGGCTGTCGACCGAGCCGTCGGCCATGCTGCTCGCGATGCCGGTGAGGCCCGCCTCGACGACGGCGGTCAGCATGCCCTTCTGCTTCTGGCCCCACGCGTGCGACTGCCCGCGGATCTCGAACAGGACGCTGCTGGTGCCGTTGAGCGCGAACGCCGAGCGGGCCTGACCGGCGTAGTCGCGGTCGAAGTCGTAGCCGTCGGCGATCTGGTGGTGGACGTAGCGCACCACGCCGCCGAAGAACGGGGAGCGCTCCGCGTTGCCCCCGCCGGCGTGGTCCCGCATGCCGTTGGCCGCGGCGAGCGCGAGACGGCGGGAGGCGTCCTGGTCCAGCAGGGGCCAGTCGGCGTAGCGCGGGTTGCCTTCCGCCTCGGAGCCGAGCGGCGGGTAGTCGAGCGAGACGGTGACGTACTGGCCCGTCTCGTTCTCCTGGTTGCACGCCCCCATGTGGTGCAGGTCGACGAAGCCGTCGACCCCGTCGAACTCGTCGCGGAGGTCCTTGTACAGGTCGCGGAGCGCGCGCGACTCGTTGGACAGGAACATGCCGGGCTCGGTCTCGTCGGACGGGAGCGTCGCGGGGCCGGGCTCGGCGTCGAGGTCGGCGCTGAAGTCGCGGTTCAGGTCGAGGCCGCCGGCGCGTGAGCTGTAGTAGTAGGGCGGCTCGGTGCCCTCGAGCTGCGGGTACGTCTCGACGATCTCCTCCCAGGTGAACTCGTTCTGGCGCTGGTTGAGCTCGGCGCCGTCCGGGTTGAGCTGGGGGATCGCGACGAGGGTGATGCCCTCGCGGATGGCCTTGGCCTCCGGCGAGCCGCTCGTGCCGAGGGTCTTGAGCAGGTTGACCAGTGCTTCGGTGCCCACCTTCTCGTTGCCGTGGATCTCGCTCTGGATCATGAGGACCTTGTCGCCGGTGCCGACGCGGGCGGCGTAGAGCTCGCGGCCCTCGCGGCTGTGGCCGAAGACGTCGACCTGCACGCGGCCGGCGCTCGTGGCCTCGATCTGGCGGAGCTCCTTGCCGAGCTGGTCGTGGCTGAGCCAGCCCGAGGTCGACGGGTCGGTGAGGTTGGCGCAGTGGGCGTTGCCGCTCTGCGCCTGGGCGGTGGTCGGGATCGCGGCGAGGCCGAGACCGGCGACGAGGGTGGTCGCTGCGAGCGACGAGATGACGGTACGACGAGACAACGGAATCCCCCGTGGGTCGGTGCGGGCAGGTGCGGACGGCGCGATGCCGGTCCGTACTCGGACGTGTGCCGTTCCTGACGACGGCCGCCGAGCCCCGAGCCGACGCTGCCTCCGGGCTGGTGTGAACCGCGTCACTGCCGAACTTACGGCGTCGGGTCGCTCGGGGCAAGCAACGCGAGGCGGCGTGTCCCTGGGTGCGGCCGCCGCGCGCGCGAGTCGGACGCCGCGCGGCTAGCGTCGACGGGATGAGCCCTGCAGCGACCTCCGTCGACCGTGCGATCCGCGCGTACCAGCGCCACCTCTCGCCGCGCAAGGGCTGGCACTGCGCGCACGGCGTGCTCCACGGGGACACGACGTGCTCGGCCGCCGTCCGCGAGCTGCTCGCCCGCCGCGGCCTGGTCCGCAGCGTGGTGCCGTCAGCGCTGCGGTTCGTCGCGTGCTACCACGCCGCCCGCACGCTCGCGCTGTCCCAGGTGAGCGGCGTCTGCTGCTGCGGGCCGATCCCGATCCCGTTCCGGTTCGGGGGCGCGCACCGCGGCTGACGCGGCGGCCCGGCCCACGCAACGACGCGAGGCGGCCGTCACTCGCCCGTCAGGCCGTCGATCGCCTCGCGCAGCAGGTCGGCGTGGCCGTTGTGCCGCGCGTACTCCTCGATCATGTGCATGAGGATCCAGCGCACGCTGAACCGGCCCTCGTCCGGACGGCGCGACTCGCGCGCCGAGAGCTGGTCGAGGCCGCCGGCGTCGAGCGCGGCGTCCAGCAGGCGGTCCGACTCGCGCACGGCCGTGTCGAACAGTGCGCGGAGCTCGTTCGGGGAGTCCGCCGCCGCGCTGTGCCACTCCCAGTCCGGGTCGTCCGCCCAGTCGACGGTGTCGAACGGTGGCAGGGGTTCGGTGCCCGCCAGCACCACGCGGAACCACTGGGACTCCACGTAGGCC
>JAPSLQ010000021.1 GCA_031180595.1 Isoptericola sp. | reverse complement strand
GGCGTGTACTCCCAGTGCCAGGCCTCGGGCTTCTTGCCGCCGGGGCGCGCCCAGTCCGGGTTGTCCCAGCCGAACGCCGGGGCGTGGGCCCGCATCCACTCGTACTGGCTGGTGCCGAAACGCTCGATGCCGCCACCGAGGTCGACCGCGATGCCCCAGCCGTGGTTCGAGTAGCCGGGCACCGCGGCCATGTAGCCGCGCGACGCGCGCGTGGCGACCTGGGACGAGTACGAGCGGTACGAGTCCGTGATGTCGAGGTGCGTCCCGAACTGGGCGGCGTACGCGGCGTCGAGGCGCTCGAGCTGCTCGGCGGCGTCGCAGCGCAGGGTCTGGCCCGGCGCGAACGACAGCTCGCACATCGCGTTCCCGGGGACGCGGCCGTTCGCGTAGCCCGCGGTGTCACCCGCGTGCGCGGCCAGCGCCGGGGCGGCCTGCTGCGCGGCGGCCTTCTGCTCGGCGAGGATCTCGGCCGGCGTCGGGGGCGCGGCCTCGATCGCGACGGCGGCCTCGGAGGCCTGGTCGACGAGCGTCCGCAGGGACTCGGTCGCGCTGGTGAGCTCGGCCTCGACCTCGGCCGGCGCCTCGCTGGATGCGTCGGCGGGCGGCGTGGTGCCGAGCGGGGTGCGCTCGCCCGAGCGGGAGGCGGCGCCGGCTGTCTCGCGGGCCTCGAGCAGCTCGCGCACCGCGGCTGCCTGCGCCTCGATCTTCGCGACCTGCTCGGGCGGCACCGCGACCGACTCCGCGGTCACGACCGACGCGCGCTGGAGCGCCGCCTGCGCGGCGGCGCGGGTCTTCGCGTCCGGCGCGTTCGCCTCCGGCGCGGGGGTCGCCGTCGCTCCCGGGGCGGGGGTCGGCGATGCGCTGGAGGTGCCGACCGTGGGTTCGGCGGTCACCGCGTTGGGGACCGACGTGCCGGCCGACGCGCTCATGCCTGTCGCCAGGCCGGTCGACAGGGCCATGAGCCCGAGCGCGGCAGGTACGCCGAGCCGCCCGCCCCGTCGGCTGGCGCGACGCGGCGAGGTGCGCGAGGCTCGGCTGGAGGGCCGGTGGATGTCGCGACGCCGGGGAAGCGGCGTCGTCTCGTGATGATCGGTCACGCAGAAGTTCCTCTGGGGGGTCGCCTGAGGGGGTCTGAGGGGGCCGCCCGTTCGGAGGGCCTGTTCCAGCGTCAACTACCGTGGGGTGTGCTCCCGACCAACGGGTTGACGATCGGACACGAATCCGGTGCGGGATCTGCGCGGATCGTGTGAAGAACGGGACAAGCCACGCGGAACGACGCCCGATCTGATAACGATTCGGCATCGGTCCGCATCATGGACCGGTCCGTCCCACCACGCGCGTCCGACGCCGGGGTGCGAGCACCGTCGTCGAACACTGCTCGGATGAGCAGCGCACCCGTGACCGTGTCGATCCACCGCGTGGTCAGCCCCGAGCGGGTGCCGGAGGTCACCGCCTGGGTGCAGTCCGGGGTGCGGTTGGCCAACCGCTGGGACGGCTTCCTCGGTTCGGGGTGGATCCGTGCGGCCGAGGGGTCGAGCGACTGGTTCATGCTCTACCGCTTCGCCGACGCCCAGCGCCTCGAGGCGTGGGAGAGGTCCGAGGACCGCCTGCGATGGCTCGAGCAGGGAGCAGGCCTGGTCACCGACCGCCGGGTCGAGAAGCGCACCGGCATCGAGGGCTGGTTCGACGCGCCGACCCGGCAGGACGAGCCGTCCGGCCCTCCGCTGCTTCCCGCGCCGCCGCGGTGGAAGCAGTCCGTGGCGATCTGGCTCGGCTTCTTCCCGGTGAACCTCGCGTTCACCGTGCTGGTCGGGTGGCTGGTGCCCGCGTTCGCGGACCTGCACGTCGTCCTCCGCGTGCTCGTCTCGACGGCGGTGCTCACGCCCGTCATGTCGTTCTGGGTGCTGCCGTGGGTCACCGCGCGGCTCACCGGCTGGCTCCACGCCCCGGCCCGCGCCCGGCGGCCGTGACGCACCTCGCGCCCGCAGCTTCGGTCCTCACAGCGCCCGTCCAGGCGTGCCTCCCTAGTGTGGATGCATGCTTCCCGTCATCGAGACCGATCTGGAGGGGACCGCGGAGGCCACCGCCAGCCTCGCGGTGACGATCGCGTGGGCGGCCGGTGCGCTCGTGGCCGCGTACGTGCTGGCGACGGTCGTGTCCGTCGTCGTGCGGATGCTCGGGCGCCGCAACACCGTCGTTCGCGACCTCTCGCTGCACATGCGCCGCCCGATGCGCGCGGTGCTCATGGTCGTCGCCGTGTGGCTCGCCGTGCGGTTCTCGGCCCACGCCGGCGAGCCGTGGTTCCCGGTCGTCGAGCACGCCCTGCTCATCGTCACGATCATCGCCATCGCGTGGCTCGTCGGCGCGGCGGCGTTCGTCGTCGAGGACCGGGTGCTCGACCGCTACGGCGGCGACCACGTCGACGACCGGCACGCCCGTCGCGTGCGCACGCAGGTCACCATGGTGCGCCGCGTCACCGTCGCCGTGCTGGTCGTGTGCGCGATCGCCGCGGTGCTGCTCACGTTCCCGAGCGCACGGCTCGCGGGCGCGAGCCTCCTCGCCTCGGCCGGCCTGGTGTCGGTCGTCGCGGGCCTCGCGGCGCAGTCGACGCTGGGGAACACCTTCGCCGGCATGCAGATCGCGTTCACCGACGCCATCCGCGTCGACGACGTGGTCGTGCTCGACGGCGAGTTCGGCCGGATCGAGGAGATCACGCTGACCTACGTCGTCGTGCACGTCTGGGACGACCGCCGCCTGATCCTGCCCTGCACCTACTTCACCACCACGCCGTTCGAGAACTGGACCCGGCGAGCCGCCGACCTGCTGGGCACGGTCGAGATCGACCTCGACTTCCGCGTCCCGTTCGCCGGGCTGCGCGCCGAGCTCGACCGGCTGCTCGAGTCGTCGCAGCTCTGGGACCGCCGCACCGGCGTCCTGCAGGTGACCGACGCCGTCGGCGGGCTCGTGCGCGTGCGGGCGCTCGTCAGCGCTCCCGACGCGCCCACGCTCTGGGACCTGCGCTGCTACGTCCGCGAAGGGCTCGTCGAGTGGCTTCAGCGGGAGGCGCCCGGTGCGCTGCCGCGCACCCGGCTCGAGGGTCCGGAGGCCGAGGCGCTCGTGGACGGGTTGCCCGGTGGTGCCGAGGACGGCGCCGACGAGGGGGGCGGCGAGGCGCTCGCCGAGCCGGGGGAGCCGGCGTCGGACCAGAGCGCGGCCGAGGAGCCGGGCCGGGCAGGCCACGACGCCGCGCCGGCACCGGCGCTGGTGCCGCCTCGCGCCCCCGTGCGCGAGCGCCGGCTGCCGACGCCCGCACGCTCGACGGTCGGGCCGCCCTCCCGCACCGACCCCACCGTGGTGCTGGGCACCGTCGCGCCCCGCGCGGCCGACGCCACGCAGGTCATGTCGGCCGAGGATGCGGAGGAGGTCCGGCGGCACGGCGCCGAGGCCTCGGCGCTGTTCAGCGGGAGCGCCGAGGCGGAGGCGCGCGCGGGGATGTTCCACGGGCCGGGCAAGGAGGCCATCGAGGAGCGGGAGCAGACGGCGGAGCGGCACCTCACGGGTGAGGTCGAGGTCGAGGAGCCGCGGCGGCGCCGGGTGGCGCCCGACTCGGGCGAGGGCGGGCCGACGCGCGGTCCCGGCGAGTCCGACGGCGGCGACGGCGAGGGCTAGGTGGCCGGGCCGGCAGCGGCCCCGGGTGTCCGGAGCGGGCGTGCGCGGGTGCGACCATGTCCGCCATGACAGTGCGCACCCTTCGCGTCCGCCGCGCCGGCGGGCTCGCCGCCCTGGCCGCCGCGGGCGCCCTCGTGCTCGCCGCCTGCTCCGGGCAGCAGGACGACCCGGCTACCGCCTCCACGCCGTCGGCCACGCCGTCGGCGTCCGGCAGCTCGGCGTCCGGCAGCTCCGTGCCCGACGACGGCCCGCTCGACCGCGACCAGGCCTGCGCCGCCATGTACGTGAGCGGGGAGACCCCGCTGGAGAAGCGCGTCGGCGAGGCGCTGGTGGACGCGACCGAGGGCTTCGACACGTCCGTCGCGGCCGAGATGAACGACCTCGCGCGCGACCTCGGCCGCCTCCAGGAGCGCGTGCCCGAGGAGTTCGTCGCACCGCTCGAGCAGGTGCGTGTGCCGTTCCTGCAGATGCAGGAGCACATCGACTCGGGCGCCGGCCAGAGCGTCGAGCTCGACGTGGCGCCCGCCGTCGAGGGCCTCAAGGCATACCGCGCGCTCTGCTGAGGACGCCACCGGGGCGCGCGACCGACCACCCCGGCCGATCGGCCGGGCCAGGTCAGTCGACGCCGGGCATCGCGCCGAACGCCGGCTCGCCGGTCGACCGGTACGTCGCGAGGACGGCCCCGCTCGAGCTCGTCCGCGCGGAGACGAGCTCGAGCCCCCGCGGCACCTGCCCCTCGGGGAAGACGCGGATGCCGGACCCGATGACGACGGGGAAGATCGCCAGGCGGTACTCGTCGACGAGGTCGAGCGCCGCGAGCTGGTTGACCAGCGACGGGCTGCCGTGCACCTGGAGCTCGTCGCCAGGCTCGGCCTTGAGCTTCTCGACCGTGGCCCGCAGGTCGCCCGCGTGGAACGTCGTGCCGGCCCAGTCCGACGTCGTGCGCGTGCGCGAGACGACGTGCTTCGGGTTGCGGTTCAACCCGCCCGCGACGACGGGGTCCTCCTCGACGTCGGCGTGCGGCCAGAACGCCTCGA
Organism: Isoptericola sp.; assembly: GCA_031180595.1. Taxonomy (GTDB): domain Bacteria; phylum Actinomycetota; class Actinomycetes; order Actinomycetales; family Cellulomonadaceae; genus Isoptericola. The sequence goes on along the minus strand of JAPSLQ010000021.1, from coordinate 21,133 downwards.
AGATGTCGAACGTGCGCCGGCCCAGCAGGTAGGCGTCGCCGTGGCGGAAGGACTCGTCGACGAACGACGCGACGTCGTCGTCGAAGAGCGGCACCAGCCAGCCGCCCTTGTCGAAGCCGCCCGACCGGTCCTCGTCGGGGGCCCCCGGCGCCTGCGCGACGCCGTCGAGCGTGATGAACGTCGTGGTCGTGAGTCGCATCGTGGTCTCCTCGTCCGCTGTCTCGCCGGGTAGACGGGCGGACGGCCGGGGACTCATCGGTGGCCCCCCAGGGGATCGAACCCTGAACCCGCGGATTAAAAGTCCGCTGCTCTGCCAATTGAGCTAGAGGGCCGGGCGGCTCGTGCCGCCTGCGTCGCACAGGCTACCCGCGGGCGCGGGAAGGGCCGGGACCGCGCAGGCCGGGCCTGCTTCCTACGAACGGGACTCGAGGTGAACGGGCCGTGCTGGAAAGGTCACGGAACGGTCACGGAGGGCAACCTATAGGGGCGCCGGAGGCCTGTCATCCGCAGTCTCAGCCACCGGGAGATTTCGGCCTGATCGCGTCTCACCGTTGCCTTTGGCTCCACACCCTGTTTCGGTGGAAGGGTTCGGATGGACCGACGAGAGGAGCGCCCATGCTCACCGTGACCGACAGCGCCCGCAACGCCGTCGAGGACCTTGCCCAGCAGGCGGGCGTCCCCGCGGAGGGTGGCCTGCGTATCGCGCAGTCCACCGGCCAGCCCGGCAACTTCGAGCTGGCACTCGTGCCCGCGCCGCAGCCCGACGACCAGGTGGTCGACGAGTCCGGCTCGACGCACGTCTTCGTCGACGCCCAGGCGGCGCCGGCGCTCGAGACCCTGACGCTCGACACCGACCCGGCCGCCCAGGGCCCGGGCTTCGTCCTCACGCCCCAGGCGTGAGACCGCGCCGGGTGACCGGCGTCCCGAGATCGACGCGACGGGCCGTCCCCTCAGGGGGGCGGCCCGTCGTCGTGCCGGCGTGCGTGCGGGCCCGACCTCGGCCATGGTGACGGCGCCGCGAGACGCGCGGCCCGATGGAGGTGAGCCGGTGCCGTCCCACGATCTTCGCTCGTCCAGGTCCGCCGCGCGGCGGGCGCGCCGCAGCACGTCGCTGCGCGTCCTCGCACGAGGCGGCTACGTGGCCTCCGGCGTCCTGCACCTCCTCGTCGGCGGGCTCGCCGTGCGGCTCGCGCAGGGCGACTCCGGTGGCACCGCCGACCAGGCGGGAGCCTTCCGCCAGCTCGCCCAGGCACCCGGCGGTGCCGCACTGCTGTGGGCCGTCGCCGTCGGCCTCGCGGCGCTCGCCCTGTGGCAGCTCACCGAGGTCGTCGTCGGCGTCCCCGGCGCCGACGCGGCGGACCAGGTCGGCGCCCGCGGCAAGGCGGGGGCCAAGGGCGTGCTGTACGCCGTGCTCGCGTTGACGGCGGCCCGGTACGCCCAGGGCGCTGCGGGTGGGGGCGGTGGCCAGGAGAGCCTGACGTCCGACCTCATGGCCTCGACGGCGGGGCGCTGGCTGGTCGGTCTCGTCGGCGCGGTGGTCGTCGGCGTGGGCGTCTTCCACGTCGTGAAGGGTGCGACGAAGCGGTTCCTGGACGACCTCCACGGCACCGGCGGCCGCGCGGTGGGCGCCGCGGTCGAGAGGCTCGGCCAGGCGGGGTACGTCGCCAAGGGTGTCGCGCTCGGCGTCGCGGGCGGTCTCGTCGTGGCGGCTGCCCTGACGGCGGACGCGGGGCGGGCCGGCGGGCTCGACGGGGCGCTGCGCACGATCGGCGACCAGCCCGCGGGCACCGCGCTGCTCGTCGTCACGGGCCTCGGGATCGCGGCGTACGGCCTCTACTCGTTCGCCAGGGCCGGGTACGCGCGGCTCTGACCGGGCCGCCGTCGTCAGCCCGCGGGCGCAGCCGGCTCGACGATCCAGCCGCCGCCGAGCACGAGGCAGCCGACCGTGACGAGGAAGAACACGACGACCCACACGACCCCGGGAGCTCCGGTCAGGCGCCCGAGCTGGTCGGCGTCCGAGGTCCGCGCCCGGCCCCGCGAGCGCTGCGACTGCAGCTCAAGCACGGGGCGCACCGCGCCGAGCAGGAGGAACCACGTGACCGTGTAGGCGACGGCGGACTGCCCCGGCTCGTCGAGCCACCACGAGACGCCCACGAGCGCGGCCCCGCTCACCAGGACGGACCACAGCCCGAACCAGTTGCGGATCTTCAGCAGCAGCAGCGCCAGGAGCGCGACCAGCAGCCAGAGCAGCCCCACCGCGTAGCCCTGCCGCAGCAACCACGCCGCTCCCAGGCCCACCAGGCCCGGACCGACGTAGCCCGAGAACGCCGTGACCACCATGCCGAAGCCGCGCGGCCGGCCCGCGGACACGGTGAGGCCCGAGGTGTCGGAGTGCAGGCGGATGCCGTCGAGCCGGCGGCCCGTGAGCATCGCCGCGACCGCGTGCGCGCCCTCGTGGGCGATCGTGATCACGTGCCGGGCCGTGCGCCACACGGGCGTGACGAGCACGACGGCCAGCGCCACGAGGCTCGCGGCGAGCACGACCGCCTGCGAGGGCGGGTCCACGGGCGTCGTCGCCGCGGCCCAGATCTGGCTCAGCACGTCGCCTGCGGTCCCGAGGAAGTCGTCCACGCCGGACATTCCACCATGTCGTGAGAGACTGTCACCGGAGGGCGGCGCGAACCCGCGTGCCCCGAGCGTCGTGGAGATCCCCCCGGATTGCGTGCGGCGGACCCCGACCCCTGACGTCGTCTCGACGTCCTGCCCCGAGAGGCCCCTGTGACCACCTTCGCCGACTTCGGTCTGCCTGCCCCGATCGTCCGCTCCCTCGCGGACCAGGGCATCACCACCCCGTTCCCCATCCAGTCCGCGTCGCTGCCCGACTCGCTCGCCGGCACCGACGTGCTCGGCCGCGGCCGCACCGGCTCCGGCAAGACGCTCGCGTTCTCGCTGCCCGTCGTCACGCGTCTCGCGACCTCGGCCGCACGCTCCGCCGCGGCGGGCAAGGCCCGGCGCGCCGGCGGGCGCCCTCGTGCGCTCGTCCTGTGCCCCACCCGTGAGCTGGCCAACCAGATCGACGCGACGATGAAGCCGCTCGCGGAGGCCCTGGGCCTGCGCACGACCACGATCTTCGGCGGCGTCGCGCAGTCCCGCCAGGTCACCGCGCTCCAGGCGGGAGTCGACGTCGTCATCGCGTGCCCCGGCCGCCTCGAGGACCTGCTGGGCCAGAAGCACCTGACGCTCGACGACGTCGAGGTCACCGTCCTCGACGAGGCGGACCACATGGCCGACCTCGGCTTCCTGCCCGGCGTCAAGCGGATCATGGACCGCACGCCGCGCACCGGTCAGCGGCTCCTGTTCTCCGCGACGCTGGACAACGGCGTCGACGTGCTCGTCCAGCGCTACCTCAAGCGCCCCGTCACGCACTCCGTCGACGACGCCGCCGCGGCGCCGCCCCAGATGACGCACCACATCCTCGCGGTGGCGGACGCCGACGCGAAGAAGCGCGTCGTGCACGACCTGGCGCGGGGCCGCGGGCGACGCGTCCTGTTCACGCGCACCAAGCACCAGGCCAAGAAGCTGGCCAAGCAGCTCACGGGTGCCGGCGTGCCGGCCGTGGACCTGCACGGCAACCTCGGCCAGGGCGCACGCGAGCGCAACCTCGCGGCGTTCTCGTCGGGCGAGGTCAAGGTCCTCGTCGCCACCGACATCGCGGCGCGCGGCATCCACGTCGACGACGTCGAGCTCGTCGTGCACGTGGACCCGCCGGCCGAGCACAAGGCGTACCTGCACCGCTCGGGCCGCACGGCCCGTGCCGGCTCGGGCGGCGACGTCGTCACCGTGATGCTCCCCGAGGAGCGCGGCGACGTGCGCGACCTGACGCGCAAGGCGCACATCTCGGCCAAGCCCCAGCCAGTCGCGCCGGGCGACGCGACGGTCATGGCGCTGGTCGGCGAGCTGGCCGCGTACGTCACCCCGCCGCCGCCCGTGGCTCCGCAGCGCCAGGCGCCGAAGCGTCCCGCCGCGCAGCGCTCGTCGGGCTCGCCCGCGTCCGCGGCCCCGTCGTCGAGCTCCGGTCAGCGGCGCCGGCGCCGGCGCAGCGGGGGCGGCGGCGGTGGCGCGCGCCCGGCGGAACAGCGGGCCTCGCGCGGGCGTTGAGCCTGGCGTAACCGGGCGCCGCGCCCGGCGTAAGCACGCGGAGGTATGCGATGACGTACGAGGTCACCAAGGCCGAGGAGCAGTGGCGGGCGGAGCTGTCCCCCGAGGAGTACGCGGTCCTGCGCCAGGCGGGCACGGAGCGCCCCTGGACGGGTGAGCTCCTGGACGAGAAGCGCGTCGGCGTCTATCGCTGTCGGGCCTGCGGCAACGAGCTCTTCCGGTCGGACACGAAGTTCGACTCGCACTGCGGGTGGCCGTCGTTCTTCAGCCCGCTCGCGGGCGAGAGGGTCGAGCTGATCGAGGACCGCTCGTACGGCATGGTGCGCACCGAAGTGCGCTGCGCGCGCTGCGGGTCCCACCTCGGGCACGTGTTCGACGACGCGCCGCAGACGCCCACGGGCGACCGCTACTGCATGAACTCCGTGAGCCTCACCTTCGAGGCCGTCGAGGACTGAGCGGGCACCGACCGGGCCGGCCCGGGCTCAGGACCGGGCGTCCCGCCAGCGCACGAACGACTCGGAGTAGCGCCGCAGCAGCGTGGCGAGCTGCGTGACGTCCTCCCGGTCCCAGTCGGCCAGGATCTCGTGGAACATCTCGACGCGCGCCGCGCGCGCCCGCTCGAAGCGCGCGGCGCCGTCCTCGGTCAGCGTGATGCGCTGGCCACGGGTGTCCTCGGGGTCGACCTCGCGCCGCACGAGCCCGAGGGCGACGAGCCGGCTCAGCTGGCGGGAGACCGTGGCACGACCGATGCCGAAGTGCGCCGCCAGGTCGGACCCGCGCGTCCCGGGGTTCATCGAGATGTGCGCCAGGAGCGGGTAGGCGGACGCCTCGAGCTCGGGGTGGACCCGTCGCGCCGTCTCGGCGGCGGCCGACTGCGCGCGGCGGATGATGAGGCGAAGCTCGCGCTCGAACGCCGCGAACGGGTCCGTCGCGGGGTCGGGCGTCGGCGTGGCTGGGTCGTGCATGGGCCAATCATGGTCGCTCCGGGCTCTGATTGGTGCCCGCGCGACGTCACAGTTTCACATACAAACGATTCGACGCGGGTGAAAAGCGCTCGGACTACGCTTACCCGCCATGGAGAGGACACCGACGCCCGTCCCCGCACCGGCGCCCGGAGGTCCCGGCTGGATGCGTCCGCTGGGCTCGACGGGCCTGACGGTGAGCGCGGTGTGCGCGGGTGGGGGCCCGCTCGGGTCCATGCCCGGCCTCTTCGGGTACGACGTCGCCGCGGAGCAGGCCGTCGAGACCGTGCTCGCGGTGCTCGACAGCGAGATCCGGTTCCTCGACACCTCCAACGGCTACAGCGACGGCGAGAGCGAGCGCCGGATCGGCGCCGCGCTCGCCGCCTACCGCGAGCGCCACGGGCGCGTGCCCGACGACGTCGTCGTGGCCACGAAGGTCGACCCGCGCGACGGTGACTACTCCGCCGACCGCGTGCGGCGCTCGGTCGACGAGAGCCGCGAGCGCCTCGGCCTCGACGCGCTCCCGCTCGTGCACCTGCACGACCCGGAGAACTTCCCGTTCGAGGAGATGTCCCGGCCGGGCGGCGCGGTCGACGCACTCGTGGCGCTGCGCGACGCCGGCGAGGTCGGCGCGATCGGGCTGGCAGGCGGTCCTGCGCCCGAGATGCGGCGCTACCTCGACCTCGGCGTCTTCGACGTCCTGCTCGTCCACAACCGCTGGACGCTCGTCGACCGGTCGGCCGGGTCGCTCGTGTCCGCGGCGGCCGAGAGGGGCATGGGCGTCCTCAACGCTGCGGTCTACGGAGGCGGCATCCTGGCGCAGCAGACGCCGTCGGACCGGCCGAGCGCGCGCATGTACGGGTACCGGCCGGCGCCGCCCGAGACGATGGCGGCGGTCGAGGGGCTGCGCGCCCTGTGCGCCCGGCACGGGACGACTCTGGGCACCGCGGCCGTGCAGTTCTCGCTGCGCGACCCCCGGGTCGCCTCGACGATCGTGGGCGTCTCGCGGCCGGAGCGGGTGCGGCAGACGCTCGACGCCTGCTGGGTGCCGCTGCCCGAGGACTTCTGGGCGGAGGCCGAGAGGCTCGTGCCGCCGGCTCAGGCGTGGCTGGACCCGGTGGCCGGCTGACGCTCCAGCTCCTGGAGCTGCTCGATGCCCGACCGCTCGCCCAGCGGGACCTCCTTGAGGAAGCAGACCGCCACGAGCGCGACGAGGGCCATCGGCACCGCGAGCAGGAAGATGTGCGTGATCCCGTCGGCGTAGGCCGACTCGACGACGCCGCGGACGGCGTCGGGCACCTGCGAGAGGTCGGGCACCGCGCCGCCGCCCGCGTCGCCGAGCGCCGACGCCGGGAGCCCCAGGCGGGCGAGACCGTCCTGCACGTCCGACTTCACGACGTTCGCGAGGACCGCGCCGAGCGCCGAGACGCCGATCGCGCCGCCCAGCGAGCGGAAGAAGGCCACCGCCGCGGTGCCGGCGCCCATCTCCCGGACGTCGAGCGTGTTCTGCGTCGCGAGGACGAGGTTCTGCATCAGCGCGCCGACGGACAGGCCCAGCCCGAACAGGTACACGGAGATCAGCACGAAGCTGGTGTCGGTGCCGACGGTCGACATGCCGAGCAGCGAGAGGGTCAGGACCGCGGCGCCACCGACCATGATCGCCTTGTACCGGCCGGTCGCGGAGATGATCCGGCCGAGCACGACGCCGGCCAGCAGGGTGCCCACGACCATGGGGATCGTCAGCAGGCCGGACTCGGTCGGCGTCTTGCCGCGCGCGAGCTGGAGGTACTGGCTGAGGAACACCGCGGTGCCGAACATGGCCACGCCGACGGCGGCCGAGGCGACGACGGCCAGCACGAACGTGCGGTCGCGGAACAGGTGCAGCGGGATGATCGGCTCGGCCACGACGCGCTCGACGAGGACGGCGACGACGAGCGCCGCCACGGCCGCGCCGACCATCGCGGCGGTCTGCCACGACGCCCACGCGAACCGGTCGCCCGCGAACGTGACCCACACGAGCAGGAGCCCGACCCCGAGCGAGACGAGCGTCGCGCCCGCGTAGTCGATCCGCGCGGTGCGGCGCTCGCGAGCGGGCAGGTGCAGCGTCTTGTGCAGCACCACCAGCGCGGCGACCGCGAACGGCACGCCGACGAAGAAGTTCCAGCGCCAGCCGGCGGCGTCGGTCAGGACCCCGCCGAGCAGCGGCCCGCCGATCTGCGCGACGGCCATGACGCCGCCCATCAGGCCCATGTACCGGCCGCGCTCGCGGGGGCTGATGATGTCCGACATCAGCACGGTCGCCAGCGCCATGAGCCCGCCGGCACCGACGCCCTGCAGCGCCCGGAAGCCGATGAGCATGCCCATGCTCTGCGAGAAGCCGGCCGCGGCCGCGGACACCACCGTGACCACGAGGGCGAGCTGGACGAGTGCCTTGCGGTCCAGGAGGTCGGCGAGCTTGCCCCAGATCGGCGTCGAGATCGTCGTGGTGAGCAGCATGGCCGTGACGACCCAGGTGTAGGCGTGCTGCGACCCGTCGAGGTCGGCGACGATGCGAGGGAGCGACGTCGACACGATCGTCGTCGCCAGCAGGGAGACGAAGACGCCCAGGAGGATGCCCGAGATGGCCTCGAGGACCTCGCGGCGGCTCATGGTGGGGGTCGTGCCGGTCATCGGTCGGGTTCCTTGTCGTTCGAGCGGGCGAGGGCGGCCGCGACGCTGCGGATCTGTTCGGTGGCCTCGGTGATGTCCGCGCCGGACCAGTCGGCGAAGGCCGTGCTGACGAGGTGGGCCAGGTGCTCGGTCATGGCCTCGGCGAGCCGGCTGCCCGCGGCGGTGAGCTCGACCGTCCGCGCCCGGCGGTCGTCGTCGCCGACGGTGCGGCGCACGTAGCCGGCGTCGACGAGCGCTCCCACCTGCCGGCTCGCGACCGACGCGTCCACCCGCAGGCGGCACGCGAGGTCGCCCAGCTGGAGCCGGCCGTGGCGGTCGAGCAGGCGGACGACGCCGAGCCCGGCCCGGGGCCAGCCGAGCTCGCGCGCGACGTGCGACGCGGCCTCGCGCTGGGCGCGCGACAGCTCCTCGAGCGCGGCGACGAGGTCGGTGGCGGCCTCGGGGGACCCGGTGGACGGCGGATGCGGTGGGGACGCAGCGGTAGGCACGGTGGCTCCTTGGTTGCTGAAGGCAACCGTAAGCCAAGTGCTTGCGGCAAGCAAGTTCCCTGTCCGCGCGCGGGTGTCGGGCTGGGCGGGACCGGTGGAGACTGTGGAGCGTGAGCGAGACACCCGAACCGCGACGACATCGCCGCCCCGCGATGCTCGACCCGCGCGACGCCGAGAAGCTGCCCGGGGCGCTCGACCCCGCGCTGCGCGAGGAGGTCGCGCACACGACGGCGCGCGCCGTCGTGCACCGGGCGCGGGCGTCGGAGGACCCGGACGTGGTCGCGCGGCTGGTGCGGCTGGTCGAGTCCGAGGGGCTCGACGTCGTCGCGGCGCTCTGGGCCGACGCCGCCCCCGCGACGCTCCCTGGCGCGCTGTGGCGGCTGTACGTGCTGCGCGAGTGGGTGCGGCGCGACCCGCAGACCGTGACGCTGCGGTACCGGCTCGGCGTCGACGCCGCGCCGGTGCAGGAGGCCGTGGCCGGCGTGCCGCGGCCGCCGTCGCCCGACGACGTGCGGGCGCTCGCCGACGACGTGCTGTCCGGCGTCTACGCGGGGGACCTCGGCGTGGCCCTTGAAAGGGCGGCCGCCTTCTGCCGCATCCTGGCGACCGGCGCGGCGTTCGACGCGGACGCGCGCGAGGTGGCCGACCCGGACGGGGCGGTGCGGATGACCCGTGGTGCCGCGGACCTGCAGCGCACCGCCGCGGAGCTCGAGCACGCGGCGGGGATGTGGCGCGCCGGGACCCTCGACTGAGCCGGAGACGCAGCGGAGGCTGAGGGCCGAGGCACGAGGCACTCGGCCGCAGCGGAGTCGCAGGCTCGGTCGACGAAGGGCTCGACTGAGCCGGAGACGCAGCGGAGGGTGAGGGCCGAGGAACGAGGCACTCGGCCGCAGCGGAGTCGCAGGCTCGGTCGACGAAGGGCTCGACTGAGCCGGAGACGCAGCGGAGGCTGTGCGGATCCTCACCGTTGCAGGCGGACGCATCACCCGTAGGATGGACGGGCGACGCCGGACTGCGGTAGCCCCGGGCTCCACCTTCAGCCGCTACGAGCGGCCACGCGCCGAGAGGCGCTCCCGGTCCGGCGTCGCTCTACTCCTCCAGCTCCGGCGCCCGCACGGGCGCGCCCTCGGTTGGTAGCCGCGTTGCTCGTGGCCCTACTCTTTGAGGGTTCAAGCGTCCTTCTCCTCAGGAGACCCACGTGCGCCTGCGCCTGACCCCGCGCGACACCACCTTCTTCGACCTGTTGGCGGCTCTCGCGCAGCACAACGTCACCGGTGCCAACCTCCTCGCCGAGCTTCTCGGCGCCGGCCGTGCCGAGCGGGAGGACGTCTCCCGCCGGATGACCGAGGCGGAGCACGTCGCCGACGACGCGACGCACTCGATCATGCGCCGGCTCAACCAGACGTTCGTGACCCCGTTCGACCGGGACGACATCTACGGGCTGGCCTCGGCGCTCGACGACTGCATGGACCAGATGGAGGAGGCCGTCGACCTCATCATCCTGTACCGGGTCGAGGAGCTGCCGCTGCGGGTCTCCGAGCAGGTCCAGGTGCTCATGCGGTGCGCCGAGCTCACCGCGGAGGCGATGCCGCGCCTGCGCTCGCTCGACAAGCTCGAGGACTACTGGGTCGAGATCAACCGGCTCGAGAACCAGGGCGACAAGGTCCACCGCAAGCTCATCGCGCAGCTCTTCGACGAGGTCACGGACCCGATCCAGCTCATGAAGCTCAAGGAGATCGTCGACGTCCTCGAGGACGCGGCCGACGCCTTCGAGCGCGTGGCCAACATCGTCGAGACCATCGCCCTCAAGGAGTCCTGAGGGTGGAGGCGGCACTCGTCGTCTTCGTCGTGGCGCTCGCGCTCGGCTTCGACTACACCAACGGCTTCCACGACGCGGCCAACGCGATCGCGACGTCCGTCTCCACGCGAGCGCTGACGCCGCGCGTGGCGCTCGTCATGGCCGCGGTCATGAACTTCGTGGGAGCGCTTCTCGGTACCGAGGTCGCCGAGACGATCGCGACGTCGATCGTCGACCTGCGCGAGACGTCCAACCACACCGCGCTCGTCGTCGTGCTGTGCGGGCTGGTCGGCGCGATCGTCTGGAACCTCATCACATGGTGGTTCGGGCTGCCGTCGTCGTCCACGCACGCGCTCATCGGCGGGCTGGTCGGCGCGGGGCTCGCGGGCGGCCAGTCGATCTACGGCGCAGCCATCGTCGACAAGGTCGTCCTGCCGATGATCGTCTCGCCGCTCGTCGGCTTCGCCCTCGCCTACCTGGGGATGGTCGCCGTGCTGTGGATCTTCCGCAGGGCGGCTCCGGCGCGGGTGACGCGGCGGTTCCGCATCGCGCAGACGGCGTCTGCCGCGGCGATGGCGCTCGGCCACGGCCTGCAGGACGCGCAGAAGACGATGGGCGTCATCTTCCTCGCCCTGCTCACGGTGGGCTGGGCCGAGCAGGAGGACGGGATCCCGCTGTGGGTCAAGCTCTCTGCGGCGGGTGCGATCTCGCTCGGCACCTACTCCGGCGGCTGGCGCATCATGCGCACGCTCGGCCGGCGCATCATCGAGCTCGACCCGGCACGCGGCTTCGTCGCGGAGTCGGTCTCCGCGCTGGTCCTGTACGTCAACGCGTTCGCGCTGCACGCGCCCGTCTCGACGACGCACACCATCACCTCCGCGATCATGGGCGTCGGTGCCACGCGCCGCCTGTCCGCGGTCCGCTGGGGCGTGGCGAAGAACATCGGCACCGCCTGGGTGCTCACGATCCCGGCCGCCGCGTCGGTCGGCGCCGTGGCGACGTGGGTGCTGCACCCGGTCCTCGGCTGACCGGCCGGGTCAGTAGACCGGCGGCGTGACCGTCTCGACCGCGACGACGCGCGGGCCCTTCCCGGTCCGGGCGACGTGGGCCACGAGCATCTCGCCCGGCTCGAGGAACGGGTCCCGCCCGGGGAGCGCGTTCGCCACGGCGCGTCGCGAGTGCTGCCCGAGCACGTCGAGCACCGTCGGCAGCACGGGCCGGTGCGTGCACAGCACCGACGAGCGCTCGGACTCGAGCAGGTCGCGCACGGTCGCGGCGACCCGCGAGGGCGACCGCTCGTGCTGTGCCTCGGTGAGGTTGTCGCCGTAGCCCGGGCTCAGGCCCGACGCGCGCACGTACGGGTCGATCGTCGTCGCGCAGCGCTCCCACCGGCTGCTCATGACGAGGCTCACGCCGTACGCGGCGAGCACCGGCACCGTGGCCGCGGCCTGGGCGTGCCCGAGCGGTGTGAGCGGGCGGTCCTGCTCCGCGCCGTACCACGACGTGCGCGAGACCGCCTTGCCGTGCCGCACGATCGCGACCACGTGCGTCGGCAGCCAGCCCTCCTCGTACGCCTCGACGAGCGCGTCGAGCGGGCCGCGGTCGGTCTCTCGGGTGAGCCTGCGCGCCGCGGCGTCGGCGTCGAGCCACGTCTGCCGGTCCACCTCGTCGTGCGAGACGGGCGGCACCGGCGCGCGGGCCGCGAGCGCCAGCACGTCGGTCTCGGCGCGTGCCCGGCGCGCGGCCCAGTAGTGCACGCGCTTCACGCGACCCTCGGGCGTCAGGTACTGCAGCCCCGGCAGCGGGACGCCGAGCACCACGGCCTTGCCGGTCTCCTCGGCGACCTCGCGCACCGCGGTCGCCGGCAGCGCCTCGCCCTCGTCGAGCTTGCCCTTGGGCCACGACCAGTCGTCGTACTTCGGCCGGTGCACGAGCTGGACCTGCAGCCTGTCGTCCCGCACCCGCCACACCAGGCCACCGGCCGTCTCGATCACCGGCGCGTGCTGCACCGACGTCGCGCCCAGCGGGCCGGTGACGGGTGCGGTCGTCATCGCACCGTGGCGCCGAGCGGCACCCGGCCGTGCCGGGCCGCTCACCGGCCCCGCTCGGGCCGGCGCCGGTGCCGGCGGACGAGGTGCTCCTGCAGGTCGCGCAGGGGCTCGCCGCCCGGGCCGACGTCGTGGCGGACCCAGGAGCCGTCGGGCTGCAGGTGCCACGTCGCCGTGTCGTCCGACGTCGACATGTCCATGAGCTCGAGGAGCTCGGCGATCTGGCCCTCGTCCGCGATCCGCACGAGCGCCTCGACGCGGCGGTCGAGGTTGCGGTGCATGAGGTCGGCCGAGCCGATGAACACCTCGGGCCCCGACTCGGGTCCCTCGCCGATCGCCGGGCCGACCGAGTTCGCGAACGCGAAGATCCGCGAGTGCTCGAGGAACCGGCCCAGGATCGACCGCACCCTGATGTTCTCGCTGAGCCCCGGCACCCCCGGGCGCAGGGCGCAGATGCCCCGCACGACCAGGTCGACCTTGGCGCCGGCCTGCGACGCCCGGTACAACGCGTCGATCGTCGCCTCGTCGACGGCGGAGTTGACCTTGATCTTGATCCACGCCTCGTGGCCCTGGCGGGCCGCCTCCGCCTCGCGCTCGATCCGCTCGAGGAGTCCGCTGCGCACGCTCCGGGGCGCGACGAGGAGCCGGTGGAACCGCGACTGCGGTGCGTAGCCGGAGAGCTGGTTGAACAGGCGCGTGAGGTCCTGGCCGACGTCGGGGTCGGCCGTGAGGAGCCCGTGGTCGGTGTACAGCCGGGCCGTCTTCGGGTGGTAGTTGCCCGTCCCGACGTGGCAGTAGCGGCGCAGGCCGTCCGACTCCTGGCGCACCACGAGCGACAGCTTGCAGTGCGTCTTGAGCCCGACGATGCCGTACACGACGTGCACGCCCGCCTCCTCGAGCTTGCGCGCCCAGGAGATGTTCGCCTGCTCGTCGAACCGCGCCTTGATCTCGACGAGCGCGAGCACCTGCTTGCCCGCCTCGGCCGCGTCGATGAGCGCGTCGACGATCGGGGAGTCGCCCGAGGTGCGGTACAGCGTCTGCTTGATGGCCAGCACCCTGGGGTCGGCCGCCGCCTGCTCGAGGAACGTCTGCACCGACGTCGAGAACGAGTCGTAGGGGTGGTGCAGCAGGACGTCGCGCTCCCGGATCGCCGTGAAGACGTTGCGCGGCGTGGCCGACTCGACCTCGGCGAGCTGGCGGTGCGTCGTCGGGATGAACGAGGGGAAGTGCAGCGACGCGCGGTCGATGTCGGCGATGACGTTGAGGCCGGTGAGGTCCAGCGGGGCCGGCAGCTCGTAGACCTCGTCCTCGTCGACGCCCAGCTCGCGGACGAGCAGCGCCCGGATGCGCGGCGAGATGCCGTCGGCGAGCTCGAGCCGCACGGGCGGCCCGAACCGGCGGCGCAGGAGCTCCTTCTCCATGGCCTGCAGGAGGTTCTCGGCGTCGTCCTCCTCGACCTCCACGTCCTCGTTGCGCGTCACGCGGAACGTGTGGTGCTCGCGCACCTCCATGCCGGGGAACAGGTGGTCGAGGTGGTGGGCGATGACCTCCTCGAGCGGCACGAACGACTTCTGCGTGCCTCCGCGCTGCGACGGCGTGGGGGCGCTGGGCCGGCCCCGCTCGTCGACGGCGATGAAGCGCGGCAGCAGCGGCGGCACCTTGACCCGTGCGAAGTGCTCCTTGCCCGTGAGCGGGTTGGCCACCACGACCGCGAGGTTCAGCGACAGACCCGAGATGTACGGGAAGGGGTGCGCCGGGTCGACCGCCAGCGGCGTGAGCACCGGGAAGATCTGCTTGCGGAAGAACTTGTGCAGGCGCGCCTGCTCGCGCTCCTCGAGCTCGTCCCAGTGCACGATCGTGATGCCCTCGGCCGCGAGCGCGGGCTGCACGTCCTCGCGGAACACCGCGGCGTGCCGTGCGGCGAGCTCGTGCGCGCCCGTGCTGATGCCCTCGAGCACCTGGCGCGGGCTCAGGCCCGACGCCGCGGTGACCGCGATCCCGGTGGCGATGCGCCGCTTGAGGCCGGCCACGCGGACCATGAAGAACTCGTCGAGGTTGGACGCGAAGATCGCGAGGTACCGGACGCGCTCGAGCAGCGGCAGCGACTCGTCCTCCGCGAGCTCGAGGACGCGCTGGTTGAACGCGAGCCAGCTCAGCTCGCGGTCGGCGAACCGGTCCTCGGGCAGCGGCTCGCCGCCCACGACGGTCTCGAGCCGCTCCTCGGGCTCCTCGGCGATGTGCTCGGCGATGTGCGCGGCGAGCTCGGGGTCCATCGCGCGGCGGGACCGCGTCTCGTCGTCCTCGGGCGCCCGGGCGGTGGCGCGCTCGCGCGCCGACGTCGCTGTGGCGGGGGCGGCGGTGGCCGCGAACCTGCCGCGCTGGTCTCGGTTCGGGTTCGCGCTCGAGGGGGACGCACTCATGGGTCCCATCGTGGCACCGTTCGGTGAACGGCGGGTGACGAGGGTCAGGCTCGCGCGTACTGCACGTCCACGGCGGCGCGCGTGAACCCGGCGCGCTCGTAGGTGCGCAGCGCTGCCGTGTTGTCCCCGTCGACGTAGAGCACGGCCCGCGTGCAGCCCACGGCCGCGAGGTGCTCGAGCCCGACGGCGGTGAGCGGCGCGGCGAGGCCGCGTCCCTGGTGGTCCGGGTCGATCCCGAGCGCGTACACCTCGCCGTCGGCGGCGTCGTCCGGCTGCCCCGGCTCGACCTTGGTCCAGTGGTAGCCCGCCAGCCGCCCGTCCGCGTCGGTGAGCAGGAAGAACCCGGCCGGGTCGAACCAGGGCTCGGACCGGCGCCGGCGCAGGTCCTCGACGGTGAGCCGTCCCTGCTCGGGGTGCGACGCGAACGCCCGGGCGTTGAGCGCGACCCACGCCTCGTCGTCCTGCCCCGGGCGGAAGGTGCGCACGGCGTAGCCCGCCGGGAGCCCGGGGGCCGGCGCCACGCCGTCGAGCGGCCGGGCGAGCAGCAGGAGCTCGCGCACGACCGTGTAGCCACGGGCGTCCGCGAGCGCGCGCGCCGCGGGCAGGTCGCCGTGCGCCCACACGCGCAGCGGCCTGCCGCGCTGGTCGGGTGCGCCCGACCGGCTGGGCAGGCGCGCGTCCCGCTCGGCGGTGCGCAGCAGCATGCTGCCCGTGCCGTTGCGACGACGGTCCGGGTGCACGACGAGCTCGGCGCTCGCGACGTCGCCGCCGCGGTCCACCTGCAGGTAGCCGATCGTGGCGCCGTGCTTGTCGTGCGCGACGACGTGGGTCAGCCAGTCCTCGTCCGTGTCGAGGCGCAGGAGCGGCTGCTCGGACAGCGGGGCGACGCCGTCCACATCCTCGGCGGCCGCGGCGAGCGCGCGGACGGCGTCCTGGGCGGCGGCGTCGAGCGGACCGATCTGGAGCGGGGGAGCGATGCGCACGGGTCCATTGTGGACCGGCTCGTCCGGTGCCCCGCCAGTCCGTCGTCCCCGCGTCTTGACCCGGGCCTCTTGACCCGGCCCGCACGACGGCGGAGCGTGGAAGGGACGGCAGCGCCGTCCCGACGCTGCCGCGAGCGAAGGGAGCCGTCATGTACGTCCGCACCACCGAGGTCCGGGGCGACCCCGCCCGGATCGACGACGGCCTGAGGGTCGTCCGCGACGAGGTCTTCCCGGCCATCACCGAGATGGACGGCTGCGTCGGGATGTCCTTGCTGGTCGACCGCGAGACCGGTCGCTGCATCGCCACGACGGCGTGGCAGTCCGAGGACGCCATGCGGGCGAGCGCCGAGGCCGTCCGGCCGCTGCGCGACCGGGCCGAAGCCGCCCTGGGGAGCAGCGGCAGCGAGGTCAACCAGTGGGAGGTCGCCGTGGTCCACCGCGACCACGCCGCGCCGGAGGGCGCGTGCGCACGCCTCACGTGGTCGAGCGGCGACCCCGGCACCGCCGACCACGCCGTCGACACCTACCGGATGGTGATCCTGCCGCAGGTCCAGGAGCTCGACGGGTTCTGCAGCGCCAGCCTGATGATCGACCGCGAGCACGGCCGGGCCGTCGGGACGGCCGTCTTCGACAGCAGGCAGGCGCTCGAGGCGAGCCGCGACACCGCTCGCGGCCTTCGCGAGCGGGTCGCCGGCGAGATCGGCGCGACGATCGACCAGATCGAGGAGATGGAGGTCGCCTTCGCGCACCTGCACGTGCCGGAGATGGCCTGACGACCCCGGCGGAGCCCGGCTCCGTCAGTCGTCGGAGCCGGGCTTCGAGGTCGCCAGGCCCGCCGCGATGAGCTCCATCACCGAGGAGTCCGCCAGCGTCGTGGCGTCGCCGACGGTGCGGTTCTCGGCCACGTCGCGCAGCAGCCGGCGCATGATCTTGCCCGAGCGCGTCTTGGGCAGCTCGGGGACCACGAGCACCTTGCGCGGCTTGGCGATGGGGCCGATCTCCTTGGCGACGTGCTGGCGGAGCTCCTCCTGGACGCCGGCCGCCCCCTCGGCCGTGCCGGCCCGGTCCGCGTGCTCGCCGCGCAGGATGACGAACGCGACCACCGCCTGGCCCGTGGTCTCGTCCGCGGCGCCCACGACGGCCGCCTCGGCGACGATCTCGTGCGACACGAGCGCCGACTCGATCTCCGTGGTCGACAGGCGGTGGCCGGAGACGTTCATGACGTCGTCGACCCGGCCGAGCAGCCAGATGTCGCCGTCGGAGTCCTTCTTGGCGCCGTCGCCCGCGAAGTACAGGCCCTCGAACCGCGACCAGTAGGTGTCCGTGAAGCGCTGCAGGTCGCCCCAGATCCCGCGCAGCATCGCCGGCCACGGCTCCGACAGCACGAGGTACCCGCCGCCGCCGTCCGGCACGGGGTGCGCGTCGTCGTCGACGACGTCCGCGACGATGCCGGGGATCGGCACCTGGGCCGACCCCGGCTTGGCCGCGGTCACGCCGGGCAGCGGGCTGATCATGATCGCGCCGGTCTCGGTCTGCCACCAGGTGTCGACGATCGGCGTCCGGTCGCCGCCGATGACGCGGCGGTACCACATCCACGCCTCGGGGTTGATGGGCTCGCCGACCGAGCCGAGCACGCGCAGGCTCGACAGGTCGAACCGCGCGGGGATGTCGTCGCCCCACTTCATGCATGTACGGATCGCGGTGGGCGCCGTGTACAGGATCGAGACCTTGTACTTCTCGACGAGCTCCCACCAGCGGCCGCGGTGCGGGGTGTCCGGCGTGCCCTCGTACAGGACCTGCGTCGCGCCGTTGAGCAGCGGCCCGTAGACGACGTACGTGTGCCCGGTGACCCAGCCGATGTCGGCGGTGCACCAGTAGACGTCGGTCTCGGGCTTGAGGTCGAACACGTACCTGTGGGTGTACGCGGCCTGGGTGAGGTACCCGCCCGTGGTGTGCAGGATGCCCTTGGGCTTCCCGGTGGTGCCCGACGTGTAGAGGATGAACAGCGGGTGCTCGGCCTCGACCCAGGTCGGCTCGTGGAACGTGTCGGCCCCCGCGACGGCCTCGTGCCACCAGACGTCGCGGCCCTCCGTCCAGGCCACCTCCTGGCCGGTGCGGCGCACCACGAGCACGTTGCGGACCGTCGTGGCGGGCTCGCCGTCCTTGGGCGCGAGCGCCTCGTCGACCGCGGGCTTGAGCGCCGACGGCGCGCCGCGGCGGTAGCCGCCGTCGGCCGTGATGACGAGCGTCGCCTCGGCGTCGAGGATGCGGCTGCGCAGGGCGTCGGCGGAGAAGCCGCCGAAGACGACCGAGTGCGGCGCGCCGATCCGGGCGCACGCCAGCATCGCGACGACCGACTCGACCAGCATGGGCATGTAGATGACGACCCGGTCGCCCGCGGTCACGCCGAGCGCCGCGAGCGCGTTCGCCGCCCGCGCGACCTCGCGCTGCAGGTCCGCGTACGTCACCGTCCGGGTGTCGCCGCCCTCGCCCTCGAAGTGCAGCGCGACCCTGTCGCCGAGGCCCGCCTCGACGTGCCGGTCGACGGCGTTGTAGGCCGCGTTGAGGGTGCCGTCGGCGAACCAGCGCGCGACCGGGGCGCCGGACCAGTCGAGCGTCTGCGTGAACGGCGTGTTCCAGGTGACGAGCTCACGCGCCTGCCGGGCCCAGAACTCCAGGCGGTCGGCCCGCGCCTCGTCGTACAGCGACGCCTGCGCGTTCGCCTGCGCGGCGAACTCCGGGCTCGGCGGGAACGCTCGCGTCTCGTGGAGGAGGTTCTCGAGGCTGGGGCTGGCGTTGCCCGACGTGGGCTGGCTGTCTGTCACAAAGGCCTCCGTGCGCGTCGTCGCGAAGTCGTCCGGGTGCCGCCCGGCGCACGCCGGGCTCGCACCCACCTCCGGGAGTGTAGACCCCGCGGGTGACCTGCATCACGGTGCCCGACGGCGGCACCCGCGCGAGCGGTCGCGCTCGCTCCGCGAGCGGTCGGCACGGCCGGACGAGCGGTCGTCCGAAGGCTGGGACGCACGAGTACGGCGCCCGGGAGACAGGTCGACCGAGCGCCGCTCTCGCCAGCCGGGAGGTGGGTAGCAGGCGCGTGACGTCCGATCACTGCGCGGGGTCCGGCCCCGCCCAGCGGGTCCTCAACCGTGGACTTCCTGTGCGTGGGTCCCACCACCCGGCCGTATGTCAACCATGGAACGCCGCTTGACGCACCGGCGCAAGAGGGGACCGGATCGGTGCGCCGGACCGCTGGTCAGCGGGCCCTGCGCCGCCACAGCCGCCACGCCACCCAGGCCGCGGCGCCCACCGCGACCGCTCCCGCGGCCGCGAGCACCGGCGTCGGCGGGCGCAGCACGGAGCGCAGCGCGACCGGGCGCACGAACGTGAGGATGCCCCATCCGTTCTCGGTCGCCATGCGGCGCAGGGTGCGGTCAGGGTTGACGGCGAACCCGTGCCCGACCGCGGCGAGCATGGGCGCGTCCGTGACCGAGTCGGAGTAGGCGTAGCAGCGCTCGAGGTCGTAGCCGTGGGCCTCGGCGAGCTCGCGCATGGCAGCCGCCTTGTTGCCGCCGTAGGCGTAGAAGTCGATGTCCCCCGTGTAGCGGCCGTCCTCGACGGCCATGCGCGTGGCGATGACGTGGTCGGCACCCAGCACGGTCGCGATGGGCTCGACGAGCTCGGCGCCCGACGCCGACACGATGACGACGTCGTGCCCGAGCTCGTGGTGCTCGGCGATGAGGTTGACCGCCTCCGCGTACACGTAGGGGTCGATGAGCTCGTGCACGGTCTCGGCCACGATCTGCTGCACCTTGCTCACGTCCCACCCGGTCGCGAGCTCGGAGAGGTGCCGACGCATGCGCTCGGTCTGGTCCTCGTCCGCGGTGCCGACGAGGAACAGGAAGTGCGCGTACGCGCTGCGCAGCACGTCGCCGCGCGTGATGAGCCCACCGGCGTAGAAGGACTTGGAGAACACGCCCGACGAGCTCGTCGCGATGATCGTCTTGTCGAGGTCGAAGAAGGCCGCGACGCGCCCTCGCGCGTGCGGCGACGGCGTGTCCTGCGGCTCGGCGGTCACGGGCCGAGCCTAGCGGCGTCCCGCCGGCGTGGTGCAGAGGATGTGTGCACATCTCTTGTGCACACACTCTGTGCAGAGATATTGTGCATGCATGGCCGAGCAGACCGATCGCCCGTACACCCACGTCGACCTCACCGCGGAGTCGGTCAAGGTCCTGGCGCACCCGCTGCGCTCCCGGCTGCTCTCCGCGCTGCGGCGCGGCGGGCCGGCGTCGGCGACGGCGCTCGCGGCCGAGCTCTCGACCAACACGGGCGCGACGAGCTACCACCTGCGCAAGCTCGAGGCGGTGGGTCTCGTCGAGGACACCGGTGACGGCCGCGGCAAGGAGCGCATCTGGCGCGCCTCGACCGAGAGCCACGGCTGGCGCAACTCCGACTGGGCCGACGACGAGGACGCCCGCACCGCGCTCGGCTGGCTCGTGCGGGACTACCACCGCCAGTTCGACGCCGCGTACGGGCGCTGGCTCGACGTCGAGGACTCGTGGCCTACGGAGTGGCAGGACGCGCTCGGCTTCGGCGACTCCTGGATCGAGGCGACGCCCGCGCAGGTCGAGGCCATGAACGCCGAGCTCGAGGCCGTCGTCGACCGCTACCGCCACGCGGGCCGGTCCGAGCCCGGGGCGCGGCGCATCCACCTGTACCGGTTCGCTCTTCCCATGGAGCCCGAGGACGTGCCCGCCGAGGCCGGCACGGGCGGTGCCGCCGACGCCGGGCCGGGTGCCACGGCCGACGAAGGCGGGGCCGAGGCGTGAGCCCGCGATGACCACGCTCACGCCCGCCGCCGCGCGACGCGTCTTCCTCCTGCTCACCGCCACGCGCTGGTTCCCCGTCGGCCTCGTCGTCGCCGTCACGACGCTGCTGCCGATCGAGCGAGGGCTCTCGGTCACGCAGGCGCTCACGCTCGCCTCGGTCACGGGCGTCGTGGTGTTCGCCCTCGAGCTGCCGACCGGCGGGCTCGCCGACGCCCTCGGACGACGCCCGCTGCTCGTCGTCGCCGCGGCCGTGCAGGTGCTGGCCGCGGCGCTGTTCGCGGTCGCACAGTCGTTCTGGGTCTTCGCGGTCGCGGCGGCCGCGACCGGTCTGTTCCGCGCGCTCGACTCCGGACCGCTCGAGGCCTGGTTCGTCGACACGGTCCACGCGACGCACCCCGGCGCGGACGTGGACCGCACCCTGTCGCACCAGGGCGCCGTGCTCGGGGTCTCGATCGCGCTGGGCGCCCTCGTCTCGGGCGGCCTGGTGTGGTGGCACCCCGTGCCGGCGTGGTCCGCGCTCACGCTGCCCTACGTCGTGTACGCCGGTCTCGCCGTCGCGCACCTGGTGGCCGTCGCCGTGCTGCTGCGCGAGCCGGCACGCACGGACGCCGGCGGACGCGGCGGCGTGCGCCGCGCGCTCGCGTCGGCCCGGCGGACGCCCGCCGTCGTGGCCGACGGCCTCCGGCTTGCCGTCACCAACCGGGTCCTGCTGGGCCTCCTGCTCGTCGAGGTGTTCTGGGCCGCCGCGATGGTGGTGTTCGAGCAGCTCATGCCGGTCCG
>JAPSLQ010000240.1 GCA_031180595.1 Isoptericola sp. | reverse complement strand
AGGCCGGTGGAGCACCACCGGGCACGACCACCAGGGAGAAGCCATGAAGCCGTCCGTCACCAAGCGCTGGGTCGTCGTCGGGACCGCCGCCGCCCTCGGGGTGGGCGCCGTCGGCGCCTCCGCGATCTTCAACGACCGCGGCGTCCCCGGGCAGACGGCTGCGGCGGTCACGCTGGCCTCGTCGTCCGACGCCGGCACCACGGCCCCGCCGGCCGCAACGTCCGCCCCGGCCGAGGCCGCCGACGCGAGCCCGGAGTCGGCGGACTCGCCGAACGAGTCCGCCGTGGACTCCGCCGACTCGGCGAACGCCTCGCCGGCCCCGGCCCCGCAGCGGGTCCTCGAGGTCGACGACACGGCCGACAGCCCCGACCGTGCCGACGACACCGACGGCGCCGAGGACTCCGCGGCGTCCGCCGCGTCCGCGACGTCGGCCGCCTCGCCGGCGTCCGCCGACACCCCGTGACGACGCTCGACACCGAGCCGCGCCCGGCGGCGCGCGACCCGCGAGGGGCGCGCGCCGCCGTCGTTGGCCAGGATGGACCCGTGACCTCGGACCTCCACCTCCTCACGGGCGACGACGCCGGCGACCTGCTCGCGGCCGCCGTCACGACGGCGGGCGGTGAGCTCGTCGACTGGTCGGTCAAGCAGGTCGACCACCGGCCCGGCCGCTCGACCACCGTGGCCTACCGGGCCGACGTGCGCTGGTCCGACGGCGTGCGGCGGCTCACGCTCGGCGCCAGCGTCGGGCGGCCCGGCGACGCCCGTGCCCCCGGGGTGCTCGAGCTGGCCGACGGCGAGCGGACCGCCGCCGTCTGGATGTTCCCGTCCGACCCGGAGCTGCCGGCCCTGTCGGACGCGTACGACCCGGAGCGTGTCGCGGCCCTGCTCGCGGACCTCGGTGTGCCCGAGCCGTCCCGCGGCCCGGTGCGCCTGGACGTGCGCGCCTACCGTCCCACGCGGCGTGCCGTGATCGAGGCGTCGACGCCGGGAGCCCGCGTCTTCCTCAAGGTCGTGCGCCCGTCGAAGGTCGCGGACCTGCACGCCCGGCACACGCTGCTGTGCGAGGCGGGGCTGCCCGTCCCGCGCCCCCTCGGCTGGTCCGACCAGGGCCTGCTCGTCCTCGCGCCCCTGACGGGGGACTCGATGCGCGTCGCGCTGCAGCGCGGCGAGGCCGTGCCCTCGGCGCAGGAGATCCTCGGGCTGCTCGACCGGCTGCCCGCCGCCGTGACGGAGCTGCCGCGGCGCACGGCGTGGAGCGAGCACGCCGCGCACTACGCGTCGGTCGTCGGCGCGGCGCTCCCCGCCGAGGCCGAGCGGGCGGCCCGGCTCGCCGACGGCATCGCCCGCCGGATCGCCGGCACCCGGGGTGACGAGCCGACGCACGGCGACCTCTACGAGTCGCAGATCCTGCTGCGCGACGGCGGCGTGACGGGGCTGCTCGACGTCGACACCGCGGGCCCGGGACGTCGTGCCGACGACCTCGCGTGCCTCGTCGCGCACCTCGAGACCCTCGCGCTCCTGCGCGGGTGGGACGCCGCGCGGCTCCACCTCCTCGCGCTCGACTACGCGCGGACGTTCGCGACCGCCGTCGACCCCGACGAGCTGCGCGCCCGGACCGCCGGCGTGCTGCTGTCGCTGGCCACCGGTCCCCACCGCGTGCAGGAGGACGGCTGGGAGGCCGCCACGAGCCGGCGCCTCGACGCCGTCGAGCGGTGGCTCACCCAGGACCCGCTGCGGTGAGCGCCCGGCGGCGGAGCCCGCTCGCGCGCTGGTCCGTGCGCACCAAGGTCGTCGTGGCGGTCCTGGCGATGTCGACGCTCGGGCTGCTCGCCACCGGGCTGCTCACCGACGCGATCCAGCGGCGGATCGTCGTCGAGCAGGTGGACCGCGACCTGGCGCAGGAGGTCGAGGAGTTCCGGCGCCTGGCCGAGCTCGGCGTCGACCCCGACACGGGCGAGCCGTTCACCGGCGTCGAGCAGCTGCTGCGGGTCGCGATCGAGCGCAACGTGCCGAGCGACCACGAGATGCTCGTGACCTTCCTCGGCGGCCGGGCGCAGCTGTACTCGCCGGAGTCGGCGCAGGCCCTCGCCCGGGACGCCGCGCTGCGCGACCTCGTCGACGCCGTGCCCGACGACGCCGAGGCCGTGGTCGACGACTGGCTCGACACCGCGGCCGGACGCGTGCACGTCGTCGTCGTGCCCGTCCGCGTCGAGGGCGACAGCGGGGACACCGGCGCCTACGTGGTCGCGGCGGACCTCGCCGAGGCGCTCGAGGCGCAGCGCGAGACGATGCGGACGTTCGCGCTCGTCGCCGCCGTGGTGCTCGTGCTCGTCGGGATCGTGGCGTGGCTGGTCATGGGCCAGGTCCTGCGCCCCCTCGAGCTGCTGGCTGCCACGGCGCGGCAGGTGGGTGAGGACGACCTGCACCGGCGGGCACCCGTGCGCGGCGACGACGACGTCACCGCGCTCGCCCGGACGTTCAACACGATGCTCGACCGCCTGGTCGGCGCGATCGAGGCCCAGCGACAGTTCCTCGACGACGCCGGCCACGAGCTGCGCACCCCGCTCACCGTGCTGCGCGGCCACCTCGAGCTCATCGACCCGCGCGACCCCGGTGACGTCGTCGAGACCCGGGCGCTGCTGCTCGACGAGACGGCGCGCATGAGCCGGATCGTCGAGGACCTCGTCTTGCTCGCCAAGTCCGAGCGGCCCGACTTCCTCGCGCTCGCGCCCGTCGACCTCGGCCGGCTGACCGACGACCTGCTCGACAAGGCCCGGGCGCTGGGCGACCGGCACTGGGTCGTCGACGCGCGGTCGGACGCCGTCGTGACCGGCGACGCCCAGCGGCTCACGCAGGCCGGGCTGCAGCTCGCCGACAACGCGGTGAAGTTCACCGCGCCGGGCGGCGTCGTCGCCGTCGGGACCGAGGTGTCCGACGGCGTCGCGCGCCTGTGGGTGCGCGACGACGGTCCCGGCGTCCCGCCCGAGCAGCGGGCACGCATCTTCGACCGGTTCGCGCGCACCGACGGCGCCGTCGGGACGCCCGGGTCCGGGCTCGGCCTGGCGATCGTCCGGGCCATCGCGCAGGGGCACGGCGGCGACGTGGCCGCCTCGGACGGCGACCCGTCCGGCGCCGAGGGCGCCCGCGGCCTGCGGGTCACGCTCGAGTGGCCGCGCGAGCGCGACGCACGCCCCGAGGCCGACCGGGGGACCGCCGTCGGGCAGGAGAGGGAGGTGGACGCGTGAACCGCATCCTCGTGGCGGAGGACGAGACGCGCATCGCGCAGTTCGTGCAGAAGGGGCTGCGGGCGCACGGGTTCGTCCCGACCGTGGTGGCCGACGGACGCTCGGCGCTCCAGCACGCGATCAGCGACGAGTTCGACCTCATGGTGCTCGACATCGGGCTGCCGGGGATCGACGGGTTCGAGGTGCTGTCGCGGTTGCGCGACGTCGGCTCGACGATGCCCGTGATCATCCTGACCGCGCGCGACTCGGTCTCCGACCGGGTGGCGGGGCTGCAGGGCGGCGCGGACGACTACATGTCCAAGCCGTTCGGGTTCGAGGAGCTCCTGGCACGCATCCGGCTGCGGCTGCGTGACCCGGCGGCGCGGACGGCCGACGGCGACGTCCTCGAGCGGGGAGGCCTGCGGATGGACGTCGCGGCGCGGCGCGTGACCGTGGACGGGCGCGACGTCGACCTGTCGGCCCGCGAGTTCGCGCTCGCCGAGGTGTTCCTGCGGCACGCCGGGCAGGTGCTGTCGCGCGAGCAGCTGCTGTCCCGGGTGTGGGGGTACGACTTCGACCCCGGCTCGAACGTCGTCGACGT
>JAPSLQ010000239.1 GCA_031180595.1 Isoptericola sp. | reverse complement strand
GGCTTCAACTCGGTGCCGACGGGCGAGCTCAACAACGGCACCTGGTTCTTCACCGACATGCTCATGTTCATCGGGGCCGGATCGGCGGGCACGGGCGGTGGGATCAAGGTCGGCACCTTCGCCGTGCTGGCGTTCGTCATCTGGTCCGAGGTGCGCGGGGACCCCGACGTCGACGTGTTCGACCGGCGCCTGGCCAGGACCACCCAGCGTCAGGCGCTGACCGTCGCGCTCGTCGGCGTGGCCGCCGTCGTCCTGCCGACCTTCGTCATGACCGTCACGACGACGACGTTCTCCCTCGACGCGATCCTCTTCGAGGTCGTCTCGGCGTTCTCCACCACCGGTCTCTCGACCGGGATCACGGCGACGCTGCCGCAGTGGCACCAGCTCGTCCTCGTGGTGCTGATGTTCGTCGGGCGACTCGGCCCGATCACCCTCGGGACGTCCCTGGCCCTTCGCGAGCGTCAGCGCCTCTACCGCCGGCCGGAGTCGGCGATGGTCATCGGCTGACCCCGTCTCTCGGGCGCGGATCAGCCGTCGGCGGCGCGCTGCTCACGGGCGATGAGGTCGGCGCGCCGGCGCAGGTCCTCGAAGTGCTCGCGCATGCGGCGGATCGCCAGCTCGGCGTCCCGGGCCTGGAGTGCTTCGACGACGCGCAGGTGGGCGAGGCCGCGGTCCTGCGACGGGCCGCCGGGCATCGCGGTGCCCGCGCGGTGGAACAGCTCGCCGAACAGGTGCCAGAACAGCTCGATGAGGTTCTCGACGAGGGGGTTTCGCAGCCCGCGGTAGAGGGTGCGGTGGAACTCGGCGTCGAGGTCGAGGAAGTCCTCGCCGCGCTCCTCGGTCGCGATCATCTCGCGCGCGAGCTGGGCGCACCGCTCCAGGGCTTCGTCGTCCTCGGCACGCGCGACGGCGGGCATGAGCCCGACCTCCATCGCCTCCCGGGCGGTCAGGATCTCGTCGATCGCCCGGGTCGAGTCGGCGAGCCCGTACGGGAGCTGCTCGATGATCGGGCGGAACGAGAACGCCGCGACGAACAAGCCGTTGCCCGGCTGTGCCTCGATGACGCCGAGCGTCTGCAGGCTGCGGGTCGCCTCCCGCAGAGACAGGCGGCTCACGCCGAGCTCGGCCGCCAGCTCGGCCTCGGAGGGCAGGCGATCACCGGGCACCAGGCCGTGCTCGCGGATGTAGTCCCGCAGCCGAGCCTGGGCCACTCGGTAGATCGGCTTGCCGGCCACTATGCCGCGATGTCCTTCACCTGCGCGACGGCGTCGCGCAGGCGGGGCGCGAGCTCGTCGACGGCGGCGCGACCGGCCGGGTCGAGCGGACCCCAGGGACCGCGCGTGGGGCCGACGTCCGGGCCGAGCCGGTTCATGAGCTCCTTGACGAAGGCCGGGCCCGTGGCCGCGCGGGCGACCTCGCGGAACGGGCGGTGCAACGCGTAGGCGCCCGCGACGTCGCCCCGGTCGAACGCGTCGACGACGGCGTGCGCGACGGGGCCGAGGCCGTTGTAGAGGCTGCCGATCCCTGAGCCGAGGCCGAGCGCGAGCGCCGCCGGCAGCAGCTCGTCCCGACCGAAGTAGACCTTGACGTCGGGACGGGCCTCGAGGATCGCGTCGAGCTCCAGGAGGTCCTCGTCGGTGAACTTCACGGCGGTCACGGTGGGCGCCTCCTGAGCGGCGTGAGCGAGGATCGCGCTCGGGGCGTGCGTGGATCCCGTCATCGAGGGGATCTGATAGTAGCCGAACCGTGTTCCCGGGGCTGCGTTCGCGACCTCGGCGATCCACCGGACGGCGTGGGCGACCGAGGGTGCCTCGCCGTAGAACGGTGCGACGCTGCCGATGAGATCGACGCCCTGGGCCTCGGCGTGCGCGGCGAGCTCACGTGCCGTCGCCAGCGGCACGCCGCCGACCTGGACGCCGATCCTCAGCCCGGGGGTCCGAGCCGCGGTCCAGGCCTCGAGCAGCGCCAGGCGCTCGTCGACCGTGAGCGCGGGGAACTCTCCGCTCGTGCCGTTCACGAAGACGCCGGCGACGCCCGACGACACGAGATGCTGCACCTGCTCGGGGACACGCGAGACGTCGAGGTGCCCCGCACCGTCGTACGGCGTCAGCGCCGCCGCCCAGAACTCGAACCTGCTCATGACTCTCCATCCGGATCCGAGGATCCCTTGACGCGGCCGTGCGGCTCGCTCATCACTTGGTCGCGCCCTCGGTGAGACCCGCGACGATGTACCTCTGCAGAAAGATGAACGCCGCGATCACCGGCAGCGCGACGACCGTGGACACGGCCATGAGGTCGTTCCAGCGCACGCCGAACTCGTTGGTGATCTCGGACAGCACGATCGTGATCGGCTGGTACCTCTCGTCGGTGGCGAGAGCGAGGCCGAAGACGAACTCGCCCCAGGCGGCGAGAAACGTGATGACGGCGGTCGTGACGATGCCCGGGGTGGAGATCGGCAGTGCGACACGCAGGAACCCGGTGAGCTCGGTGCAACCGTCGATCCTCGCCGCCTCGACGATCTCGCCCGGCACGCCGAGGAAGTACGGCCGCAGGATCGTGATCGCGAGCGGTACGGCGAGCGAGCAGTTGGCGATGATCAGGCCCGCGTAGGAGTTGACGAGCCCGGCGCTCGAGAACAGCGCGAACATCGGCAGCGCGAGGTTCACCGACGGCACCATCTGCACGACGAGCATCAGCATGAGCACGAAGCCGACGCCTCGGAGCCGCAGCCTGGCCAGCCCGTAGGCGGCGGGCAGCGAGAGGGCGAGCGTGACGAGCGTCGTGCCGATCGCGATGACGGCCGAGTTCATGAGGCCGCGTGCGATGTCGCCGTCGCCGAACACCGCGCGCACGTACGACTCGATCGTCGGTGGCAGCGGCACGAGCGACGGAGGGGCGCTGAACACGTCGCCGCGCGTCTTGAACGACGTGATGAGCATCCAGTACACGGGGACGAGGTAGGCGACGGTCGCGGCGACGCCAGCCGTGCCGAGCCAGGTGCGCATCCTCCGGACCCGGCCCGTGCCCGAGGAGCGGGGGGACTCGCCGACGAGGAGCGGCGCGGTCATGCGGCGTCCTCCTTGCGCAAGGAGCGGAAGTACAGCACGGACAGCGCCACGGGTACGATCATGAGCACGGTCGTCGCCACGGCCGCGGTGTCGAACCGGGAGAACTCGAACGCCTCGTTGTAGGCGTAGACCGGCAGCGTGCTCGTGGCGCCGCCCGGCCCGCCGCCGGTCATGAGGAAGATCGTGTCGAACGTCTTGAACGTGTAGATGAAGATCAGCAGCAGCGCGGTGAGCGCGACGGGGCGCAGCTGGGGCAGCGTGACGTACCGGAACTGCTGCCACGCCGAGGCGCCGTCGAGCCGCGCGGCCTCGTAGAGGTTGGCGGGGATCCCCTCGAGTCCCGCCGACAGCAGGATCATCGCGAGCGGGCCGAAGCTCCAGGCCGTGGCGAGGATGACCGCGACGATCGCCGTCGTCGGCTGCGCCAGCCAGAACAGGTCCCCGTCCAGCAGGCCGAGGCCGCGCAGCACGGCGTTGAGCAGGCCGTAGGTGCCGTCGAGCAGCCAGCGCCACACGTTCGCGCTCACGACCGTCGGCAGCACCCAGGCGACGAGGATCAGGGCGCGCAGCAGGTTCCGGCCGCGGTAGGCGCGGCGGAACAGCAGGGAGAGGCCGAGCCCGAGCGCGAACGTGATCGCGACCGACCCGCCGGCGTACACGAGGGAGATGCCGAACGAGTACCAGAACCGCTCGCGCCCGAGCTGGTCGACGTAGTTGTCGAGGCCGACCCACGTGGCGCCGCCCTGGACCACCTCGCGCAGCCCGACGT
>JAPSLQ010000238.1:1522-3847 GCA_031180595.1 Isoptericola sp. | reverse complement strand
CCGGCGCGGCGGCGAGCACCTCGACGACGTGGCGGGCGAGCGCGGCGACGAGCCGCCGTCGGGCCGCGGGGTCGAGCTCGCCCGCGAGGCGCGACTTGCCCGAGACGCCGTCGCGCAGCGGCACGACGGCCACCGTGCGGCCGGAGACGCTCACGCGCCGGTGCGCCCGGCGTCGGCCAGCAGCTCGCGCGCGAGACGGGCGCGACCCTCGGCCCCGCCCATGATCGTGGCGGTCACCACGACGTCCATCCCCAGGTCGCGGATCGGGCCGGCCAGGTGCGCGTCCGCGTCGTCGATGCACATGACGTCGACGAGCCCGGCGTAGAGCCGCGCCACGCCCAGCGCCGAGACCTCGTGCCCGAGCGACTCGAGCACCTGCGCGGCCGGGCCCTTGATCGCCTGACCGCCGACGATCGGGCTCACCGCGACCCGGCGGGCCGCCGTCGCGCCCACCGCCTCGCGCACGCCCGGCACGGCCAGGAGCGGCTCGATCGACAGGAACGGGTTCGACGGCGCGACCACGAGCAGGTCGGCGTCACGGACCGCCTCGAGCACCCCGGGGGCGGGGCGGGCGGACTCCGCGCCGTCGAACGTCAGGCCGAGCACGGCGTCCGCGTGCCGCCGCCGGACGAAGTACTCCTGGAACGCGACCCGGCCCGACGGGGTGTCCACGAGGGTACGCAGCCGGTCGTCGGTCACCGGCAGCAGGCGGGCCCGCACGCCGAGCGCCGCGGCGAGGTCCGCGGTCACGGCACTGAGCCGCCGGCCCTCGCGCAGGCGCGCGGTGCGCACGACGTGCGTGGCGAGGTCCTTGTCGCCGAGCGTGAACCACGTGTCCTCGCCGAGGCGCGCGAGCTGCTCGAGCGTCGCGTAGGTCTCGCCCTGCAGGCCCCATCCGCGGTGCTCGTCGTTGACCTCCGCGAGCGTGTACATCACGGTGTCGAGGTCGGGCGAGACCGTCAGGCCGTGGCGCTCGGTGTCGTCACCGACGTTCACGACGACCGACAGCGCGCGGGCGCCGGCGTCCGGCAGCGCGCGGGCGAAACCGTGGGCGAGGCGGGCGCCGCCGACGCCGCCTGCGAGAAGGGTGACCCGAGGGGTGTCCAGGCTGGTGCTCACGCGACGAGCCTATGTCGGGCCATGATGGGCGCATGGCCGTCTTCGCCTTCTCCGTCGCCCCGCTCGGTGCGGGGGAGTCCGTCACGGACTCCGTCGCCGAGGCCGTCCGCATCGTGCGCGAGTCCGGTCTGCCCAACCGGACCACCGCGATGTTCACCGAGATCGAGGGGGAGTGGGACGAGGTGATGCCGGTGATCCAGCGAGCCACGGAGGCCGTCGGCGCCGGCGGGCACCGCGTGTCCCTCGTGCTCAAGGCCGACATCCGGCCCGG
The DNA here is from genome assembly GCA_031180595.1 of Isoptericola sp. GTDB lineage: Bacteria > Actinomycetota > Actinomycetes > Actinomycetales > Cellulomonadaceae > Isoptericola. The sequence continues at coordinate 2,457 of JAPSLQ010000238.1, read as the reverse complement.
GCACACCGGGCAGCTCGACGCCAAGATCGCCCGTGTCGAGGAGCGCCTCGCCGCCGAGGAGCTGGACAACGGTCACGCCTGAACCGTCGCACCGCCCCTCGCTGGCTCCCAGCGGGGCGCCGTAGGCTATGCCGGTCGCGGCCGCGGGGGTCGCGGGCCGAAGCGGGGAGATGTCTGCGCATGCCACTGTTCGAGGTCGACGCCAACCGGCCCCTCCTCGTCCAGTCGGGACGGCCGCCGGCCGTCCCCGGGGTGGGGACCAGCGCACACCAGGTCGTCGAGTCGCACATCGACGGGCTGCTCGGGGAGCAGATCTTCCCCGTCGCGCCCGGGTCCGGGCCTGACGAGCCGCACCTCCTCGCCCTGGACGCCACGGGATCGCCCGTGGTCGTCGAGCTCGTGGGCGAGCTCGACCGTGCCGCGCTGGCACGTGCCCTCGACCACGCGGGTGCGGCCGGCCGCCTGACGCGGGGCGAGCTCGCCGCGCGGTACCACGGCGGCCCGAGCGCCTTCCAGCGCGACGTCGCGACGTTCTACGACAGCGTCCCCGTCACCCGCTCCCAGCCCGGGCGGAGCGGGGCGCGCCTCATCGTCATCTGCCAGGAGGCCGGCGAGGAGATCCTCAACGCGGTCGACTTCCTGCGCCAGCCGTCCATGCCGGTCGAGGTCCTCAAGCTCGGGGTGGTGCACTCGTCCGACGGGCGGCGGTTCGTGGACGTCTCGCCGCTCGTGATCCACCCCGCGTCCGGCCCTGGCCTGCCGCGCGTGTCGGCGGCCGACCCCGCGCCGCAGGACGACCCGAGCGCCCCGATCGAGCGCCGGTTCCGCCGCTCCGTGCCGCGGCCGGACGACCCCGCGCAGGAGGACTTCACCGAGAAGCTTGCCGTCGGCCTCGCCCTCACGGGCAAGCTGCCCGCCGTCGTGCAGGCCCCCGC
>JAPSLQ010000238.1:0-1422 GCA_031180595.1 Isoptericola sp. | reverse complement strand
GGCGACGGGCCGCGCCTCGGCGAGACGTTCGCCAGCATCGCCGCACCCGTCTTCCGGTCGCCCGCGCCGTCGCCCTCGTCCGGACCGTGGGAGCCGTCCGAGCCGCGCGAGGCCCGCGTGGAGTCGTCCTGGGAGCCGGCGACCGGATCCACAGGGTGGGAGCCGTCGTGGGCCGACACGTCCGCGGACACCCCGCTGCGCGTGCCCCCGCTCGAGGCGCCGACGTACACGCCGCCGTCCCGCGAGCGGTCGGCCTACGACCAGCTCGACTACGACCCGCTGACGTACCGCCGCTCGGCCGAGCCCGCGCCGTCGTACGGCTCGGCGTACGAGCCGCCGACGTACGCGACCGTGCCCACGGACGACGAGGTCGACCAGGACCTCGTCGCGCTGGCCGAGCGGCTCGGGCGGCCGACCCGCCTCGTGTGGTCGCGGCCGCGTCGCCGTCAGCACTTCGAGGCCACGCTGCACACCGACGGCACGATCGAGCTGGCCGAGGGGGGCCGGTACCGCAACCCGGACCTCGCGGCGAGCATGGCGGCCGGAGCCCCGACGGCCGACGGCTGGGGCGTCTGGCGGCTGGGGACCGGCGGCCCGACGCTGCTCGAGGCGTACCGGCAGCACTTCGCCTGACGGCGTCGACCGGATCACGCTCCGCACGGGCGGCGGCCCCGCGGTTCGCCCCGCGCGAGCTCCCGGGCGGCGACGTCGCGACGTACCTGCTCGACGTGCCGCTCGAGGTCGTCGGCCCCGCGGAGCTGCGGGAGGCGGTCGGGACGCTGGGTGCGCGGTTGCGGGCCGCCGTCGACCCGGCGTGAGCGTCCCGCGGTCTCAGGGCAGGACGACGATCTTGCCGGTGTGGTCGCCGGCGTCCAGCCGGGCGAGGCCGCGGCCGACGTCGGCCAGCCGCACCTCGGAGTCGATGACCGGTCGCACGCCGGTGCGCTCGCAGAACCGCAGCAGCGCGGCCAGGTCCGCGCGCGAGCCCATCGTCACGCCCTGGACGCGGATCTCCTGGAAGAAGACCCGCCTCAGCTCGGCCGGTGGCGCGTCGCCCGTCGTCGCGCCGCACACGACGATCGTCCCCCCGGGACGCACGGAGCGGACGGAGTGGCCCCACGTCGCCTGACCGACCGACTCGATCACGGCGTCGACGCGCGCCGGAACGCGCGCGCCCGGCTCGACGGCGTGGGCGGCACCCAGCTCGAGCGCGCGCTCGCGCCTGGCCGCGGTGCGCGACGTCACGGTGACCTCGAGGCCGGCCGCCGCGCCGAGGACGACGGCCGCGGTCGCGACTCCGCCGCCGGCGCCCTGGACGAGCACCCGGTCGCCGGGTCGGAGGCCCCCGGCCACGAACAGCATCCGGTACGCCGTGAGCCACGCCGTCGGGAGGCAGGCGGCCTCGGCGAAGGAGAGCCCGGC
>JAPSLQ010000237.1 GCA_031180595.1 Isoptericola sp. | reverse complement strand
CCGTGCGGGTGCAGGCGCAGAACGCGGCCGCCCTCCAGGTCGCCACCGCGCTCGAGGCGCTGCCCGGCCTGCGCGGCCTGCGGTACCCGTTCCTGCCCTCGCACCCCCAGCACGAGCTCGCCCGGGCCCAGCAGTCCGGCGGCGGCACCGTCGTGACCTTCGACCTCGACGTGCCCGAGGGCACCTCGCCCGAGGACGCGAAGCGGCGCACGTTCGCGTTCCTCGACGCCCTGCGGATCGTCGACATCTCCAACAACCTCGGCGACGCCAAGTCGCTCGTCACGCACCCGGCCACGACGACGCACCGCAAGCTCGGCCCCGAGGGTCGCGCGCGCGTCGGGATCGCGGAGACCACGGTGCGGCTGTCGGTGGGGCTCGAGGACCCGCTCGACCTGATCGAGGACGTCGAGCAGGCGCTCGCCGCGTCCTGAGCGCGCCACGTCCTGAGCCGGCCCTGGCGGAGCTGTCTCGTCGCGGAGCTGTCCGTCGCGGAACAGCCCCGTCGCGGAACAGCGCACGCCCCGCGACGGTTGCCGTAGGCGATGAGCACCTCGACCTCTCCCACACCCTCCCCCCGGCTGTCCGTCCTCGACCTCGTCCCCGTCCGCACCGGGCAGTCGAGCGCGCAGGCGCTCGCGGCGTCGCTCGCCCTCGTCCGCCGCGCCGACGAGCTCGGGTTCGAGCGGTACTGGTTCGCCGAGCACCACAACATGGCCGCCGTCGCGGCGTCGACGCCACCGGTCATGATCGCGGCCGCCGCGGCGGTCACGGAGCGGATCCGCGTCGGCTCGGGCGGCGTCATGCTGCCGAACCACGCGCCGCTCGTCGTCGCCGAGCAGTTCGCGGCACTCGAGGCGCTCGCGCCCGGACGCGTCGACCTCGGCCTGGGCCGGGCGCCCGGCTCCGACCCGGTGATCACCTCGCTGCTGCGCGCGACCGGGCCCACCGCGGACGTCGAGCGGTTCCCCGAGCACGTCCGCGACATCCTCGCCCTGATGCACCCCGACGGCGCGCAGCTGCGGCTCGCCTCGGGCGAGACCTACGCCGTCCGGGCCACCCCGGCCGCCGACGGCGTGCCGACGGTGTGGCTGCTCGGGTCGTCCGACTACTCGGCGCGCCTCGCGGCCGAGCTCGGCCTGCCGTACGTGTTCGCCAACCACTTCTCCGGGGCGGGCATGGAGCAGGTGCTCCGCCTGTACCGGGACGGCTACCGGCCGTCGGAGGCGCACCCCGGACCGCGCACGTTCCTCACGGTCAACGCCGTCGTCGCGCCGAGCGTCGACGAGGCGCAGGAGCGTGCCCTGCCGCAGCTGCGGGCCATGGCTCGCCTGCGCACGGGCAGGCCGATGGGCCGGGCCGAGACCGTCGAGGAGGCGCTCGCGACACCTCTCGACGGCCTCGGGCAGCAGATGATCGAGGACATGCGCACGCGCTGGCTGATCGGGACGCCGGGCACCGCGGCCGCCGAGGTGCGCCGGCTCGCCGAGCGGTACGGCGTCGACGAGGTCATGGTCGTGCCGGTGGCCGGCTCGTACGGGCACGAGCCGCTCGACGCGACCCCGGGCCGTGCGCGGACGCTCGAGCTGCTGGCGGACGAGCTCCGCTGACCGGCCGTAGTCTCGGCTCATGGCCTCACTGACCGCGGTCACGCCCTACGCGTCCGTGCTGCTCGCGGACAACCCGGGCCCGATGACGCTCGACGGGACGCGCTCGTACGTGCTGCGCGCGCCGGGCGCGGGCTCCGCCGTCGTCGTCGACCCCGGGCCGGACGACGAGGCGCACGTGCGCGCGCTCGCCGACGCCGGACCGGTCGAGCTCGTGCTCGTCACGCACCGGCACGCGGACCACACCGCGGGTGCGCGCCGCCTGCACGAGCTCACCGGGGCCCCCGTGCGTGCGGCCGACCCGGCGTACTGCCACGACGGTGAGCCGCTGCACGGCGGCGAGCCGATCGAGGCCGCCGGGCTGCGGATCGAGGTGCTCGCCACACCCGGGCACACGGCCGACTCCGTCTCCTTCGACGTGACGACGCCCGCCGGGCCGCCCGTCGTGCTCACGGGGGACACGGTGCTCGGCGAGGGGACCACGGTCGTCGCCGAGCCCGACGGGTCGCTGCGCGACTACCTGGCGAGCCTCGACGTGCTCGAGCAGCCGGGCGACGGCGTGCAGGCCCTGCCCGGGCACGGCCCGGTGATCGGCGACCTCGGTGACCGCGTCCGGCAGTACCGCGCCCACCGGCTCGAACGGCTCGAGCAGGTGCGCTCCGCGCTGCGGTCGCTCGGCGTCGAGACACCCGACGGCGGCGCCCCCGTCGCGGACGACCTCGCCGACCGCGTGGTCTCGCTCGTGTACGCCGACGTCGACCCGAGCGTGCGGGACGCGGCGCGGCAGTCCGTCGTCGCGCAGCTCGCGTACCTCTTCGCGGCGGGGTAGCACGTCTTCCCCGTCAGCCGTGCTCCACGCTGCGAGCGCCGCGGTCGTGCCACACCGTGGAGCGAGGAGCCGCCTAGCCCGGCGGTTGCCGTACGGCGGGGGCCTGAGAGGGAGGATCGACGATGACCGAGAGCAACACGCTGGTGCGGAGCATGCACGACCTGGGACTTGCCGCGTGGTTCGGCGGTTCCCTCATGGGGGCCGTGGGCCTGAACGGGGCGACCTCGCACGCACGGAACCCGCGGGAGCGTCTCACGCTGTCGTCCAAGGGGTGGGGAATGTGGGCGCCGGTGAACGCGACTGCCGTCGGTGCGCACGTCGTCGGCAGCGTGGGCCTCATCGCTGCCAACAAGGCGCGGCTCGCGACGCAGCCGGGCGCGACCGTGAACACGGTGGTGAAGACGGGTCTGACCGTGGTCGCGGCCGGCGTCACCGCGTACAGCGGGATGCTGGGGGCGAAGATCGCCAAGAAGGCCGGCGAGGGCGCCGAGGGCGCCGAGGGCGCGACCGAGCCGGGCGCATCGAGCTCGCCGGAGATCACGGCCGCGCAGAAGCAGCTCAAGGCGCTGCAGTGGGCGATCCCCGCGCTCACCGGGGTGCTGGTCGTGCTCAGCGCTCAGCAGGGTGAGCAGCAGCGGAACGAGCCCGCGGTCTCGCGGTGGTGGTCACGCTCCTCCTGACACGGGCCGGGGGAGGTCAGGCGCGGCGGACGAGCGAGGCCAGCACGGAGGTGAAGAAGCCCAGGCCGTCGGTGCCGGAGCGCAGCCCCTCGGGGCTGTCCGGCCCGAAGCCCGCTTCGACCGCGTGCTCGGGGTGCGGCATGAGCCCGACCACGTTGCCCCCCGCGTTCGAGATCCCCGCGATGTCGCGGCGCGAGCCGTTCGGGTTCCACCCCTGGTAGCGGAACACGACGCGTCCCTCGCCCTCGAGCTCGTCGAGGGTGCGCTCGTCGGCGACGAACTGGCCGTCCTGGTTCTTCAGCGGGATGGTGATCCGCTGACCCTCGGTGAACTGGTTCGTCCACGCCGTGCCGGCGTTCTCGACCGACAGCACCTGCTCGCGGCACAGGAAGTGCAGGTGGTCGTTCTTGACCATCGAGCCGGGCAGCAGGTGCGCCTCGGTGAGGATCTGGAAGCCGTTGCAGATGCCGAGCACGGGCATGCCGCCCTTGGCCGCGTCGACCAGCGCCGACATCGCGGGGGCGAACCGGGAGATCGCGCCCGCGCGCAGGTAGTCGCCGTAGGAGAACCCGCCCGGGAGCACGACCGCGTCGACGCCCTGGAGGTCGCCGTCGGCGTGCCAGAGGGAGACGGGCCGGCCGCCGGCGAGGCGGATGGCGCGCGCGGCGTCGCGGTCGTCGAGCGTCCCGGGGAACGTGATGACGCCGATCCGGGCCTCGTCGAGCGTGGGGTCGAGCGTGG
>JAPSLQ010000236.1 GCA_031180595.1 Isoptericola sp. | reverse complement strand
GCTGCCGCGGCCTTCGCCGGGTCGCCGAGCTGCGTGCCGGGCATCCGCAGGTGCTGCTCGACCATCTCGCGCACGGCCGGGTAGGCATCGCTCGTGGAGCTCGGGACGCCGAGGGACACGGGCCGCAGGAAGTCGGTCCGCATGTACCCGGGCTCGATCAGGTTGACCTTGATGCCGTGGTCCGCGACCTCCCCGGCCAGGGACTCGGTCAGCCCCTCGAGCGCGAACTTTCCCGCGGCGTACAGGCCCCAGCCGGGGAAGGGCAGCAGCCCCACGATGGAGGACACGTTGATGACGTGACCGCTCCGCTCCTCGCGGAACCCCGGGAGCACGGACCGCAGGACGTTCCACACGCCGAAGACCTGGACGTCGAACATCGCGCGGGCGTCGGCGTCCGACACCTCCTCGACGGCGGCGAGGTAGCCGTACCCGGCGTTGTTCACGACCACGTCCAGGGTGCCGAAGCGCTCCTTGGTGGCCGCGACCGCCTGGGCGACCTGGTCCTGGTCCGTCAGGTCCACCTCCACGGCCAGGAGACGGGACGTGTCGGAACCGGCGAGGGCGCCGGCGAGACGCTCGGTCGAACGGGTGGTCGCCGTGACGTTGTCGCCGCGCTCGAGCAGCTGCTTGACCAGCTCGAGCCCGAGACCGCGCGAGGCACCGGTGACGAACCAGGTGGCGGGACGGGTGGTGGGATAAGCCATGGTGGTGTCCTCCTCAGGACTCGTGCGCGGCACGGGCGTGCCGACGCTTCTGACGTGGAGCCCAGGTCTGGATCCCGGAGCTCCTCGACCTTCCGGCGGGACGCTCACGACGACGGGCCGCCGGTGAACTGCAGCACGACGGCCGGCTCCCGTCGCCGGCCCGCGGTCAGGGCGAGGACGATCCCGCCGACCGCCGCCGACGCGGCGCTCGCGATCGCGTGCGGACCGAACCGGCGCAGCAGGGGCGGGTTGAGCTGCGCCCCGCCGATCAGTGCGACGGCCGAGCCCCCGAAGAGGAGGACGAACTGCAGCTCGTCGAGGCCGAACTGCCCGTGGGAGGAGCGCATCGTTGTCGACTCGGTTCGCACTGCCGTCGGAGTTCGAAGACCGGCACGGGCGGCTGTCATACCGGCTGACCGATCGGCCGGATCGTCACTGTGTTGAGGTCGACACCCACCGGTTGGTCGAGCGCGAAGGCGATGGCCGCGGCGATGGCCTCCGGGCTGATCGCGAACGACGGTGCGGCGCCGTGCCAGAAGGGTGTGTCGATCATTCCGGGATTGACGAGGGTGACGCCGACACCGCGGGTTGTGGCGTGAAGCCGGATGTTCTCCGCGAGTCCCACGACGGCCCACTTGGTGGCTCCGTACAGGTGACCGGGGGCGTTCTTCACTCCCGCGACGCTGCCCAGCAGCACGAGCCTGCCCCCGGTCGCCTCGAGGTGCGGAAGCGCGGCCGTAGCCAGTAGCGCGGGTCCGAGCACGTTGGTGAGCACCATCGGCGACCAGAGCTCCGGGTCGCCGTTGTCGATCGGAACGCCGCCCGTGAGATGGTCGGCGGACGTGAAGCCCGCATTCGCGATGGCCGCGTCCAGGGACCCGAAGCGGTCGACGGTCCGGGCGACGGCCTCACGGGTGTCGTCCCAGTCGGCCGCGTCCGAGACCAGGCCCAGGACGCGATCGGGTGCGTCGAGGCCGGCGATGAACGCCTCGAGCTTGTCCTCAGCGCGGCCGGTGACCGCCACGCGGTGGCCCCGATCGATCAGCAGACGCGCCGTGGCTGCACCGATGCCGCTGGTGGCGCCCGTGATCAGGATCGTCCTGGCGTGTGTGTTCATGCCGTCGACTGTGCGCGGCGCGGCGGCGCGGTGACAGCGGCTCTCGAAGGTGGGGACGGGATCCCCTGGCCCGGCGCGCGGCGGCCGATCATGCTGATCGCATGCCGAACACGAGACATGCCGAGCTGGGCGCATTCCTGCGCTCGCGACGCGAGCGGATCCGTCCCGAGGACGTCGGCGTGGCGCCAGGCCCGCGACGGCGTGTGCCGGGGCTGCGGCGCGACGAGGTGGCGGTACTCGCCGGCGCCTCGGTCGAGTACTACACCGAGCTTGAGCGCGGGGGCGGGTCGCAGCCGTCCGATCAGATGCTCGCCGCCCTCGCTCGCGCCCTCCGCCTCAGCCAGGACGAACGGGATCACCTCTACAACCTGGCGAACCGTCCGATCCCGCGCCAGGGTGGCACGTCATCTCACGTCCACCCGGGCATGCTCGATCTGCTCAGGCAGCTTCAGGCGACCACGCCGGCGATGGTGATCACGGACCTGCACGCCGTGCTGCTGCAGAACCCGCTCGCGGTCGCCATGCTCGGCGACCTGTCGGTGCATCGCGGGCTCTCGGCGAGCTTCCTCTACCGCTGGTTCACCGATCCGGCCTCGCGGCGGATCTACCCGGAGGAGGATCACGCCCCGCAGTCGGGCTCGTTCGTCGCCGACCTGCGCGCCGCGGTCGGACGGCGACGCTCGGGAGACGCCGATGCGACGCAGCTGGTCGAGGATCTGCTCCAGGAGTCGCCGGAGTTCGCGACGCTGTGGGCCGCGCACGACGTCGCGGTGAGGAGGGACGAGCGCAAGCGCATCCTGCATCCCACCGTCGGGCTGCTCGAGCTGCATGCGCTCAACCTGTTCAGCGAGGACGGCCGGCAGCGGCTGCTGTGGTTCACCCCGGTGACGGGGACCGACACGGCCGAGAAGCTCCAGCTGCTGACCGTGGTCGGCACGCAAGCGATGACGGCCGATACCGACGGGCCGGTCGGATGAACGACGTGAGCTGGGGGACGACGGTGCGCGGGTGGATGCTCGCCGGTGCGCTTGCCGCGATCCTGACCGGATGCGCTCAACCGGCATCGGGCCCGGGCAGCGCCGGTTCGGCGGCGGAACCAGCTCCGTCACCGAGCGGCCCGCCGCCGAGCGACGTGGCCACCCTCGGGGAGCCCGTCGAACTGACGACCGGGCTGGAAGCGCCGTGGGGCCTGACCTTCCTGCCCGACGGATCCGCGCTCGTGTCCGAGCGCATCAGCGCAGAGATCGTCCGCGTGCCGGCCGAGGGTGGCGAAGCAGTCACGGTCGGCGTCGTGCCGGACGTGGCGGTGAGCTCGGAAGGAGGGCTGCTCGGCATCGTGGCGTCGCCCGATTTCGCGGCCGACCGCACCGTCTACGCCTCGGTCTCCGGGGTGGACGAGAATCGGATCGTCGCCCTCACGATCGCCGAAGACTACGGATCGCTCGAGGTCGGTCACGTCCTGCTCGACGGCATCCAGACCGCCGACCGACACCACGGCGGTCGCCTCGCGTTCGGGCCCGACGGTCACCTGTGGATCGGAACGGGCGATGCCTTCGAGCCCGAGAACGCGGCCGCGGACGACTCGCTCAACGGCAAGATCCTGCGCATTGCCGTGGACGGAACCATCCCGGACGACAACCCCGGTGACTCGCCTGTCTACTCGAGCGGCCATCGCAACGTGCAGGGCATCGCCTTCGGCCCGGACGGCACCGCGTACGCCTCCGAGCTCGGTCACCGCACCTGGGACGAGATCAATGTGCTGCAGGCGGGCGCCGACTACGGGTGGCCCGAGACGGAGGGGGTCGACGGATCGACGGGCGAGCCGCCGATCGCGACGATCCACCCGGATGACGCGAGCCCGTCCGGGGTCGCCTACGCCGCAGGCTCGCTGTGGATCGGTGCTCTCGGCGGCCAGCGGCTGTGGCAGCTGCCGGTCGACGGCGCCGCGGCCTCGGGCGGTCCGATCGAGCATCTCGTCGGAGAGTACGGCCGCATCCGGACCGTCGAGCTGGCGCCCGACGGCGCTCTCTGGCTGATCACGTCCAACACCGACCGCGCCACCTGGGGCGGCACGGATGCACGGCCGGGCGACGACCGCATCCTGCGTGTCGAGATCGACGCGAGCTGAGCCAT
>JAPSLQ010000235.1 GCA_031180595.1 Isoptericola sp. | reverse complement strand
CTGATCGTCGCGTGCAGGCGCGGCTGGCTCGCGTCGACCGTCTGGATCCTGGCGGTGCCGTCGACGTGCACGGCCGCCGGGATCCGGTCGCGCCAGGCGGGCGCGACGTCGTGCACGAACAGCATGTACGGGCTGGGGATCGGGCCGCCGGAAAAGATCTCGGGCGCGGCGTCGAGCAGCACCATGGGGGCCACGGGCCGGAACTGCTCACGTCCCTTCACGTCGTTGAGCCGGCGCAGGTTGTGCCGGTGCCCGGGGTGGGCGAGCAGCGACCGCTGGCCGAGCGCGCGCGGCCCGAGCTCGCTGCGCCCGTCGAACCACGCGACGACGCCGTCGGCGGCGAGGACCTCCGCGACCTCGGCGGCCAGGTCGTCCGGCGTCGTGAACGGCACGCGGGCGCGCCGCAGCCAGTCCGCGAGCTCGTCGTCGGACCACGAGCGGCCGAGCGCGGCCGACCCCATGGGCTCGACGGCGACGCCCGCCTCCGCGGTGAGCTGCAGCGCGGCGCCGAGCGCGGTGCCCGCGTCTCCCGCGGCGGGCTGGATCCACACGTGCTCGAACGGCGACTCGCGCCAGACCCGCGAGTTGGCGACGCAGTTGAGCGCCGTGCCGCCCGCGAGCGCGAGCGCGTCGTCGCCGGTCTGGCCGTGCAGCCACGTCGCGAGCTCGACCAGGACCTCCTCGAGGCGCGCCTGGACCGACGCGGCGAGGTCGGCGTGCGCGGGGGGCAGGCCGCCGTGGGAGTCGTCCGGCTGCATCGCGGGGTCGGTGAGCGTGCCGGGACCGGCCGCCGGCGCCCAGCGGGTCCAGTCCGGCGGCTCGGCGACGAACCCGCCGTCGCCGGTCGTGCGGATCACCTGGCGCAGGTCGTCGAGGAACCGCGGCTCGCCGTACGAGGCGAGCGCCATGACCTTGTACTCGTCGCTCGACCGCAGGAAGCCCAGGTGCTCCGTGAGCGACTCGTAGACCAGGCCGAGCGAGTCCGGCAGCTCCTGGCTCGCGAGCACCTCGAGGCGCCCGTCGGAGTAGCGGCCCGCGAGGTGGCTCGAGCGCTCGCCGCGGCCGTCGAGCGACAGGACGCTGCACCGGCGGAACGGGGAGGCGAGCGCGGCCGACGCCGCGTGCGCGACCTCGTGGGGCACGAACCGGACGACCGCGGGGTTCAGGCCCGGCAGCGCCGCCGCGAGGAACTGCGGCGCGCGCTCGGCGTACTGGCGTCGCAGCCAGTCCCACGGGTCGGGCAGGCCCATCTCCTCGGCCGGCTTGGCGAGCGCCGGGTCGAACGAGTAGGCCACGGCGTCGAGGTCCGAGGGCTCGAGCCCGGCGGCCTCGAGGCACCAGCGCATCGCCTGCTCGGGCAGCTCCCAGGCGGCGAACGGCACCGGGCGCTTGCCGTGCTTGCGGCGCGAGAAGCGTTCCTCCTCCGCGGCGGCGACGATGCGCCCGTCGACGACGAGCGCGGCGGACGGATCGTGGAAGAGAGCGTTGACTCCGAGGACGCGCATCGGCTGGAGAACCTCCACGGGTGCGGGTGACCGGGGGGCTCCCGGTTCTCGCACGGTGCGGTGGTTCGAGGGGACTCGCAAGAGAAGCGCTTCTCCCGCTCGCAAGCGGAGCGCCCCCGCCGACCGGCAGGGGCGCTCCGCTCGTGGGTCCCGGCGGGACCGTCGTCAGGGCTCGTCGTCGATCGTCGAGCGCGGGTTCATCATGTCCGCGTCGGCGTCGGCGTCGCCCTCCGTGGGTTCCGTCGACCGCGCCTGGTCGCCCGTGCGCGGGTTGAGGGAGTCGGGCTGGGCGTCCGGGTCCTCGTCCGGGTCGTAGGGGCTCGTGCCCTCCGGCTGCTCGCTCATGGTTCCTCCTGCGTGCTCCGGTCGCGAGCCCCCGTCGGGCCCGCCGCGTCCACGCTGGCACGCGCCGGGTGTCCTCGCAGCCAGGCGGCGTTCGACTGGCGGTTTCCCCCGGCGTCGGTACGGTGAGTGGCACCGGGAGTCATGAAGCGGCCCCAGAGATATGTCCGTTCTGGGAGGAAGCATGGCTATCACCACCCTTCCCACGTCCGACGTCCGCGCGGGCGTCGACACCGTGTCCGTCGACGACGTCCAGACCGAGGCGCCGATCGACCTTGCCGACCTCACCCAGGCGCTCGCCGCGGGGACCTCGTTGCTGGTGGGCCAGTACCGCGTGGACCTCGCGACCGGCCGCTGGTGGTGGTCGGACGAGATCTACGTCATGCACGGGCGTCGCCCGGGCGAGATCGACCCGAGCGTGGAGCTGATGCGCTCGCGCAAGCACCCCGACGACCGCGGGCGGCTCACGCGCACCGCGACGGCGGCCCTGCGGGCCGGGCGTCCGTTCGCGTGCTCCCACCGCATCGTCGACAAGCAGGGCCGGGCGCGCACCGTCGTCGTGACCGGCCACGGCCGCCGGGGCCCCGACGGCAAGGTCGCGCAGGTGGCCGGCTACGTCATGGACGTCAGCCCCGTGCTGCGCGAGACCCTCGAGCGCGAGGCGTCGAGCGCCGTCGCCCGCGCCTTCGTCACCGAGGCCGCGCTCGAGCAGGCCAAGGGCGTCGTCATGGCGGTCCGCGGCGTGGACGACGTCACGGCGCAGCACGTCCTGGCCGAGGCGGCCTCGGCCGTCGGCATCCCGGCGCACGTCGCCGGGTCGCAGGTCATGAAGCACCTCGCCAAGCAGGGCGCCACGGGCGCTTCGTCGGCCGAGGCGCTCGACGCCGCCCTGGCCGCGGTGCACCCCGTGGACCGGCCGCGGGGTCACGAGGCGCAGCTCGCACGGCGTCGCTCGCGCTGACCGCGCGCACGCCGTCACGCACGAGAGGGGCGTCCGGGCCGGTCCCGCACGGGACCGGCGCGGACGCCCCTCTCGCGTGCGGTCAGCGACTGACGCGCGAGAACGCGCGGTGCGCGCCGCGCTGCGCGTAACGCCGGGCGAACACGGCCAGCGCGCCGGTCACCGCCGCGAACAGCACGGCCTCGGTGATGCCGATGTCGTCGTCGTCGAGGTCGAGGGGAGCGGGCCGGCCGGTCGACCGTTCCCAGATGGTCACGATCCCCTTGCGCACCGCCCACGCCGCGGCCCCCGTAAGGACCAGCGTGCCGATCTTCTCGGCGAGCGCCTGGTTGTTGTCTGCCACGGGACCTCCCAGTCGATGTGCTCCGGACGACCAACACCGTATCGCCGCCGGGGTGTGTAGGCTCGTGCTGATACGACAGGGGAGCGCCACGGGCGCTGAGAGTGCGGGACACCGCAGACCCTCGAACCTGATCCGGTTAGCACCGGTGGAGGAAGTCGGGCTTCTCGATCCCTGCGTGCGCGCCGCCCGGGCGCCTGACGCCGGGACGCCACGCACGCCGGGTACCCCTTCTCGACCGCTGAGGAGGAACCGAACTCATGACCACGAGCACCAGCCGCCGCCGCACCGCCGTGACGAGTGCCGCCGCCGGGCTGCTCGCGACATCTCTCGTGACGCTGCTGGCCGCGTGCGCCGGGGGCGACGACGCCGGCGGCGCCGCCTCGCCCGAGGCGGGCGGCGGCACCGTCACGCTCGTCACCCACGACTCCTTCGGCGTGTCCGAGGGCGTCCTGGCGTCGTTCGAGGAGGAGACGGGCTACACGGTCGAGCAGGTGGCGCCGGGTGACGCCGGCACGCTCGTCAACCAGCTCGTGCTGACCAAGGACTCGCCCCTGGGGGACGTCGTCTACGGCGTGGACAACACGTTCGCGTCGCGGGCGGTGGAGGCCGGGGTCTTCGAGCCGTACCAGCCGGAGGACCTCGACCCGTCCGCCGCGCGGTACGCCACCGGCGAGTACGACGTCGCGGGCGCGCTGACGCCGGTCGACGTCGGCGACGTGTGCCTCAACGTCGACACCGCCTGGTTCGAGGAGGCGGGCGTGCCCGCACCCGTGACCCTCGAGGACGTGACCGAGCCGGAGTACGC
>JAPSLQ010000234.1 GCA_031180595.1 Isoptericola sp. | reverse complement strand
TGGTGTGGCCGGCGCTCGACCACGGGAGCATCGCCGTGCACTGGGTCGCGCTCGACGTCGCGACGGGGGCGGTCGTCTGGGACCGCATGATCGAGCACGACGCGTGGGGGATCGACCTCGCCGCCGATGGGCGGCTGGTGCGGTGGTCACCCACCGCGATCATCGGTCTGGGGTGACCTCGCCCGGGTCCTCGGCGAGGAGCCGGTAGATCTCGCGGCGTGCGCGGTCGAGCACCTCGACCGCGGCGTCGGCCTGGGCCGGGGTGCCGGCCCGCGCCACCTGCTCGACGGCGCCGCCGAGCGCGTGCAGCGAGGCGCGCAGCCGGTGCCGTCCGGAGCGCGGGTCGCCCGCGACGCGCTCCCACGGGTTGCCGAGCTCGTCGCCGTGCTCGGCCACGTGGGCCCGGCCGGCGTCGGTGAGCGACGCGAGGCGGCGACCGCCGTCGTCGGACACCTCGACGAGGCCCTCGTCCTGGAGCTGGGCGATCGCCGGGTAGACCGCGCCGGGGCTCGGGCGCCAGCGGCCGTCGGTGCGCTCGGCGAGCTCGGTGATGATCTGGTAGCCGTGCATGGGCTCCTCGGCGAGGAGGAGCAGGATCGCGGCGCGGATCTCGCCGCGCCCGGCCCGGCGGCCGCGAGGACCGCCACCGGGGCGGCCGGGTCCGCCCGGCCCGCGGCCGCGGCGGTGGCCGCCGTGCCGTGGGTGGGCGTCGCGCGGCTCGGTGCCGTCGGGCATCGGGTGCCCGCTGTGCGGCATGGCGCCGGGATGGTCGGCGTCGCCGGAGAAGGGGTGTCGAGGGGGTCGCACGGGCGTCTCCTTGATGTCGGTGGGTCCGGGAGCGGGCATGCTCGACCGGACACACTCGAAGATACATCAAAGATATATCGTTAGCAACGGTTGCAGGTCACGACGACGGCGCCGCGGCGAGCCTCCTCGTGTCGACGACGGCCTCGCACGTCGCGACGAGGGTGCCGTCGACCACGAGGGACGACACGACCAGGAGGTCGTCGGCCGGCAGGGCGGCCGGCTCGGGGACGCCGCGCACGGTGAGGGTGCTCTCGGACACCACCCCGCCGCCGGTCACAGCCTGGACGTGCACCTCGGCCGGCTCCGTCGCGCGCGCCAGCACGAGGCCGTCCGCACGCGCCGACGCCGAGAGCTCGACCTCCGGGAACGAGTCCGCCGCCCCTTCCCACACCCAGTCGACGGCGACGCTGGTCTCGTCCACGGTGGAGCGCCGGACCCACAGCCGACGCTCCCACTCGTGCCACCCGTTCGCGGTCACGGTCGCGCCGACGGCGGTCACGGCGCCCGCGCCGTCGGCGGACGGTGCGACCACGCACTCGGCGTCGGCGGGGGCCGTGCCGTACCCGCCGCTGCCGCCGACCGGGAGGCCGAAGCCGAGCCCGAGCAGGCAGGCGACGCCGGCCGCCACGCTCACGACGCGCCCCGCCCGTGGTGACGTCGCCCCCGGCAGCCGCCGCACGAGCCGGCCGAACCACGCCACGGGCTCCAGCCGGGTCCTCCGCACGACGACGGTGCCCACGAGCGAGTCGGCGAACGTACGGCGCTCGGCGTGCCAGAGCGGGCGCAGGTACCCGACGAGGAGGACGGCGTCCAGCGCGTGGGCGACCACCCGCAGCACCGCGCCGAGCAGGCCCGGCGGACGGTCGCCGCCCTCCACCACGACGGCGATGCCCAGCACGCGCTTGCCCGGCGTGAAGCCGGTCCAGCCCTGCAGCGCGAGCATCGCGAGGGCCACCAGGACGAGCGAGGGCGCGGTCTCGAGCCAGGGGGTCAGGTCCTGCAGGGGCGGGCCCGGGACCGCGCCCGGGGCGAGCTCGGGGCCGGCGACGCCCGCCCCCGCGAACAGCCACGTCACGCCGCCGAGCACGGCCGAGTCGAGCAGCGCCGCGAGCACGCGCTGGCCCCAGCTCGCGTACGGGGGCACCAGGTCCCCGGTGAGCGGGACGGGTGGACGGCGGGCGGGCGCCGACGGTCGGAGCGGTCGCCTCGTCCCGACGTCGGTCATGCGGCGCAGCGTAGCGGTGCCGGCCGCTCAGCGGGCGGCGAGCGTGCTCGGGACGGTCACCGGCTCGTAGTCGAACGGCCCGGGGCACTGGCCCGAGCCACCGCGGCTCGTCCGGGTGACGGGGAGGGTCCCCTCCGCGACCACCCGACCGCCGGACTCCGCCTGCACGGTGATCTCGTCCACCGCGCCGGCGGACGCGCCGTCGGCCAGGTACGGGGACTGCTGCGGGACCTGCCACGTCCCGTCGTCGTCCCGCGTCAGCGCGACGGGCGCGCAGCCCGCCCCGATGCACGCGCTGACCGCGTCGACGTCGACGCCGGTCTCGATCTCCAGGGGTGCGAGGTTGAGGAACCCGACCGTCGTGCAGTAGGTCGCGCCGTGGGCGGCGACGAGGCCCAGCACCACCGCGACCGTGAGCACGGCCGCGCCGAGCGTGCCCGCCACCGCCGTGACCACCGCTCGTCCGGCCATGTCCGCTCCCGTCCGCGTGCTCCACCTTGTCTGTGTCGCGCCGTGCCGGTTCCTTGCGCACGAGCCGCCACGTCGGCGTCGGGCCGCGTCGGCTGGCCCGGCCGCCCGACCTCTGGTGGGGTAGGGGCGTGACGGGCTACGACGCGACGTTCCTCGGTCCCGACGACGCCGCGGTGCACGTGCCGCTGCCCGTGCCCGCGCCGGGCGGGCCCGCGCGCCACCTGCGGCGCCTCGACCACCCGCACTTCTCGGTCCTGCTGGACCCGGCCCGGCGACTCGCCGCCGTGACGGGAGTGACGGTCGACGGCGGGCGTCTTCAGCCCCTGCCGCGCACGGGGTCGTGGCGCCTCGACCCGCAGGCGCCCGAGCACGAGCAGGCCGGCCCGGACGTCTACCACCGCAACGCGCTCGACCGCGGGCACCTCGTGCGGCGGCGCGACCCCATGTGGGGCACGGTCGCCGAGGCGCGTGCGGCGGGCGAGGCGACGTTCGTCTACACCAACGCCGCGCCCCAGGTCGGGCGGTTCAACCAGTCCAAGGAGCTGTGGAACGGGCTCGAGGACCACGTCCTCGCCTACGCCGAGGCGCACCAGCACCGCCTCGTCGTCCACACCGGGTGCGTCCTCGCGCCCGACGACCCCGTCTACCGGGGCGTCGGCATCCCGCGGCGGTTCTGGAAGGTCGCCGCCTGGTCGGCGGCGTCGTGGTCCGTGCCCGACGACGGCGGCCCGGTCGCGCAGACGGTCGCGCTGCGGGCCTCGGCGTTCGTCCTCGACCAGACGCCGCAGCTCGACGAGGTGGAGCTGCGTGCGGCGACGGCCCGGGCGCTCGCGGTCGGCGAGCTGCCGCCGCTCGGGCCGTTCCGCACGTTCCAGGTCCCGGTCACCGAGGTGGCCCGGGTGGCGGGCCTCGACCTCGGGCCGCTGCCCGCGGCCGACGTGCTGCCGGCCGCGGGCGTGCGTCCCGAGGAGGTGCCGCCGTCGGGCACCGTGCCGCGGTCCTGGCGCGAGGTGGCCGCACCGGGCGACCTGCACCTCTGACCGCCGCGTCAGGCGGACTTGATCTCGCTGCGCGCCACGCGGACCAGACCGGCGACGACGGGCGCCACGGCCCAGATCAGCGTCGCGGTGGCGAGCTGCGCCCACTCCTGCCCGCCGGCGGTGCCCATGAAGATCGGCTCCCCGGCGGTGCCGAGGTCGATCCACGGCATGGCGTCCCGCACGGCGGCGACGAGGGAGCCGACGATCGTGAACAGCGTCGGGATGAACAGGTACGACACGATCGCCGCGGGCGTGTTGAGCAGCACGAGGCCGAAGCCCACGCCCTGCGCCATCCCGATCACCACGAGCAGCAGAACACCGAGCACGACGTCGAGCGGCACGTCCCAGCTCGCGTCGGCACCCCGGAACGCGACGACCCACAGGTGGGCGAGCGCGGCGAGCGCGAGCGCCGCCGCGAAGAACACGACGCCGGAGGCCACCG
>JAPSLQ010000233.1 GCA_031180595.1 Isoptericola sp. | reverse complement strand
GGCCTCGACGTCCAGGTCGAAGGAGCCCGCGGTGAGGGGAGCCCGGACCGGGACCATGTCGGCAGCGCGGAGCATCGGTGCGTAGAACCAGCCGGGCTCGGGGATCACGACCTCGTCACCGGCGTCCGCGACCAGCCGGAACGCGGTCGCGATGGCCCCGAACGCCCCCTGGGTCATGGCGACGTCGTCGGGCTCGAAGGGCAGGCCGAGCTCGGCCCGCAGGCCGGCGGCGACCGCCTCCTGGGCGGGTGCGAGGCTCGACTTGTAGGCGAACCAGTCCACGGCCCGCGGCTCGAGGTTGGCGCGCAGGGCGTCGACGAGGGCCGGCAGCGGCATCTCGTGCGGGTCGCCGAACGTCAGGTCGACGACGTCCGGCCGCCCGTCCATCCCGCGCAACGACAGGAAGAACGACGTCACGGGCTCGATCGCGTCGCGCGCCGCCCGTGCCCGGTCCGACAGCTCCATCCCACAGCCTCTCGTGAGGTGCCCGGCCGCACCGCCGCGCACTCCTCATGATCGCCCGCCGCACCGGTGGGCGGAAGCCCCGGAGGCGACCGCTATACGACGGCCGCCGCCCGGCCGAGGCCCGAGTACGCGGCGACGAACGCCGCCGCCACGAGCGCGGTGCCCACGATCGCGAGGGCGACGTGCCTGGCGGTCCGGATGCGGCGGGCGAGCACGGTGCCGAGGAGCGCGAGCCCGACCGCACCGATCACGACCCAGTACGCGGGATGGGTCGTGTCGCCGACGACGGTCAGGCCGTAGACCGCCTCCCCTGTGGCCACACCGGACAGCAACGACGTACCCAGAGCGGCACGTGCTTCGCGGGCGCGCAGCCAGGAGGCCGCGACGCCGACGAACGGCCCCACCACGACCCCGACGACGGAGAACAGCAGCGGGTCGTACGTCAGTCCGCGCAGCTCGGCGGCGAACGTGTACCCGAGGACGAGCAGAACGAAGCTCGCGGCGCCGAGCACTGCCGCTCGAGGCGCGGAGGACCTCGACCAGAACACCAGGAGGACCGTCAGCAGCGTCCAGCCGCTCGCGGAGTTCGCGAACGGCAGTGCGGCGTCCGGCAGGAGACCCTGCGCGTACGACGTCAGACCTCCGAGGACCACGCTCAGGACGAGGACCGCCGCGACGCGCGCGGTCGAGCCGGACGTGGGGGCGGGCAGCAGCAGGTCTCGACGCTCGATCACCGCGTCAGGCTAGCCGGACGTCGTCGGACGTCGGACGTGGTGGACGACCTGCGCCTACGCTGGGCTCGTGCCCGTACCTGACGCCGCGCCCCGGTCCCCTGCCGTCTGGTCCACCCCGCTGCGCAGCCGGTTCCGCGGCCTCGACGTGCGCGACGGCGTGCTGCTGCGCGGGGAGGCGGGCTGGGGCGAGCTCAGCCCGTTCTGGGACTACGACGACGCGGAGTCCGCCGCATGGCTGCGCGCGGCCCGCGAGGCCGCCGACGTCGGCTGGCCCGCGCCGGTGCGCGACCGCGTGCCCGTCAACGTGACCGTGCCCGCCGTCGGCCCCGAGCGGGCGCGCGAGATCGTGCTGCGCTCCGGCGGCTGCCGCACCGCCAAGGTGAAGGTCGCCCAGCGCCTGGCGAACGGCGAGGTCGAGCCCCTCGACGCGGAGATCGACCGCGTCGGCGCGGTCCGCGACGCGCTCGACGAGCTGTACGGCGAGGGCGGCGGGGAGGTCCGGGTCGACGCGAACGGTGCCTGGACGGTCGACGAGGCGCTCGAGCGCATCCCGATGCTGGACTTCGAGTCCGGTGGCCTGGAGTACGTCGAGCAGCCGTGCGCGACCGTGGAGGAGCTCGCCGAGGTCCGCAGGCGCCTGACCGCGGACGTCCCCGTCGCCGCCGACGAGTCGATCCGCCGCGCCATCGACCCGCTGCGGGTCGTGCGCGAGGAGGCGGCCGACGTCGTGGTCCTCAAGGTCCAGCCGCTCGGGGGCGTGCGCGCGTGCCTGGACCTGGCCGAGCAGGTGGGCCTGCCGGTGGTGGTCTCCTCGGCGCTCGAGTCGTCCGTCGGCCTCGCGGCGGGCGTGGCGCTCGCGGCCGCGCTGCCCGAGCTGCCCTACGCGTGCGGGCTCGCGACGTCGCAGCTGCTCGAGCGCGACGTCGTCGCCGACCCGCTGCTGCCCGTCGACGGCGCGCTCGGCGTGCGACGGGTCGAGCCGGACCCGGTGGCGCTCGCCGCCGCCGCGGCGCCCGACGGCCTGCGCGAACGGTGGCTGGCCCGGTACGACCGCCTGGCGGCGCTTCTGGAGGAGCGGCGATGAGCGCGGGCGCGCCACCGTCGGTCACCGCCGCGCGGGCCCTCGTCGCCGACCTGGTCGCGCACGGCGTGCGCGACGTCGTGCTCGCCCCCGGGTCCCGCTCCGCACCGCTCGCCTACGCGGTGGCCGAGGCGTCCGACGCCGGCCGCGTCGCGCTGCACGTGCGCGTCGACGAGCGGTCCGCGGCCTTCCTCGCGCTGGGCCTCGCGCGGGCGAGCGACGCTCCCGTGGCCGTGGTGACGACGTCGGGCACCGCGGTGGCGAACCTGCACCCGGCGGTGCTCGAGGCGCACCACGCGCGGCTCCCGCTCGTCCTGCTGACGGCCGACCGGCCGCACGAGCTGCGCGGCACGGGCGCGTCCCAGACGACCGACCAGGTCGGGATCTTCGGCACGGCGGTGCGCCACGCCGTCGACGTCCCCGCGCCCGAGGGCCGCGACGGCGAGCTCGGCGACCTGCGTGCCACGACGGACCGGGCGCTCGTGGCCGCGCGGGGGCTGCGCGACCTGCACCCGGGGCCGGTGCACCTGAACCTCGCCTACCGCGACCCGCTGCACCCGGACGCCCCGCCGGTGCCCGGCGCCTCGGCCGCCACGCCTCCTGACGGGCCCCGGCGGGCGACCGTCGTGCCGCCGGAGCCGCCCCCGGGAGCCGACCCCGCCCTCCACGGGGACCCCGCCCGCACGCTGGTCGTCGCCGGCGACGGCGCCGGGCCCGACGCGCGGGCGGTCGCCGAGGCGCAGGGCTGGCCGCTGCTCGCCGAGCCGACCTCGGGCGCGCGCGGCGGCCCCACGGCGGTCGCGGCGTACCGGTCGGTGCTGTCGGTCACCGAGCTGGTCGACGACGTCGAGCACGTCGTCGTCTTCGGGCGCCCGACGCTCTCGCGGCCCGTGCAGCGGCTGCTCGCGCGACCCGACGTCGCGGTGACGGTCGTCGCGCCGGGAGGCGGCCCGTGGCCGGACGCGGTCCGCAACGCCAGCCGCGTCGTCCCCGCCCTGGCGGACCGGTGGTACCTGCCGCCCACGGCGCCGGGCGCCCGCGGCGGCGCGTTCCTCGACCGGTGGCGCGCCGCGAGCCGCGCGGCCGCCGCAGTCGTCGAGAGCGTGACGTCGGACGAGGCGGTCCCGGACGGCCTGCTCTCCGCACGGCACGCGGCGCTGGCGGTGGCTCGTGCGGTCGCCTCGGTGCTCGACGACGAGGACGTGCTCGTCGTCGGCGCGTCGAACCCCGTGCGCGACCTCGACCTCGTCCTCGGCCTCGACCACGAGGGCACCGAGACGCCGCAGGTCCTCGCCAACCGGGGCCTGGCCGGCATCGACGGCACCGTCTCGACGGCGGCCGGCGTCGCGCTCGCGGAGTCGCGGCGCGGACGCCGCACGCGGGCGCTCGTCGGCGACCTCACGTTCCTGCACGACGTCGGCGGTCTGCTGCGCGGCCCGCACGAGCCGCCGGTCGACCTCGACGTCGTCGTGGTCAACGACGACGGCGGCTCGATCTTCGCGACGCTCGAGCACGGCGCGCTCGCCGCGACCAGCGAGGGTGCGCTGCGCACGTTCGAGCGCGTCTTCGGCACGCCGCACGGGGCCGACCTCGCGCAGCTCTGCGCCGGGTACGGCGTCGGCCACGAGCTCGCACCCGACCTCGGCTCCCTGCGGCGCGCGCTGCGGACGCCGTCGCGCGGGATCCGGGTCGTCGAGGTCCGCGT
>JAPSLQ010000020.1 GCA_031180595.1 Isoptericola sp. | reverse complement strand
TGTACCTCAAGCTCAAGGTCGCTCAGGGTGACCTGACGATCGAGGTCCCGGCCGAGAACGTGGACCTCGTGGGCGTGCGCGACGTGGTCGACCAGCAGGGCCTGGACAAGGTCTTCGAGGTGCTCCGCGCTCCGTACACGGAGGAGCCGACCAACTGGTCGCGCCGGTACAAGGCGAACCTGGAGAAGCTGGCGTCGGGCGACGTCATCAAGGTGGCCGAGGTCGTCCGCGACCTCTCGCGCCGGGACGCCGACCGTGGCCTCTCGGCCGGCGAGAAGCGGATGCTGGCCAAGGCGCGCCAGATCCTCGTCTCGGAGCTCGCGCTCGCCGAGCACACGGAGGAGGACAAGGCCGAGGCCATCCTCGACGAGGTGCTCGCCTCCTGACCGCGCGGGCCGCCACGGGGGACCGTCGGTGACCACCCTCGCGATCCTCACCGCCGCCGGGTCGGGCACCCGGCTCGGGCGCGCCCTGCCCAAGGCGCTCGTCGAGCTCGGCGGGTCGCCCCTGGTCCTGCACGCGGCACGCCGTCTCGCGGCGTCGGGGGCGGTCGACCGGATCGTCGTGACCGCGCCGCCCGGCCTCGCCGCCGCGGTGTCCGACGTCGTCACCGCGGACGCGCACGTCACGTGCCCCGTCCGGGTGGTCGACGGCGGAGCCACGCGCCAGGCGTCCGTCGCCGCCGGTCTCGCGCTCGCCGCACCCGAGGACGACGTCGTCCTCGTCCACGACGCGGCGCGTCCGCTGGCCTCTCCCGAGCTCGTCCGGCGGGTCGTGGCCGCCGTGCGGGCCGGACATCCCGCCGTCGTGCCTGGTCTGCCCGTCACGGATACGATCAAGCGCGTGTCTCCCGCCCTCGCAAGCCGTGCGCCGGCCGCGCGTCCGGCGCCGCCCGGGCTCGTCGTCGAGCGTGTCGTGGACACGCCGGACCGTGCCCTGCTGCGTGCGGTCCAGACGCCCCAGGGGTTCGACCGCGCGCTCCTGGAGCGCGCCCACGCCGCCGGGGCCGCGCGTGCCGCGGTGGAGGACCTCGCCGCGACGGACGACGCCGGCCTCGTCGAGGCGCTCGGCGAGCCGGTGCACGTCGTCGCGGGCGAGGAGTCGGCGATGAAGATCACGACCGAGCCGGACCTCGCGCTCGCCCGGCTGCTGCTCGAGGAGCGTCCGTGACCCCCGGGCTCCCGCGCACCGGCGTGGGGGTCGACGTGCACGCCTTTGCGCCGGAGGACTCGCCGCGAGAGCTGTGGCTGGCGGGACTGCACTGGCCGGGCGAGCGGGGCCTCGCGGGCCACTCCGACGCGGACGTGGCCGCGCACGCCGCGGCCGACGCACTGTTCTCGGCCGCGGGCATCGGGGACCTGGGCTCGCACTTCGGCACGAGCCAGCCGGAGTGGGCCGGGGCCTCCGGGACGGCGCTGCTCGCCGAGGCCGCGCGCCGCGTCCGTGCCGCGGGCTTCGACATCGGCAACGTCGCGGTCCAGGTCGTCGGCAACCGCCCACGCCTGGGCCCGCGCCGGTCCGAGGGGGAGGCGGCGCTGTCCGAGGCGGCGGGTGCGCCCGTGTCGGTGTCGGCCACGACGACGGACGGGCTCGGGCTGACCGGTCGCGGGGAGGGGGTGGCGGCGATCGCGACCGCGCTCGTCGTCGCTCGGGGATCGTGAAGCGCCTCCCGCTCGCGCAGCGACGCGCCCACCTCGCCGACGTGGCGCTGCAGATCGCGGCCAGCAAGGGCCTCGACGCCGTCACGGTGCGCGCGGTGGCGCGCGAGGCCGGTGTCTCGCTCGGCACCGTCCACTACTGCTTCGACGACAAGGACGAGCTGCTCCGGGAGATGGGGCGGGCGCTCGTCGGCGTCGCCGTCGACCCCGTGCGCGGGTCCCTCCCCGACGGTGGCGACTTCCGCACCGTGGTCCACGCGGCCGCCGAGGGGCTCATGGCCGGGCTGCGCACCATGGAGGGCCGTCGGCTCCTGTCGTTCGAGCTCTCGACCGCGGGCGCTCGCTCCGCGGCCATGAACGACGTCGCGCGGGTGCACATCGACCAGGTGACGGACATGGCGGTCGGCGTCCTCTCGGAGCTCGCGGAGCGCGCCCGGGTCGCCTACCGGATCGAGATCGCGATCCTGGCACGGCTGGTGGTGGCCGTCATCGACGGCCTCGAGCTGCGCTGGCTCGTCGAGCGCGACGACGACGCCACCGTCGCGACCTTCCACGAGCTCGCCGAGGTCGTCGCCTCGTACGCGGTGCCCGTCGCCGAGGAGCCGGTGGAGATGGCCGCGGGTGGGAGCGGTGCCGTGGCGACGACGGTGCTGGCCGACGAGGTCGTGGTGGCGACCGTCGCACCGGAGCTCACCGTCTCGCCCGAGGCCGCCGCCGACGAGGCCGCGGCCGGAGCCGCGACGCCCACCGTCCCGGAGGGTGGCCAGGCCCAGCCGCACCCGCTGGCAGAACGGCCGGCCGGTACCCTTGACGGGTGACCCTCCGCCTGTTCGACACCGCGACGCGCGACGTGCGTGACTTCGTCCCCCTCAACCCGGGCGAGGTCGGCATCTACCTGTGCGGCGCCACGGTCCAGGCGCCCCCGCACGTAGGCCACCTGCGGCCGGCGGTCGCGTTCGACGTGCTGCGCCGCTGGCTGCAGCGCAAGGGGCTGCGGGTGACCCTCATCCGCAACGTCACCGACATCGACGACAAGATCCTCGCCAAGGCTGCGGCGTCCGGGGTCGAGTGGTGGGCGCACGCCGCGCGCTACGAGCGCGCGTTCAGCTCCGCGTACGACGCCCTCGGGATCCTGCCGCCGACCTACGAGCCGCGCGCGACCCAGCACGTGCCCGACATGGTGCGGCTGATGCAGCGCCTGGTCGAGCGCGGGCATGCCTACACGACCGGGCCGGGCAACGTGTGGTTCGACGTGCGCTCCTGGCCCGACTACGGCGACCTGACCAAGCAGCGCCTCGAGGACCTCAACCCCGAGGCGGCGGACGACGAGCTCGCGTCCGAGAAGCGTGACCCCCACGACTTCGCGCTGTGGAAGGCGCCCAAGCCCGGGGAGCCCGAGACTGCCGCGTGGGACACGCCGTTCGGTCGCGGCCGGCCAGGCTGGCACCTCGAGTGCTCGGCGATGGCGCAGCGCTACCTCGGCGAGGAGTTCGACATCCACGGCGGCGGGCTCGACCTGCGGTTCCCTCACCACGAGAACGAGCAGGCCCAGTCGCGCGCCGCTGGGTACGGCTTCGCGCAGCGCTGGATGCACAGCGCGTGGGTGACGCAGCAGGGCGTCAAGATGAGCAAGTCGCTCGGCAACGGGCTCCTGGTGAGCGAGCTGCTCGCCCAGGCGCCCGCCGTCGTCGTACGCTACGCGCTCGCGGCGGTGCAGTACCGGTCCATGCTCGAGTGGAGCCCGGACACGCTCGACGAGGCGCGCGCCACGTGGGAGCGCCTCGCCGGGTTCGTCGAGCGCGCCACCGAGCGCGTCGGGGACGTCTCGGCGGAGGAGGTCGCCAAGGCAGAGCTCCCCGAGGACTTCACCGCCGCGATGGACGACGACCTCAACGTGCCGGCGGCGCTCGCCGTCGTGCACGAGCACCTCCGGGCGGGGAACTCGGCGATCGCGGCCCAGGACGACGGCGCGGCACGCGCCGAGCTCGTCGCCCTGCGCGGCATGCTCGACGTGCTCGGCCTTGACCCGGCAGACCCGCAGTGGTCGACGACCGCGGACTCCCGCGTCGCCGACGCGCTCGACGCGCTCGTGCGCGCCGAGCTGGACGCCCGCGCCGCGGCGCGTGCCGCGAAGGACTGGACCACGAGCGACGCGATCCGCGACCGCCTGGCCGCGGCAGGCGTCGTCGTGCAGGACTCGCCCGACGGTGCGCGCTGGTCGCTCTCCGACTGAGCACACGCGCAGCGCACCCGATCGATCAGGAAGAAGCAGATGGCAGGCAACTCCAGGCGCCCCGGCGCGATCCGCAAGGCGGGCTCCAAGAAGGGTCCGCGCGTCGGCACGGGCGGGCACAGCCGCAAGGCGCTCGAGGGCAAGGGCCCGACGCCCAAGGCCGAGGACCGGACCTACCACCCGGCCCACAAGCGCAAGGTCGAGGCGGAGAAGCGCCAGGCCGAGGCGCAGCGCAAGGGTGCTCCCGGCGCCCGCAAGGGCGTCGTGCGCGGCACGCGCCGGCCCACCGGCGGCGCCGAGGTCGTCGCCGGGCGCAACGCCGTGCTCGAGGCGCTGCGCACCGAGGTGCCGGTCACCGCCGTGCACCTCGCGGCGCGCATCGACCACGACGACCGCACCCGCGAGATCCTCGAGCTCGCCTCCGTGCGCGGGGCGCAGCTGCTCGAGGTCACCCGGACCGAGCTCGACCACCTCACCGAGGGCTCGGTGCACCAGGGCGTCGCCGCGCAGGTTCCGCCGTACGAGTACGCCGACGTCGAGGACCTGCTCGACGCCGCCGACGAGGCCGGTGTGCCGCCGCTGCTCGTGGCGCTCGACGGCGTCACCGACCCGCGGAACCTGGGCGCCGTGCTCCGCTCGGCCGGCGCGTTCGGCGCGCACGGTGTGGTCGTCCCGTCGCGGCGCTCGGCCGGGGTGACGGCGTCGGCGTGGAAGACGTCGGCCGGCGCGGCCGCGCGCGTGCCGGTCGCCCGCGTGACCAACCTCGCCCGCACGCTCGCCGACCTGAAGAAGTCGGGGCTGTTCGTCGTCGGGCTCGACGCCGGCGGGGACACCGAGGTCCACGGGCTCGCGTTCGCGGCCGACCCCGTGGTGCTGGTCGTCGGCTCGGAGGGCAAGGGCCTGTCCCGGCTCGTGCGGGAGTCGTGCGACGCCGTCGCGTCCATCCCGATCTCGTCCGACGTCGAGTCGCTCAACGCGGGCGTGGCCGCGGGCATCACGCTGTACGAGGTGGCGCAGGCCCGCCGCACCGCCTCCGCGACGTAGCGCGTCCCTCGCCGAGGTAGCGCGTCGCGGGATGAGGTAGCGCGTCGCGGGACGAGGTAGCGCACGCAGGGTGCACGCGCTCGAATGAATCGGTCGCTGCGCTCCCTCTGCTCTCGCGCGCACACCCTGCGTGCGCTACCTCGGGGCGCCGGGCGCTACCTCGCGGCGTCGGGCGCTACCTCGCGGCGTCGGGCGCTACCTCGGCGTCAGGTGGAGAGGTGGAAGTGGTCCGCCTCGGGGTCTTCCTCGCCCGGCGCGAGGCCGAGGATCGCCTTCTCGTCGGGCCGGTGGCGAAGCACGTTCTCGACGTACGACGCCGTGGCCTCGGGCATGGGCACGTCGCGCTGCGCCTTCTCCGAGATGAACCAGCGGTGGTCGAGGATCTCGTGGAAGAGCTGGGCCGGCTCGAGCTTGCGACGCAGCTCGCGTGGCACCGCGCGGACGGTCGGCTGGAAGACGGTCTGCAGCCAGTCGTGGGCGACGAGCTGCTCGTCGTCCTCCTGCCGGTCGGTGGCCGCACGGTAGGAGTCCAGGTCGTTGAGCAGGCGCCGGGCCTGGTTGTCCTGCACGTCGAGCCCGGTGAGCCGCAGCAGGCGGCGTGAGTGGTGGCCGGCGTCGACGACCTTCGGCTGGATCTGCACGGTGGTGCCGTCGATGTCGGTCGTGATCGCGAGCTCGCCGACGTCGAACCCCAGGTCGTTGAGGCTCTCGATGCGCGCGGCGACGCGCCACCGCTCGTCGGCGTGGAACGCCTCGACCCCGGTCAGCGCCTCCCACAGCTCGGTGTACCGCTCGACGAGCGAGTTGCCGATGCCGATCTCGTCGACGTCCTCGTCGAGCAGCTCGCCCGCGGCCAGGTCCATGAGCTCGCCGATGATGTTGGTGCGGGCGAGGTCGAGGTCGTAGGAGCGCTGGCCGGGGGAGAGCTCGCGGTGCAGG
Organism: Isoptericola sp.; assembly: GCA_031180595.1. Taxonomy (GTDB): domain Bacteria; phylum Actinomycetota; class Actinomycetes; order Actinomycetales; family Cellulomonadaceae; genus Isoptericola. The sequence goes on along the minus strand of JAPSLQ010000020.1, from coordinate 21,307 downwards.
TCACCGGTCTCGGCGTCGACGAGGTACGCGGCGAACTGGTCGGCGTCGCGGCGGAACAGCGTGTTGGACAGCGAGACGTCGCCCCAGTAGAAGCCGACGAGGTGCAGCCGCACCAGCAGGACGGCGAGCGCGTCGATGAGACGCGTCGCGGTGTCGGGGCGCACGGCCTGGCTGAAGACGGCGCGGTAGGGGAGCGAGAACGCGAGGTGCTCGGTGACGAGCGCGGCCTCGAGCGGCTCGCCGTCGTCGTCCTTGCGTCCCGTGACGACACCCACCGGCAGGACGGCCGGGATCTCGAGCTTGCGCAGCTGGCGCAGCAGCTCGTACTCGCGGAACGCGACGGACTCGCTGATCTCCTTGATCGCGAGAACCCTGCCGCCGAGCCGCACGAAGCGCACCACGTGGCGGGAGATACCGCGCGGCAGCGCCGCCAGGACGTCCGCGGGCCACTCGGCGAGCGGCAGCCGCCAGGGCAGGTCGAGCAGCGCCGAGTCCGGCGTCGCCGACATGATCTGCAGCTGTTCCACGGCACCTCTTCCTCTCACGGCAGGAGCCAGCGTAGACGACGAAGGGGCGGGCCCGGCGAGACGCCGGACCCGCCCCCTCGCTGCCGCGGGGAGTGCCTCAGCTGAGGCGCTCGCCCGTCGCGGCGGAGAAGACGTGCGCCTGGCCCGTCTTGATGGTGACGTGGATCGTGTCACCCTTCATCGGGGTGCGGCGCGGGTCGACGCGGACGATGACCTGGTCCGACGAGCCCGAGTGCAGGTCCGCCGAGCTGCTCTTGAGGTCGCCGTAGATGAACGCGTCGGAGCCGAGCTCCTCGACGAGGTTGACCTGGATCTGGAAGGCGTCCTCGGTGCCCTCGCCGACGACGTCGAGCGCCTCGGGGCGGAAGCCGATGGAGACCTTGCCGTTGTCGGCGTCGGTGAGCTTGCTGATCACCGAGCGGTCGAGCGGGACGGTCGCGTGGCCGACCTGCGCCCGGCCGTCCTTGACGTCGAACGTGCCGATGTTCATGGCCGGGGAGCCGATGAAGCCGGCGACGAAGATGTTCGCCGGGGTGTCGTACATCTCGCGCGGCGTGCCGACCTGCTGCAGCAGACCGTCCTTGAGGACCGCGATGCGGTCACCCATGGTGAGGGCCTCGGTCTGGTCGTGCGTGACGTAGACCGTGGTGACGCCCAGGCGGCGCTGGAGCGAGGCGATCTGCGTACGCGTCTGGACGCGGAGCTTGGCGTCGAGGTTCGACAGCGGCTCGTCCATGAGGAACACCTGCGGCTGACGCACGATCGCGCGGCCCATGGCGACGCGCTGGCGCTGACCACCGGAGAGCGCCTTCGGCTTGCGGTCGAGGTACTCGGAGAGGTCGAGGATCTTGGCAGCCTCCTCGACGCGCTGGCGGATCTCGGCCTTGGGGGTGCCGGCGATCTTCAGCGCGAAGCCCATGTTGTCCGCCACCGACATGTGCGGGTACAGGGCGTAGTTCTGGAAGACCATCGCGATGTCGCGGTCCTTGGGCTGCACGTCGGTGACGTCACGGTCGCCGATGTAGATGTGACCGCCGTTGACGTCCTCGAGGCCTGCGAGCATGCGCAGCGAGGTCGACTTGCCGCAGCCGGACGGGCCGACGAGGACGAGGAACTCGCCGTCCTCGATGTGCAGGTTGAGCGCGTCGACCGCGGGCCGCTCCGTGCCCGGGTAGATCCGCGTCGCGTGGTCGTAGGTGACCGTAGCCATGGGTGTACATCCCTCCACCGGCAGGTACGTGCCGGACGATCCGTCGTGGTCGGGTGTCTGTGCGTTCACGACTCGCGTGTCGGCGGTGACACATTCTGTTGTGGGCACGGCAGGTCGGCGCTGACTCAGCAGGACCGGCGCCGTCGTGCGGGTCGATCCTACACGGGAGTGATTACGGTCACGTCATGAACTCCGCCACGTGAGACGGTCGGCCACCCGCTCCAGCACGGCGGCGACGGCCTCGGGGTCGGGGACCCGGTGGGTCGCCACGGTCTCGCCCGGGCCGACCTTGACCGTCACGTCGCCCGCCCCGAGCGCGGCGAACGCCTTCTCGTCGGTGGTGTCGTCGCCCGCGTAGAGGACGCGCACGCGGTCGGTCCCCGTCTCCTGCCCGACGACGGCGCGCAGCCGGGTCAGGGCCTCGCCCTTGGACGTGTGCAGCACGGCGACCTCGACGACGTCCTTGCCGTGCATCGCGTCGAGCCCGAGCCGCGCGGCCGCGGCGTCGGCCGCGGCGACCGCCGCAGCCGTGTCCTCGGGTCCGGCCGTGCGCGTGTGCAGCACGCCGGCGCTGGGCTTGCGCTGCACCCACGCGCCCTCGCGTCCCTCGGCGGCGGCGTCGAGCGCCGCGAAGAGCTGCTCGAGCGTCGACGCCTGGTGCGCCGTGAGCTCGAGCGGCACGGCCTCGAGCGTGCCGTCGGCCAGCACCTGGCCGGTCTGCGCGCCGTGGCTGCCGACGACGTACGCGCCGGCCGGCGGCTCGGCACGCCGCGCGAGGTCGTCGAGGTCGCGGCCGGAGACGAAGCCGAGCCGTGCGCGCGCGGCCCGGGTGCCGCCGTCGGGCACGGCGAGCGCGCCGATCCGGTCGACGGCGGCGCGCGCGGCGTCCGTCATGCGCGAGGCGGTGGGGTCGTCGACGAGCGGGGCGAGCACGCCGTCGAAGTCGAGCGCGACGAGGAGCGCCGCACCGTCGTCGGCCGTGAACCGGTCGAGCGCGGACGCGAGCGCGGCGTCCGCCCCGACGTCGTACCGCTCAGACATACGTCGTCCGGTGCGGCATCGCGGTGAGCACGCCCAGGAACGACTCCGACCACTTCGACACGTCGTCGGCCATGACCTTGCGGCGCAGCCGGCGCATGCGACGGCGCTGCTCGCGCGGGTCCATGGTCGCGGCGGCCGCGATGATGTCCTTCATGCCGTCGATGTCGTGCGGGTTGACCAGCAGCGGCCCGGGCGCGAGCTCGTCGGCGGCTCCGGTGAACTCCGACAGCACCAGCACGCCCTGCTCGTCCGACCGCGCCGCGATGTACTCCTTGGCGACCAGGTTCATGCCGTCCCGCAGCGACGTGACGAGCATGACGTCCGCGGCCAGGTAGAGCGCAGCCATCTCCTCGGCGGGGTAGGAGTGGTGCAGGTAGTGGATGGCCGAGTGGCCGAGCTCGCCGAACTCGCCGTTGATGCGGCCGACGAGGATCTCGACGTGCTCCCGCAGGTCCTGGTACGCCCCGACGTTCTCCCGGCTGGGGCTCGCGACCTGCACGAGCGTCGCGTGCTCGACGTCGAGCCGGCCGTCCTGGAGCAGCTCGCCGTACGCCTTGATGCGGTGGCGGATGCCCTTGGTGTAGTCCAGGCGGTCGACGCCGAGCATCATGACGTCGGGATCGCCGAGGTCGGTGCGGATCTCCTTGGCGCGGGCCTGGATCTCCGGCTGACGCGCGAGCTGGTCGAAGCGCTGCGAGTCGATCGAGATGGGGAACGCCGCCGCGCGCACGTGCCGGCCGGGCCCCCCGGCCTCGTTCGTGATCGAGATGATCGGGCCGCGCGTCGTGTGCTCGGTGAGCCGGCGCACCGCCCGCACGAAGTTCGACGCGTCGCCGCCGCGCTGGAAGCCCACCAGGTCCGCGCCGAGCAGGCCCTCGACGATCTGCTTGCGCCACGGCAGCTGCTGGAACAGCTCGACGGGCGGGAAGGGGATGTGGTCGAAGAACCCGATCCGCAGGTCGGGGCGCAGGTCGCGCAGCATCTTGGGCACGAGCTGGAGCTGGTAGTCGTGGACCCAGACGACGCCGCCCTCGGCGGCCTGCGCGGCCGCGGCCTCGGCGAAGCGCTGGTTGACGCGCCGGTACGCGTCCCACCACTGGCGGTGGTACGTCGGCGGCGAGATGACGTCGTGGTAGAGCGGCCACAGGGTGTCGTTGGAGAAGCCCTCGTAGTAGCGCTCGATCTCCGACCTCGAGAGCGTCACCGGGACCAGGAGCATGTCGTCGGCCTCGAACGGCTCGTGCGCGAGGTCCGGTGCCCCGGACCAGCCGACCCACGCGCCGTCGGCCTTCTGCATGACGGGCTCGAGCGCCGTGACCAGACCGCCCGGCGAGCGCTGCCAGCTCACGCCTCCGTCGTCGTCCACGGTGAAGTCGACGGGGAGCCGGTTGGCCACCACCACGAGGTCGTAACCAGACGAATTTCCTGACGAATCTTTACCTGCCACCCGGTGTTCTCCCAACGTTGATGGACATCGTCCTACCGGTCCAGGGTAGCGACGTGGTCCTCGCGACCACCCTAACGATCGAGCGTCCTGCGCGCGCCTGGGGCCGTGCGGGCGGCTACGGTGTGCCCCATGAACGAGGGCGACGGCGGTCGGGTCGCAACCCCGGGCGGGCCGGGCGAGGCTCGCGCGGCGGCCCCTGCCGGTGCGCTCGCGGAGGGTACCGAGATCGGCGGTTACACCGTCGTCGCGCTGCTCGGACGGGGCGCGATGGGCGCCGTCTACGAGGCCGTCGACGGCGGTGGCCACGCCGTCGCGGTCAAGGTGCTGCACGCGCACGTCGACGCCGACCCTGCCGGGCGCGAGCGCCTGCGGCGCGAGGTCGCCGCGCTCCAGCGGCTGCGTCACCCGGCGGTCGCGCAGGTCCTCGACGCCGAGCTCGACGGCCCCTTCGCGTTCGTCGTGACGGAGCTGGTCGACGGCGTCACGCTCGAGGACGAGGTGGACGAGCGCGGGCCCCTCGACCCGCAGGACCTCTACTCGCTGGCCGACCAGCTCGCGGACGCGCTCGAGGCCGTCCACCTCGCCGGCGTCGTGCACCGCGACCTCAAGCCCTCCAACGTCATGGTGACGGACCAGGGGCCGGTGCTCATCGACTTCGGCATCGCGCAGGGGCCGGGCGACGCGCGGACCACCTCGACGGGATTCGTCATGGGCACGCCCGGGTACATCGCGCCCGAGCTGCTCGACGGGGCGGACCCGGTGCCCGAGACCGACTGGTGGAGCTGGGCGGCCCTGCTCGCGTTCGCCGCCACGGGCCGCTCGCCGTTCGGCGTCCGGCCCACCGACCTCGTCCTCCGGCGCTCGCGCGAGGGGCGCGCCGACGTCGTGGGCGTCCCCCCGCGCACGGCGCGGGCGCTCGCGGGCGCGCTGCACGCCGACCCGGCGCGCCGCTGGGGGCCGACCGAGGTGGCCCGGGCGCTCCGGCGGGACGCCGACGACGCGGCGCGGTCGGCCACCGGGATGCCGTACGACCCGGACTCGACGCAGCGCATCGTCGCGTCCGACGACACGATGCGCGTCGGGCTGCCCACCCAGGTGGTGGGCGGGCCCATCCCCGGTGCGTACGTCCAGACCGTGGCCCAGCCGGGCGCGACGGACCCGACCGAGCCGATGACCGCCGTCGAGCGCGACCGGGCGAACGCCCACGACGGCGCCACGCAGATGGTGCCCCTGGGCGACGCGCGGTACCGCCCGTACGACGAGCTGGACGGCGGCGGGTGGCCCCTGGACGACCACGACGCAGGAGCGCCCGGCGGCTACGTGCGTCCTTCGCGCCGGCGCCGGACGGGGACGGTCCTGGCGCTCGGCCTGCCCCTCGTGGTGCTCGCCGCGACGCGCCCGATCGTCGCCTTCGGCGTGCTCGTCGCGGCCGTGGTGCTGTGCCGGATCGTCGCGACGTCGGCCGACTCGCTGCACGACCGGCGCGAGCGCAAGGGCGTGCGCCGGTCCGACGGGCTCCTGTCCGCGGTGCTGCTGCCCTGGCACGCGGTCGCCGGCGCGATCGGCGCCGTCCCGGCCGTCCTGGTCGGGGCGTGCGTGGGCGTGCTGGGTGTCGTGGTCGGGTACTGGATCTTCGGCGACGGGCGCCTCATCCTCGTGCCGCTCTCCGACGTCGACTCCCGGTCGGTCGGCGGGCGGAACGCGCCGATCGTGTTCTGCGCCGTCCTGGCGGTGTCCATGCTGCTGGCCACGCTCGCGACGTGGTTCGGGCCCGCCGGGCGGACGGCGCGCGAGGGCGCCCGGATCATCACCGGGACGCTGACGCCCGGGCTGATCGGCGCGGCGGCCGTCGTGGTGCTGTGCCTCGTGGGGGCGTGGCTCCTGGCGGCGCCGCTGCTCGAGGAGCCACCGGTCGTCCGCTGGTGGCCGATGAGCGGCCCGCCGTCGATCCTCTGACCGCCCTCCCCGTCGTCGCGTCCGTCGTCGGGGGACCCGTAGTGCGACCGTAACCTCACGCACACCTGACTCCCAGGTACCGCCGGTACCCTGGGGCGCGGAACCGTGCGGCCGCTCACCGGCCGCGGTCGCCCCTGCGCGGGGCCCTCAGCGAAGGACCACAGGAGCACGATGTCGACCAAGAACGCCAACATGACCAAGGCGGAGCGCAGGGAGGCGGCTCGTGCCGAGGCGCTCGCCCTGCAGAACAAGCAGGCTGCGCGCGACCGGCGCAACCGCATCATCACCTTCAGCGTCCTCGGTGCCGCGGTCCTGGGTCTCGCGGTCGTGATCTGGATGATCCTGCAGGAGGGCCAGAAGTCGGCCATGGAGAAGGTCGACGCCGTCCCCGCGTCGGCCACCTACAACGACGCCACGGGCATCCCGTTCGGCGCCGACGGTGCCGGCTCGGTCAACGACGGCGCCACCGAGGTCGGCTCGTACGTCGACTTCCTCTGCCCGCACTGCGCCGAGTTCGAGGCCGCGAACGGCGCGGACCTGAGCACGCTGACCGCCGACGGCGACGCGACGCTCGTCATCCACCCGGTCGCCATCATGGACGGCGGCGACGACGGCTACTCCGTGCGGGCGGCCGCGGCGTTCGCGTGGGTCGCGGACAACGCGCCCGAGCAGGCGCTGGCCTACCAGCAGGTGCTGTTCGAGAACCAGCCGAGCGGCGGCAGCCTCACGGAGCAGCAGCTCGCCGACCTCGCCGAGGGCGTCGGCGTGCCGGAGGACGTCGTGGCGGCCATCGCCGACGGCACGGCGCACGACACCTACGGCGGGTGGGTCCAGGCCGCGACCGAGGAGGTCCTGGCCGACGCGTCGCTCGAGAACCCCGAGACCGGCGGCTTCGGCACGCCGACCATCACGCTGGACGGCGAGCGCTGGAGCGGCAACTGGTCGGTGCCGGGCGAGCTGCTCGGTGCCGTCACCGGCGGCGCCGAGGGCACGGAGGGCTCCGAGGGCACGGAGCCTGAGGGCACGGAGGCCACCGAGGGCACCGAGGAGGAGTCCTCGGAGGGCTGATCCCTTCCTCAGACGCGGGCGCAGCGCAGCCGGTAGGCTGTGCTGCGCTCACGCCGCCTTAGCTCAGCTGGTAGAGCTCCCGTCTTGTAAACGGAAGGTCGTCGGTTCGAACCCGACAGGCGGCTCTCCTGAACGGCCCACTGAGCTGCGGAAGCGCTGGTCGGTGGGCCGGTTGTCGTGCGACGTGCAACTCTCGTGCGATAAGTCTCCCGGTCGGCATCGACAACCGAACGCCCGGCCGAAAAGGTCCCGCCTCGCGAGTGGGCACCGGCGGCAACGCCGGCGCCCGTCCGCGAAAGCGCAAGTGTCTCGGGCACGTACTGGTGCCCGTCCGGGGAATGCGTCTTGACCACAGGATCCGCGCGGCTGGACGCGCAAGAACGTCCTTTTGTCGCGGACGCTCACCCGTTCTGCCTCTCGCGTCGTGGGCAGCGGGCCGACGTGGTCGTTCCACCTCGTCAGGCCCTTGCGCGCGACCTCATGTCGGACTCCATCTGGGACACCCGCTGCGGGCTGACCTCGAGCAGGGTGGCGACGTCGCGCACGGGCAGCCCGCCAGCGCGAAGGCGACCGACCGCATTGCGAGACGCGGCGAAGGCTTCCGTCTCGGCAGCGCGCAGTTCTTCCCGGCGTTTCCTCACGGCGGCGACGAGGGCGAGGTCGTCGTCGGGGAGGCTGACCTCGCGGGAGATGTCGAGGTCCTCGTGGACACCAAGCGTGGCCGCGGCGTCGGTGACGGCTTCGGCAACCTGGTCGAGGCGTTTCGCCTGTGTGAACAGGCCGGAAATCTCGGGGACCTCGATGGCCCACCAGTCGCCGGAGCGGACTGTGACGGCGGTGACCTTCACCTGTCGTCTCCTTCCAGGTATCTGAGGATGCCTCGGGCGGTGTGGTCGTTGATCTCGTTGATGCGGGGGATCACGGGCTGCCGGTCGCCGACGACGAGTGTGGTGTGCTTGCCGTCCTGTGTACTCGACGTCCAGGCCCTGGATTACGGCGATCTTGCCGATCCGCTTGAGGAGTTCTGTCCGCCTCACGATTGCGGGTCGAGAGCATCGAAGTAAAGGCCTTCTTGCAGCTCGCACTCCGGGCTGCCGCGTCTCCCGCTCGTCCCGACAGTCCGGTAACTCATCGGTTCAGGCCTTGCAGGCGAACAGCGTGCAAGCTGGAACCCGTCACCGACCGCATCGCCTGGGAACACCGGTTCCGCATTTTCTGGCTCGAGCCCGGCGACGTCTGTCGGCTCGGCCAGGCGGGCGTTCGAGCTGGCCGTTCGGAGGGAGGCCGGCGGTGATGACACGCTTCATGGCGCACTGCGTGAGCACACGTCGGCGCGGTAGTGGCGGGACGCGTCCCACCCCGGGATGGTGAGCCGTGAGCTGAGCCGCCCAAGGCCTTCGAGAGGGCAGTGGCCTCCGTGAGAGGGCGTGTCTGCTGCGGAAGGAGGGTGGACATGCGGGCCTCCGGGAGGACACTGGACAGATGAGCGACGTGTTCTGGGGCAGGGCCCCGCCGACGCCATGGAAGGACGGCTGGCGGCGGGTCCAGGTGGTCGGTGTGGTGCTGCTCGAGTGCCCCGACTGCGCTGCCTTGGTGCAGAACAAGCACGAGTCGGTCAAGCGGCACCAGGCGTGGCACCGTGGGTGACGAGTGCCCTTCCTGCGGGGACCGCGCCGGTAAGGACGCGCGGCCAGTGAGTCGATCGAGCGGGACCGTGCCGGCGTGATTCACCCGCCTCGGCGCACCGCGTTGGCCGCGCCCGGCGGACGATGGACGTATGCGCGAGGACGCAGCGACCGGGCCCTGGCGAACCGGTGCAGCACGCCGATGGTGGTGGCGTGCCGTGCTGCTCGCACACGCCGGCGTCGCGCTGGTGTACGGGGTGCAGGTCGTCGGTCGCGTGGTCGCGTACTGGGCGCCGTGCTCTCCGGCGGATTACGACACGCCTGCCTGCCTGTGGGCCCAGACTGACGGCGTCCCGAGGACGGACTCGGTCTACGACAGCATCACGGGACTGTGGGCGACCGTATTGCTGACCGCGGTCGTCGCGGCCGTGGTGTGCCGGGTCGCGGACGGGCCCCGCTCGCTCGCCCTTGCAGCGATGCTGCCGCCCTTGCTGATCAACCCGGCCACCGAGTACATCCTCACGCCGATCATCAACGGGGGCTACGCGTCCCACGACACGCACCCCTGGTCCGGCGTGCTGCTCGGCACGGCTCTGATGGCCTCCGGTGCGATCGCAGCGGTCGGCGCGTCGCCCTTCCGGTTCCGCGAGATGAGGGGGCGGTCGACGACCGCTGCCATAGGTGGCCCGACCGGCGACTCTTGAACCGACGAGCCCTGCAAGGACGCGGCTCGACTCCGATCGTTGCATCCGGGCACCGCCGCGTTGACGCGGGTCAGGCGGGGGGCCACGCGCCGGGCGTCGGCCACTTGGCCACGCGCCCGTCGCCGCTCGACGTGCCCTTGAGTCGCCGCTGTACCCAGGGCACCACGTGCGTGCGCATCCACTGGGCGTCGGTACGCGCCTTGTCGACGAACGACGCCGGAGGCGCGGGCTCCAGCGGCACGTCGTGGTCGGCGTCGTCCGGCTCGAGGCCGAGCCCAGCGAGAGCGGCCTCGGCCACGCGACGGTGACCTTCGGGAGTGAGGTGGATGCGGTCGTCGGACCACATCCGCAGGTCGAACAGCGAGCGCATGCCCCACAGGTCGAGGACGTGCGCACCGTGGCGTCGCGCGATCGACCAGATGTTGGCGTTGAACTGCCCGGTGCGGCCGCGCGTGAGGCTGAGGGCGCCACCGGCGCGGAAGCCGGTGCCGAGCAGCACGTCGGCGCCGGTCGCGCGGATCTGCGCGACGGTGTCCTCGAGCTGCGCGGCGAGGATGTCCGGGTCGGACTGGGGGCGCAGGATGTCGTTCCCGCCGCCGACCAGCGAGACCAGGTCGGGCTCCGCGGCGAGCGCCACGGGGACCTGCTCGGTGAGGATGTGGCGTAGCAGCCGCCCTCGGATCGCGAGGTTGGCGTACTCGAGCGGCTCGAAGCCGGCCGCGACGCGGCGCGCGGAGAGCGTGTCGGCGAGCCGGTCCGCCCACCCGCGCTGCTTCGCCCCGGACTCGGTGCCCGCCGGGGCCGGCGTCCCGTCGTCGTAGGGGTACGGGTCCCACAGCCCCTCGCTGAACGAGTCACCGACGGCGACGTAGCGGCGCCATCGCGGCGGCGTGGAGCCGGCGGCCTCACGGGTCGCCTCGGCGCCGGGCACGACGGTGGTGGTGTCGGGAGCCTCGGGTGCGCTGTGGGTGGTCACCCGATGCATTGTGCCGAACTCTGCGTCCCAGGTATACGGCGATACGGTTCGGCTCCGGTCGTCGTCAGGGGAGCCGCCAGTCGACCGGTGCCCCGCCCTGCTGCTCGAGCAGCGCGTTGACCCGGGAGAAGGGCCGCGACCCGAAGAAGCCGCGGTATGCCGACAGGGGGCTCGGGTGCGCGCTCTCGACGTAGGGCACGTCACCCAGCCACGGCTTGAGCGACGCCGCGTCGCGCCCCCAGAGGATCGCCACGAGCGGCCCTCCGCGCGCGACCAGCGCCTTGATCGCGGCCTCGGTGACCTGCTCCCAGCCCTTGCCGCGGTGCGACCCCGGCTCGCCCGGGCGGACCGTGAGGACCCTGTTGAGCAGCATGACGCCCTGGTCCGCCCACGGCCGCAGGTCACCGCTCGACGGCGGCAGAGCGCCGACGTCGTCGGCGAGCTCGGTGAAGATGTTGACGAGCGACTTAGGGATCGGGCGCACGTGCGGCTGCACGGAGAACGACAGTCCCATCGGGTGACCGGGCGTGGGGTACGGGTCCTGCCCGACGACGAGCACGCGCACGTCGGCGAGCGGACGCCGGAACGCGGCGAGCACGTCGGCTGGAGCGGGCAGGTACTCGCGACCCGCGGCCGTCTCCGCACGCAGGAAGTCGCCCATCGCGTGGATCTGGGGACTGACGGGAGCCAGGGCCTGCGCCCAGTCCGGGGCGATCACCTGGTCGAGCGGGGGCCGGGCCGCGGTGGTGGGCGTCGTCGAGGTGTCCACCCGCGTGACGCTAGCGCAGCGCGACTCGCGGGACGAGGTCGCCGGGATCCGGGCGTCCGTCGCCCATACTGGGACGTCATGAGCGAGATGGTGGTCCAGGAGGTCGCTCCCGACGCGCAGGCGCCGGCGTCGTCCGCGACGCCGGACGGTGCGTCGGCGGAGGGTCAGCTCTCCGACCGCGACCGCGAGATCCTCGCGTTCGAGCGTCAGTGGTGGAAGTACGCCGGCGCCAAGGAGCAGGCCGTGCGGGAGCTGTTCGGTCTGTCGCCCACGCGGTACTACCAGGTGCTCAACGCGCTCATCGACTCGCCGGCGGCGCTCGCGCACGACCCGATGCTGGTCAAGCGGCTGCGGCGCATGCGGGCGAGCCGGCAGCGCGCGCGGTCGGCCCGGCGGCTCGCGGACGAGCGCGGCTGACCCTGAGAGCCGCCTGGACGCGCCGGCAGCGAGAACCGCTACCCTGGCCGCCGTGACGAAGAGCCAGTACCCCTTCCCGCCGGACGAGTTCGACGCCCGGCGCCCCGAGGGCGCGCCGGTCGGCGTGCACCGCCGACCGCGCAGCCGGTGGAGCTCGGTCTGGCCCTTCCTGCTCGTCGCGGTGGTGTTCTCCGGCATCGCGATCGGCATCGTCTCCTACCTGTCCGACGACCGCGCGCCGAGCGACCCCCCGCCCGCGGCGTCGAGCCAGGAGGCCGCAGGCGGCGAGGAGGACGGCTCCGGCGAGGAGGCGTCCGGCGAGGGAGACGGTGCCGGCGAGGAGCCGAGCGCCGAGCCCACCGAGCCCGAGGCGAGCGAAGAGCCGGCCGAGGAGCTCACGGAGGAGGACGTCGCCGCGCTCGTCGCGCAGGCCGACCTCACCGCGCCGATCTCGGTCGAGAACGCCGCCGGGATCACCGGCCTCGCCGGCGAGACGGCGGGCCTGCTCGAGGGTGCCGGCTTCTCGAACGTGGCGACGACGAACTTCAGCGGCGAGGCGCCCTCCGACAGCACGGTCCGCTACGTGGGGGACCGGGCGGAGACGTCGGCGGCCGTGGCGGCGGTGCTGGGCATCCCGCAGTCGAACGTCGAGCAGGTCGACTCGCTGCCGCAGGGCGAGGTGGCGGCGATCATGCTCGGGTCGCCCGGCTGATCGCCGGATCGCACGGAGCCTGACCCCGACATACCGGACAATGATGCTTCCGCGTTGTGAGCCGCGCCACTAGGCTGCCGTCACCGCGGGGCGGCCGGCCCTGTGGCGAGGGAAGCAACAAGGAGAAGTACATGGCCCAGGGCACCGTGAAGTGGTTCAACTCCGAGAAGGGGTACGGGTTCATCACCCCGGTCTCCGGCGGGCAGGACCTCTTCGTCCACTACAGCGCCATCCAGACCGACGGCTACCGCACCCTCGACGAGGGCCAGGAGGTCGAGTTCGAGGTCGGCCAGGGGCAGAAGGGCCCGCAGGCCGAGCAGGTCCGTCCGCTCTGACGCCTCGCACGCAGGCCCGGGCCGGTCCGGGAGCCGCCACGCGGCTTCTGGCAGGCCCGGGCCTCGTCGTCTCCGGCGAAGGTTCCACGCCCTGGGCGAACGTCTTGCACTCGCCAGGGGAGAGTGCCAATAATGGCTTAGCACTCTCGACTGTCGAGTGACAGCGCGAGGGTGAGCACTCGGGTCGACAGGTGAGGCCCGCCGGGTAGGCGTGACATGAACGCCGCCCGCGGGTCGTCCGTCGCGGGCACCGGCCGACCACCGTAAAGCCACCAGCGGAGGATTCATCCCCATGGCCAAGATCATCGCGTTCGACGAGGAAGCTCGTCGGGGCATGGAGCGCGGGCTGAACCAGCTCGCGGACACCGTGAAGGTCACGCTCGGCCCCAAGGGCCGCAACGTCGTGCTCGACAAGAAGTGGGGCGCCCCCACGATCACCAACGACGGTGTCTCCATCGCCAAGGAGATCGAGCTCGAGGACCCGTACGAGAAGATCGGCGCGGAGCTCGTCAAGGAGGTCGCGAAGAAGACCGACGACGTCGCGGGTGACGGCACCACCACCGCGACCGTGCTGGCCCAGGCGCTCGTCAAGGAGGGCCTGCGTGTCGTCGCCGCCGGCGCCAACCCGATCGCCGTCAAGCGCGGCATCGAGAAGGCCGTCGAGGCGGTCACCGAGCAGCTCCTGAACTCGGCCAAGGAGGTCGAGACCAAGGAGGAGATCGCCGCCACGGCCGCCATCTCCGCCGGCGACCCGGCGATCGGCGAGCTCATCGCCGAGGCCCTCGACAAGGTGGGCAAGGAAGGCGTCATCACCGTCGAGGAGTCCAACACCTTCGGCCTCGAGCTCGAGCTCACCGAGGGCATGCGCTTCGACAAGGGCTTCCTCGCCCGCTACTTCGAGACGGACCCCGAGCGCCAGGAGGCCGTGCTCGAGGACCCGTACGTCCTCATCGTCGAGTCCAAGATCTCGAACGTGAAGGACCTGCTCCCGGTCCTCGACCAGGTCATGAAGGCCGGCCGCTCGCTCCTCATCATCGCCGAGGACGTCGAGGGCGAGGCCCTGGCGACCCTGGTGCTCAACAAGATCCGCGGCACCTTCAAGTCCGTCGCCGTCAAGGCGCCGGGCTTCGGCGACCGCCGCAAGGCCATGCTGCAGGACATCGCGATCCTGACCGGCGGCCAGGTCATCACCGAGACGGTGGGCCTCAAGCTGGAGAACGCGACGCTCGACCTGCTGGGCCAGGCGCGCAAGGTCGTCGTCACCAAGGACGAGACCACGATCGTCGAGGGTGCCGGCGACGCCGACCTCATCGCCGGTCGCGTCAACCAGATCCGCAGCGAGATCGAGAAGTCGGACTCCGACTACGACCGTGAGAAGCTGCAGGAGCGCCTCGCCAAGCTGGCCGGCGGCGTCGCCGTCATCAAGGCCGGCGCGGCCACCGAGGTCGAGCTCAAGGAGCGCAAGCACCGCATCGAGGACGCCGTCCGCAACGCCAAGGCCGCGGTCGAGGAGGGCATCGTCGCCGGTGGTGGCGTCGCCCTGATCCAGGCCGGTGCCGCCGCGTTCGAGAAGCTCGAGCTCGAGGGTGACGAGGCCACCGGTGCGCAGATCGTCGCCGCGGCGATCTCGGCCCCGCTCAAGCAGATCGCGATCAACGCCGGTCTCGAGGGCGGCGTCGTCGCCGAGCGCGTCAAGGGCCTCCCGTCCGGCCACGGCCTCAACGCCGCCACGGGCGAGTACGAGGACCTGCTCGCCGCGGGCGTCAACGACCCGGTCAAGGTCACGCGCTCCGCGCTGCAGAACGCCGCGTCGATCGCCGCGCTGTTCCTCACCACCGAGGCCGTCGTGGCCGACAAGCCGGAGAAGAACGTCCCGGCCGGCGGTGGCGGCGAGGGCATGGGCGGCATGGACTTCTGATCCGGTCCGCAGCCCCGCCAGCCTCGCGCTGACGCAGACGGCGGCCGGTCGCTCGGGTTCGTCCCGGCCGGCCGGCCGCCGTCGTCTTTCCCGACCGTCAGTGGGAGAAGAGGCGGCTCGCCTGCGCCTCGGCGTCGGCATACGTGCGCGCGGCCGACGCGAGGGCCGCGGTCACGGCGTCGAGCGCCGCCTCGACCTGGGTCTGGGTGGCCTGCCACTGGCCCATGACGCCGGCGAAGGACGTCGCCGCGCTGCCGTGCCAGCTGGACTGCAGGTCCTGCAGGTGCCGCATCATGGCGGCCACCTCGGAACGGATCACGCCCACCGACCCGTTCACCGCCGCGCTCGCCTGCGCGACCCGCTCGCTGTCGACCTCGTACCGCACGTCTCCTCCTTCGTCGTCGTGCCCCGCAGGGCTGCCGACGACGACGGTAGGCACCACGGCACCGAGCCCGCGCAGGAGAGGGGCGAACCTGTGGACAACCTCGCCCTGCCCGGGTTGTGGGCGGGGGTCAGGAGCGCTGCGGGCCCACGGGGGCCTGCTCGTCGAGCTTGCGCTTCTCCTTGACCAGCCGCTGCAGCTCGCCGTCGAGGTTCTGTCGCGCGGGCTCCTCCCACGCCGCGCCGAGCGGGCTCGCGTACAGGCGCGGGCGCTGGAGCAGCTTGGTCAGCACCTTGATGCGGGCCTCGATGTAGTCGCCGAGCGGGATGTGCGAGTACTCCGTGCGCACCGCCTTGACGTACTCCTTGTAGCGCTGCGGCTCGGCGGCCAGCATCGCGAGGTCGGCGTCGTTGAGGACCGCCGAGTCGAAGTCGCCCGGGTCCGGCTTGTGCCGCGCGAGCGTGTCCACCAGGTGCCCCACGCGGTCGGCCGAGACGGCGGGGATGCCGAGCCCCGTCAGCTGCTTGCGCGCGAGCTCGGCGCTCAGCGTCGTCTGCTCGCCGCCGCGCGTCGCGTACGCGACCTTGCGGTCGGCGTCGAACACGGCCCCGTGGTACCAGGCCGCCAGCCGCACGAGGTCGGGCTCGTGCGTCTCCTCGGCCAGCTCGTCCACACGGTGCAGGACGGCGGCCAGGTGGCGCAGGTTGTGGAAGTGGCGGTCCGGCTCGGACCAGCGCTCGATGAGCTCTTCACCGACCGCACGGATGTCGTCCTCCGAGGCGGTCGCCCCTGCCCCGCGGCAGGACCGCACGAATGCGGAGAGGAACCACTGCGGCGCGTCGGCGCTCATGACGCCCATCGCTATCAGACCTTCGGTCGAGTGTGTCGGACTGCCTTCATCGCCAGAGTACGACCGCGCGCCCACACACGTGGGCTCGTTGACCGGACCGTTATCGCGACGAGGACGACGCCGCATCGTAGCGGGGCCCGGCCGGCAGGAGAACCCGCACCGTCAGGCCGCCACCCGGCGTCGGCGCGACGTCGACGTGCCCCCGGTGCGCCCCGACGATCGCGGCCACGATAGCCAGCCCCAGCCCCGATCCGCCCGACTCCCGGTTGCGCGACGAGTCCGCACGGTAGAACCGCTCGAAGATCTTCCCCGCCTGGTCGGCGCTGACGCCCGGCCCGTGGTCGCGGACCTCGAGCAGCACCTGCCCGTCCGCTGCCGTCCCGAGGGCGATCTCGGCCGGCGAGCCGGCCGGCGTGTGCCGTGCGACGTTGCCCACGAGGTTCGTGAGGACCTGCCGCAGGCGGTCCCCGTCGCCCGTCACCTCCAGGTTCGACGGCGCCACGCCGCCCGGGCGCAGACCGGTCACCGACACCGTGCGTGTGGGGTCCAGGGCGTGCAGGTCCTGGGCCGCGTCCCGCGCGACCGCGACGAGGTCGACGGGCTCGCGTCGCAGGGGCCGGCCCTCGTCGAGCCGGGCGAGGACCAGCAGGTCGTTGACGAGCGTGCCCATGCGCCGCGCCGAGTCCTCGATGCGCCCCATCGTGTCGTGGACCTTGTCGCTCGTGTCGAGGGCGCCCATCCGGTACAGCTCGCCGTAGCCCTTGATCGTCGCCACGGGCGTGCGCAGCTCGTGGCTCGCGTCGGACACGAACCGGCGCATCCGCAGCTCCGACGCCTCCTGCACGGCGAACGCCTGCTCGATCTGCGCGAGCATCGTGTTCAGCGAGTGCGAGAGCGAGCCCACCTCCGTGGTGGCCGGCTGCTCGGGGATGCGCTGCGAGAGGTCACCCGCCGCGATCGCGGCCGCCGTCGACTCGATGCGCCGCAGCGGGCGCAGCGACCGGTGCACCAGCAGGTACGCCGCGACCCCGCCGAGCACGACGATGCCCACGCCGGACGCCAGCAGCGAGCGCGTGAGGAACTTGACGGTCTCCTCGACGCCGGCCAGCGGGAGCGCCACGTACGCGGTGCCCTGCTGAGCGCCACCGCCCGTGCTCACGAGCACCGGCACGGACGCCACCCGCCACTGCGTGGCGACCTGGCCTCCCGTCGAGCCGGTCGTGAACGTCTCGAGGCCGCGCCCCGCAGCGTCGGTGGCCTGCTCGTCCGGGACCTGGGGAGTGCCGTACTTGTCGATCGTCTGCTGCCAGGCGAAGGGGTAGGTCGCTCCGTCCACGTCGCGCACGACGAGCACGTACTCGCTCGGGATCCGCGGGCTCGTCTCGGCCGGGTTCACCAGGTCGGTCACCTCGCGGGCCGCCTGCTTGAGCTGCTGGTCCATCTCGTCGACGAGGTAGTTCGAGACGACGGTCCGCGTCGCGACCGCCGCGACGACCAGCCCGAGGGCCAGGAGGAGCACGATGATGGCCACGAGGCGGGCACGCAGAGGTACGCGCGCGAACCAGGTGGTCATCGCGCCTGCGGTGCCCGCAGCAGGTAGCCGACGCCGCGCTTGGTGTGGATCAGGGGCGGCAGGTCGACGTCCTGCCCGTCGGGCCCCGTCACGGTGAGGTGGTCGATCTTGCGGCGCAGGTAGGAGATGTACGACTCGACGATGTTGGCGTCGCCGCCCCAGTCGTACTGCCACACGTGGTCGAGGATCTGCGCCTTGGACAGCACGCGCCCCGCGTTGAGCATGAGGTAGCGCAGGAGCTTGAACTCGGTGGGGGACAGGTCCACCTCGATGCCCGCACGGCGCACCTCGTGCGAGTCCTCGTCCAGCTCCAGGTCGCCGACGCGCAGCACGGCCTCGTCCTCCGGCTGGGCCGCGCTGGTGCGGCGCAGCACCGCGCGGATGCGGGCGACGACCTCCTCGAGGCTGAAGGGCTTGGTCACGTAGTCGTCGCCGCCCACGGTCAGGCCCTGGATCTTGTCCTGCGTGTCGTCGCGCGCGGTCAGGAACAGCACCGGCGTGTGCCGGCCCGTCGAGCGCATGCGGCGCGTGACGGTGAAGCCGTCCATGTCGGGCAGCATGACGTCCAGCACCACCAGGTCGGGTTCCAGGTCGCGCACGAGCTGGAGCGCACCCGCGCCGTCGGCCGCCGCGTGCACCTCGAAGCCCGCGAACCGCAGGGACGTGGAGAGCAGCTCGCGGATGTTCGGCTCGTCGTCCACGACGACGAGCCGGGCCTCGGGAGCGGAGGAGGTGGCGGACATGCCTCCAGTGTGCGCCGCATGCCTGGGCGATTCCTGGAAGTCCACCGGGCGACCGGGCGGCCCGCGGGGTCCGTAGACTCGCAGGTCCGGACGACGAGGGAGGCACCTTCGTGGCAGACCCTGCCGCACCCCGTGCACGACGGCGCGGGACCGGCGCGCTGGCGGTGCTCACGGCCCTGCTGGTCGTCGCCGCGACGGCCGCGGTGTGGGCGCAGCGCACGCTGCTCGACACCGACCGGTTCGTCGCCGTCGCCGGCCCGGTGGTCGACGACCCCGCGGTGACCGAGCCGCTCGCCGACGCGGTGTCGGCCGCCGTCGTCGACGCGCTCGGCGTCGAGCGGCTCCCGGCGAGCGCCGAGGAGACGGTCGCCGCCGAGGTCGAGCGCCTGACCGCCGAGGCCCTCGCGGCCGCGCCGGTGCGAGAGCGGCTGCGGGGCCTCGTCGCCTCGGCGCACGCCGGGACGGTCGGGCTCGCGCGGGGCGAGGGTGACGAGCACGCGGGCGTGGCGCTCGCGGCCGAGGGCCTCGTGCTCGAGACGCGGCCCGCCGTCGTCGACGCGCTCGAGGCCGTCACGGGGAACCTCGGTCCGCTCGGCCGGCTGCTCCCCGACCTCGTCGTCCCCGAGCGGGCCGGCCGGGTCGTGCTCGTGCCGACCGACGCGCTCGACGGCGTGCAGGGGTTCGTGCGCGGTGTGGACCGCGCCGTCCCGCTGCTGCTCGCCGGCGCGGGGCTCGGCGTCGTGCTCACGCTGGCGCTCGCGGGCCGGCGGCGACGGGCGCTCGCGGTGCTCGGCCTCGCCGTCGCGGTGACGGCGGCGCTCGGCGCGCTCGCCAGCGTGCCGCTGCGCGACGCGGTCACGGCCGGGGTGCCCGACCCCGGCCTCCGGCGTGCGCTGCGCGCGCTGGTCGAACCGCTCGGAGCCGACCTGACCGCGACCCTGCTGCTCGTCGCCGCGGTGGGCGCGGGCGTCGCCGTCCTCGGTGGGGCGCTCGCCGCCGTGCGCCGTCAGAGGTAGCGCAGCGGGTCGAACTCCTCGATCGGGATGATGCGGACGCGCGGCAGCGGCGCGGTGAACGCGTCGGCGTCACCCTCGAGGTCGAACATCTCGAGGCCGCGCTCGGTGAGCTGCGAGAAGTGCGCGTTGACGAACTCGCGGAACGCGAGCAGACCGACGCGGCGGTCCGAGTCGTCGAGGAGCGCCTCGATCTGCGGGAGGAAGTCGCCGTCGTGGCTGGCCAGCAGGACGTCGCCCGACCGGGACGTGATCGCGTCGAGCGTGCGCTGGATGCCGACGTCGACGACCTTCTCGGAGCCCGACGCGGCCAGCGGGATCGGCCGGTAGCCCATCGCCAGCAGCGCCTGGACGAAGGGCATCGGCATCTGCCCGCTCGTCGCGTTGAGGAAGAACAGCGGGACGACGTCCTGGCCCCACACCTTCTCCGCGAACGCGCTGATGCGGTCCCAGCGCGGCCGCTCCTCCGGGTTGGGCCGCCGGTTGAGGACGTTCATGCCCAGGGTGGCGTCGATGTTCTCGCCGTCGACCAGAAGGTACGTCTTGCGCGGGGTGCCGACGACGTCGGGCGGAGAGACCGACGGCGGGCCGGCGAAGGCTGCGGACATGGGCCCAGCGTATCCGCGGGGAGCGACGAGGACGCGCCCACGCCGCGGGACCGGCGTGGACCGGTCCGCGGACGACTCGCTACTCTCTGCGTCCGTGCAGAACCAGGATCTCGGTGCGCAGCCGCGGGTGACCGTGCTGCAGCACTCCTCGGACGTCCCGCTCGACCGGCTCGCGCGGCGCCTCGGCGACGTGCGGCTCGTGCGACTGTTCGACGGCGACCCCGTGCCGACGCTGACGCAGTGCGGCGACGGGCTCGTGGTGCTCGGCGGGCAGATGTCCGCCTACGCCGACGACGTCGCGCCGTGGCTGCCGCAGGTGCGCTCGCTCCTCCTCGAGGCCGCGACCTCGGGCCTGCCGACGCTCGGCATCTGCCTGGGGGCGCAGCTGCTCGCCGTGGCCGGCGGCGGGCGCGTCGAGGTCGCCGCACCGCCCGGACGCGAGGCCGGCGTCGTGCGTGTCCACTGGCGTGAGAGCGCGCTCACGGACCCGGTGCTCGGGCCGGTCGCCCGCGCGGCGGGTGCGACGCGCGGGGCCGACGTCGAGGCGGGGCGCTGCCCGACGCTCGCGGTGAGCATGCACGCCGACGCCGTCGTGGAGCTGCCCCGGGGCGCCGAGTGGCTGGGCTGGTCGGACATGTACCCGTACCAGGCCTTCCGGCTCGGCTCGGCCCTCGGCGTCCAGTTCCACCCGGAGGCCGGGCCGTCGCTCGCCGTGCGGTGGGCCCTCGACCACACCGACGTGGCGACGACGGAGGTCGCGGAGGCCGTCAGGGCCCACTCCGACGAGCTCGACGCGACGTGCTCGGTGCTGGCCGACGCCTTCCTGACCCAGGTGCGCGCGCACGCCGGCGCCGGGATGGCGCTCGCGGGCTGAGCCCGCCCTGACGCGCCTGGGTCCCCGTCCGTCGCCCTCCCGACGGGGAGAGCGACGAACGGGGACCCAGGTCGTGGAGGCAGGCGTCAGGCCTCGTCGCTCACCGCCATCGGGCTGATCTGCGGGGCGGGCGAGCTGCCGGCCTTCAGCGCGGCGAGACGCGCCTCGAGCTCGATGTCCTTGTCGTGCGACTCGAGCTCGGCGAACTGCGACTCGAGCGACGAGGCGGCGATCTCCGCCTGACCCATCGCCACGGCCTCCTCGCGGCGCACGACGTCCTCGAACCGCGACAGCTCGCTCGTGGGGTCGAGCACGTTGATCGAGCTGATCGCGCCCTGGACCGTCTGCTGGGCCTCCGCCGCCTTCTGGCGCGCCACGAGCTGGTCGCGCTTGGTCTTCAGCTCGCCCAGCTTGTCCTTCATCACGGCGAGTCCGGTCTTGAGCTTGTCGACCGTCTGGCGCTGCTGCTCGATCATCGGCTGCGCCGCCCTGACCTCGGACTCGGCGTCGAGCTGCTTGCGCAGCGCCACCTTCGCGAGGTTGTCGAACTTGTCGGCGT
>JAPSLQ010000232.1 GCA_031180595.1 Isoptericola sp. | reverse complement strand
CCGCGGACCGACGCCGGCGCACCCGACCGTTCCGTAGCGTCGTCGGTGTCCTGGGGAGCCCTGCACGGCGGGGCCCCCGGGGCACCAACCGCACTGACACCAGACCGGAGACCACCGTGGACACGACCGTGTTCGTCCCCGTCGCCGACAGCGACTCCCCCGCCACCCCGACGCTCGCCGTCCGGGCGCGCGCCCTGACCAAGACCTACGGCAAGGGCGAGGCGCAGGTCCGCGCGCTCGACGGCGTCGACGTCGACTTCGAGGCGGGCCGCTTCACCGCGATCATGGGGCCCTCGGGCTCGGGCAAGTCGACGCTCATGCACCTGCTCGCCGGCCTCGACACCGCGACGAGCGGCCAGTCGTTCGTCGGCAGCACCGAGGTCACGGGCATGGGCGACAAGGCCCTGACCCAGCTGCGGCGCGACCGTATCGGGTTCGTCTTCCAGCAGTTCAACCTGCTGCCCATGTTCACCGCCGAGGACAACATCACCCTGCCCGTCGAGCTCGCGGGCGGCACCGTGGACCGGCAGTGGCTCGACGTGCTCGTGCGCACCCTCGGCCTCGAGAAGCGGCTGACGCACCGCCCGAGCGAGCTGTCCGGCGGCCAGCAGCAGCGCGTCGCGATCGCGCGCGCCCTCATCGCCCAGCCCGAGGTCGTGTTCGCCGACGAGCCCACGGGCAACCTGGACTCGCGCTCCGGCGCCGAGGTGCTGAGCTTCCTGCGCCGCTCGGTGCGCGAGCTCGGCCGCACGATCATCATGGTCACGCACGACCCGGCCGCCGCCGCGTACGCCGACCGCGTCATCCTGCTCGCCGACGGCCGCATCGCCGGCGAGATCACCGACCCCACGCCCGAGGCCGTCCTCGCCGGGCTCGACGCCCTGCGCTCGCTCGAGGCCCCGGTGCACGACGCCGCCACGAAGGCGGGTGCCTGATGCTACGGATCACCCTGGCGCAGATGCGCCGGAGCCTCGGCCGCCTCACGGCGGCGGGCATCGCCATCGTCATCGGCACGGCGTTCGTCGCCGCCACGCTGCTGGCCGGCAACATCATCACGCGCACCACCTACGACTCGATCGCCGCCCGGTACGCCGGCGCGGACCTCGTCGTCCAGGAGGACGAGCAGTCCGTCACGGACGAGGACGTCGCGGCGATCCGCGAGGTCGAGGGCGTCGCGGCCGCCGAGCCGCTGGCGAGCACCTATCTCGAGCTGTCGCAGGGCGGCCGCACCATCTACCAGGGCGCGATCGCCACGACGTCGGACCCTGACCTCATGCCGCTGGAGATCGCCGAGGGCGAGTGGCCCGCCGGCGAGGGCGAGGTCGCGCTGCCCCCCGACGTCGCCGAGCGCCTCGGCGTGGGCGTGGGTGGCCGGGTCACGGTGACGCGCGACGTCGCCGAGGCCGACGGCGAGCTCGCGCGCGTCGAGGAGCCGGCCACGGTCTCGGGCATCGTCGAGGACCCGTTCAACGCGTACGCCGTGTTCGGCGGGGCGGCCGTCGTCGACGCGGAGGTCGTCTCGCGGTGGGCGGCGGACGCCGCCGGCCCCGGTACGCCGAGCACCTACGCGGAGACGCTCGTCGCGCTCGACGGGTCGGCCGACGTCGAGGCCGCGCGCGCAGCGATCGGCGCGGCGCTCGGCACGGGCCTCGAGGTCAGCACGCCCGACGAGCACGCCGCCGAGGTGGCGGCGGCGCTCACCGGCGGCGAGGACCTCATGTTCATGATCTTCGTGCTCACGTTCGCCGCGATCGCCCTCCTCGTGGCCGGGCTCGTCATCGCGAACACGTTCCAGGTGCTCGTCGCCCAGCGCACCCGCACCCTCGCGCTGCTGCGCTGCGTCGGCGCGAACAAGGGTCAGGTGGGCCGCGGCGTGCTCATGGAGGCCGGGATCCTCGGCGCCGTGTCGTCGGTGGCGGGCGTCGTCCTCGGCGCGGTGCTGGGCCAGGCCGCGCTGTGGGTCGCGGGCACCCAGGACCTCGGGGTCCCGCTGCCGGCCTCGATCTCGCTCACGTGGCAGGTCGTCGTCGTGCCGATCGTCGTCGGCACGCTCGTGACGCTCGCGTCGGCCCTGGTGCCGGCGCGCGTCGCCACCCGTGTGGCCCCGCTCGCCGCGCTGCGCCCCGCGGACGCGCCCACGGCGTCGCGCGGCGCGGGTCGGGCGCGCCTCGTGCTCTCCCTGCTCGCGACGGTCGTCGGCTTCGCGCTGCTGGGCGGTGGCGCGGCGCTCGGGATGGTGGCCCAGGACGCGGCGCTCGGTCTGCTGCTGGGCATCGCGGGCGGCGTGCTGTCGTTCGTCGGTGTCGCGGTCGGCGCGGTGTTCTGGCTGCCGCGCGTCACGGCGCTCGCGGGCCGGCTCGCCGGCACGTCGGGCCCGACGGCTCGGCTCGCCTCGGCCAACGTGCGGCGCAACCCGCGGCGCACGGCGGCGACGTCGACGGCGCTGCTCATCGGCGTCACCCTCGTGGCGATGATGTCCACGGGCGCCGCGAGCGCCCGCGTCTCGCTGACGGCCGCGCTCGACACCAAGTACCCGGTCGACGTGTCGCTCACCGCGCAGACGTGGGACGAGCAGGGCAACCCCGTCGCGCTGCCCGAGAGCCTCGCGACCGAGGTGGCGGCGGTCGACGGCGTGGCGGCGGTCGCGCCCGTCGCGACCTCGACCGTCACCGTCGGCGGCGAGACGTCGCTCGGCGTCGACGGTGTCGACCCGGCCCAGGTGACCCCTGTGCTGAGCTTCCCGGACGCGCTCGCCGAGCTGGCGCCCGGGACCGTGGTGCTGTCCTCCTCGGACGCGGCGCAGGTCGACGTGTCCGACGGCGACTCGCTGACCGTCAACGGGCCGGCCGGGTCGGCGGTGCTCACGGTGGCGGTGACCGAGGCCGGCCTGGAGCGCGCGGTGCTGACGCGCTCCGACCTCGACGGGCTGGTCGAGGGTGCCGCCGCGAGCACGCTCTGGGTCGGGCTCGACGACCCGGGCGCCGCGGGTGCCGTCGTACCGCACGTCCAGGACGCGGTCGCCGACTCGGGCGAGGCGGTGGGCGTCACGGGCGCGGCCGTCGAGCGCGCCGGGTACGAGCAGGTGATCGACACCATGCTCGGCGTCGTGCTCGGGCTGCTGGCGGTCGCGGTGGTCATCGCGCTCATCGGCGTGGCCAACACGCTGTCGCTGTCGGTCATCGAGCGCCGCCGCGAGTCCGCGACGCTGCGCGCGATCGGACTGTCGAAGGCGCAGCTGCGCGGCATGCTGGCGATCGAGGGCCTGCTCATCGCGGGCGTTGGCGCGGTGCTCGGCGTCGTGCTCGGCCTCGTGTACGGGTGGGCGGGCTCGGCCGCCGCGCTCGGCGTGATGGGCGACGTCGTGCTCGCCGTGCCGTGGCGCGAGATCGGCCTCGTGCTGCTCGTCGCGGCGGTGGCGGGCCTGGTCGCGTCGGTCGTGCCTGCGCGGGCCGCGGTGCGGACCTCGCCGGTCGAGGCGCTCGCGACCGAGTAGCTGTCCACAGGCGGCTCACCGCCGCCGCCCGGAACGGGCACCCTGGGGAACATGTCCGAGTCCCCCAGGGTGCCCGTCCCCGTTCCTGCCGGCCGCGCCGCGCCCGCGGGCGTCGTGCGGCTCACGCTGCACCCGGGCGAGGACGTCGAGGTGCGGGCCGGCGCGACGGTGGGCGAGCTGCGCGAACCCCTCGCCGCGCTCGTGCGCCGGCCCGAGCTGCGGCAGGCGGCTCTCGAGGCCGACGGCGTCCCGCTCGCCGACGGGGACGTCGTCGGCCGGCGGCCCCTGCTCGCCGGCGCGACGGTGCGTGCGGCGACGCGACCGGACGGCCCGCGCGCGACGGCCGCACGCGACGAGGCCGCCGTGCGCGCGGCGTGGAGCCTGTCGCGCGACACCGGCCTCGAGGCGGGCGAGATGGTCGCGCTGCACGGTCCGACGGTGCTCGCCCCGGGCGGCGTCCGGGTGCACGTGCGCCCGGACGTACGCCGGCCCGGGCGGGTGCGGGTGCGGCGCGAC
>JAPSLQ010000231.1 GCA_031180595.1 Isoptericola sp. | reverse complement strand
GCGCCGAGCCACTGCGCGTGGCGCGCGGCCAGCGCCTGCGCCTCGTCCGACGTCGGGTCGACGCCCGACGACGCCGCGGCGCTCCAGTCGTCCCCCAGCTTCTTGGTGCGCTCGGTGAACTCGCGCCGCCCCTCCTTGCCGAGCCCGCGCCACCAGGCGTCGCCCTTCGCGTAGGCGTCGGCGCCCCAGCGCTCGGTCACCTCGTCCTTGTACTGCGTATGGTCGAAGCCGTCGAGCATCTCTTCGGCCATGATCGTGTCTCCTTCTTCGAGTGCGGTGATGGTCCGCTCCACGGACGCGATCTGGCGCGACAGCCGGTCCTGCTCGCCACGGAGCACGTCGAGGTGCCGGCGCAGCGCGTCGACCTCGTCGGTCTGCTCGTCGAGCACGGTGGCGATGTCGATCAGCGGCAGGCCCAGCCCGCGCAGGAGCAGGATGCGCTGCAGACGCCGGATCGCGGCGTCGTCGTAGTAGCGCAGCCCACCGGCCCCGGTGCCCGACGGCGGGAGCAGGCCGATCTGGTCGTAGTGACGCAGGGTGCGGCTGCTGACGCCGGCGAGGCGTGCGACATCCTGGATGGAGCGGGTCATGGCACCGACCGTAGGAGTTGACGCTGCGTCAAGCGCAAGGACCGTTCCATGGTGCCCGACGGCGGCAGCCCGGTCGAGCCTCGTGCGAGTGCCCTGGGCGGCCCGCAGGATGAGTGGCATGCGCACCCGCACCACCGCTCCGGTCCTCGCCCTGGCCCTCGGCCTCTCCCTCGCCGCCTGCTCGGGGCCGGGAGACCGCAACGAGTCCGACCCCGGCGAGGGCGACCACCTGGCGGGCAGCCCCGGCGGCAACCGGACGGCGCTGCCCAGCGACGACGCCTCGGCGACCGGGGAGGACGGGGCGGCAGGCGGCAGCGACGCGAGCGCCGCCGTCGCGGCGATCGCGGCCGCCGAGGACGAGGCGGGGGGCACGGCGTTCTCGATCGACGACGCGGACGACGACGACACGTGGGAGGTCGACGTCGCAGTCGGCGACGGGACCGTCACGGTGGAGGTCGACCAGGCGGGCGAGGTCGTGGGCACCGAGGAGGACGACCTCAACCCGGCCGTCGTGCAGGCGCTCGACGCGGCCCAGGTGTCGCTCGCCGACGCCGTCGAGAGCGTGCTCGCCGAGGCGGACGGCACGCTCGACGACGCCGAGCTCGAGGAGGAGGACGGCAACTTCGACACCTGGACGGTGACGGTCGACGAGCAGGGGGACGCCGTGGACTACCGCGTCGACGTCGCCTCGGGCGAGGTCGTCCGCGACTGACGCGCCCCACCCGCGTGACCCGGTGCACCCGACGGCGGTACCGCCGTCGGGCACCTCAGCCCTCGTCCGGTGGAGGCTCGTCCGGTGGGGACTCCGCCGCGGCCGGGACCACGGGACGGGGTGAGGTGGCGTTCCACTCCTTGATCGCCGCCCAGGACACGGCCGCGATCGGGACCGCGAGCAGCGCGCCGACGAACCCGGCGAGGATCGTGCCGGCGGTGAGGGCGAGGAGCACCGTGAGCGGGTGCAGGGACAGCACGCGGCCCATGACGACGGGCGCGAGCAGGTCGCCCTCGAGCTGGTTGACGCCGATGACGACCGCGACCACGATGAGCGCCGTGACCGGGCCGTTGGTCACCAGGGCGACCAGCGCCGCGAGGACGCCGGCGAGCACCGCGCCGATGAGCGGGATGAACGCGCCGAGGAACACCACGATGGCCAGCGGCAGCGCGAGCGGCACGCCGAGGATGACGAGCGCCAGACCGATGAAGAACGCGTCGACGAACGCGATGATCGCGGTGCCGCGCAGGTAGCCGCCGAGCACGTCGACGGACCGGTCACCGATGCGCAGCGCCCGCTCGCGGGTGTCCTGCTGGAGCGGCGTCAGCAGGAACGTGTACATGCGCCGGCCGTCCTTGAGCAGGAAGAACAGCACGACCAGGCCGAGGAACAGCCCCGCGACCGCCTCGACCGCCGCCGTGGCACCGCGCACCGCGCCCGCCTGCACGGCGTCGCTCGTGAGCGCCTCGGTCGCCGTCTGCCGGGCGGACTCGAGCTGCTGCGCGCTGATCGGGATCGGCCCGTCGGTGAGGAACCGCTCGAGCTCGTCGATGCCGCGGCCCGCCTCCTCGATGAGCAGCGGCCACTCGTCGCGGAACTCGCGCCCCACGAGCCAGATCACGAGCCCCAGCAGCCCGAGCGCCCCCAGCAGCGTGGTCCACGTCGCGAGGAGCGGTGGCCAGCCACGCCGCTTGAGGAACCGGACCACGGGCGCGAGCGCGGCGGCCAGGATCACGGCGATCAGCAGCGGGATGACGAGCAGCTTGAGCCGCATCATCGCGAAGACGACGCACGCGGCGAGCGCGAGCAGGATCAGGACCTGCAGGGCGCGCGTCGCGGGGCGCCCGAGCCGGTCACCCCACAAGCTCGCCACGGGTCCGGTTCGGTGCGGTCCGTCCATGGCGCCACGCTCGCACGGGTCGCCGCTCCTCGCCCGGGAGCGCCGGTGCGGGTTGCCGACGACGATCACCCGCCCGTGCGTTGACGGCCGGTCGGGGCGGTGCTGGAGTGACACCATGGCACGTGTCCTGGACACGGACTACCTGGTCGTCGGTGCCGGGGCGGCCGGGATGGCGTTCGTCGACGCGCTGATCGACCACGACCCCGACGCGCGCGTCGCCCTCGTGGACCGGCGTGCCGGCGTCGGGGGCCACTGGCTCGACGCGTACCCGTTCGTGCGCCTGCACCAGGCGTCGGAGTTCTACGGCGTCGCGTCGACGCCGCTCGGCACCGGGCGGCTGCAGACCGAAGGGCCCGAGGCGGGGCTGCACGAGCGCGCCACGGGCCCGGAGGTCCTCGCCTACTACGCGACGGTGCTCGACGACCGGCTGCGCGCATCGAACCGGGTCGAGTTCTTCCCCGCGCACGAGTGGCGCGACGACGGCACGGTCCGCTCACTGACGACGGGCGAGGTGCGCGAGGTACGGGTGCGTCGTCGGGTCGTCGACGCGAGCTATCTCGCGTCCGACGTCCCGGCGGTGACTCCCCCGCCGTTCGCGGTCGACGACGGTGCGCGGGTCGTGCCGGTCGGATTCCTGCCGACGGTCGCACGGGACGAGGCGCCCGATCGGTGGGTCGTCGTCGGCTCGGGCAAGACCGCGACCGACGCGATCGTGTGGCTGATCGACCAGGGCACCGACGCCGAGGCGATCTGCTGGGTGCGCCCGCGGGACCCGTGGATGTTCGACCGCGCGGTCCTGCAGCCCGACCCGGCGACCTTTCTCGGGATGTCCGCGGACATCATGGAGGCCGCGATCGAGGCCACGTCCCCCGACGACCTCATGCTGCGCCTCGAGGACCGCGGCATCCTCCTGCGCATCGACCGTTCCATCACGCCGACCATGGCCAAGACGCCGACGCTCGCGCAGTGGGAGCTCGACCGGCTGCGTTCGGTCGAGAACGTGGTGCGCCTCGGGCACGTCCGCCGGGCCGCGCCAGGCCGGCTCGTGCTCGACGGCGGCACCGTAGTCACGGGACGGGGTTCCGTCGTCGTGCACTGCGCCTCAGCGGGGCTCCGGCACGCACCGCTCGTGCCGATCTGGGGCGAGAAGATCAGGCTGCAGCCGATCCGTGCCGGGTTCCCGTGCTTCGGCGCGGCGCTAGCCGGGTTCGTGGAGGCGACGCGGAGCGACGACGCCGAGAAGAACGCGCTGTGCCCGCCCAGCCCGTACGGCAACTCCACCGCCGGCTGGGTGGCGATGAACGTCCTCGGAAACCGGGCGACACGCTCCTTCGCCCGCGACCGTGAGATCCGCGCCTGGGCGAACGCGACCTCGCTCAACCCGGCACGGATCGGACCCGAGCATGCCGGCCGCGACGACGTGGCCGCCGCCGTCGAACGTCTCAAGCGACACGCGCCCGCCGGCATTGCCCGCATGGCGGAGATGGTCGGCCTCGCCGCGTGAGTCAGGCGGGCGGGCGGACGAGGTCGTC
>JAPSLQ010000230.1 GCA_031180595.1 Isoptericola sp. | reverse complement strand
CCGCGCTCGTCGCCCTCACCGCGGCGGGTGCGCTGGCCCTGACCGCCTGCTCCGGCGACTCGGGCGCGATGCCCGAGGGCGGCGGCGGCGAGGGGGAGGACGGCGGCAACGTCGAGATCCGCTTCGCCTGGTGGGGTTCGGACACCCGCCACGAGACCACCCAGCAGATCATCGACCTCTTCGAGGAGAAGAACCCCGGCATCACGGTCGTCCCGGACTACACCGACTGGGGCGGGTACTGGGACAAGCTGGCGACGTCGGTCGCGGGCGGCGACACGCCGGACGTCATCACGCAGGAGGAGCGCTACATCTCCGACTACGCGACGCGCGGCGTCATCGCCGACCTGCACGAGCTGGACATCGACACGTCCGAGATCCCCGAGGAGATCGTCGCGACCGGCGAGATCGACGGGAAGCTCTACGGCATCGCCACCGGCGTCAACGCGTACTCGATGGTCGCCGACCCCGAGATCTTCGCGCAGGCCGGCGTCGAGATGCCCGACGACGAGACGTGGACCTGGGAGGACTACGTCGAGATCGCCGGCCAGATCTCCGAGGGCGCCGGCGAGGGCGTGTGGGGGACGCAGGACTACGGCTTCAACGAGGCCGGCCTGGCCATCCTCGCCCGGCAGAAGGGCGAGACCCTCTACAACGCGGACGGCACGCTCGGCGTCTCCCCGGAGACCGTCGCGGAGTTCTTCCAGCTGTCGCTCGACCTCATGGCGAACGGCGGCCAGCCCGACGCGTCGCGGTCGGTCGAGATCCAGAACGCCGGCCCAGAGGGCTCGCTGCTCGGCACCAACACCGGCGCGATGGGCGTCTGGTGGTCCAACCAGCTCGGGGCCCTCTCGTCGGCGTCGGGCCACGAGCTCGAGCTGCTGCGACTGCCCGGCGAGTCCCAGTACGAGCGCACGGGCATGTACTTCAAGCCCGCGATGTACTACTCCGTGTCGGCGACGACCGAGCACCCGGAGGAGTCGGCGAAGCTCGTCGACTTCCTGCTCAACGACCCCGAGGTCGCCAAGCTGCAGCTGACCGACCGCGGTCTGCCGTCCAACGTGTCGGTGCGCGAGTCGATCACGGGCGACCTCGAGGCCGCCGACCAGAAGGTCGCCGAGTTCATGGCCGACCTCGAGGACGAGATCGTCGACAACCCGCCGGTGCCGCCGAACGGCTCGGCGCAGATGCAGGACATCATGACCCGCGTCAACACCGAGGTCCTGTTCGGCAACATCACGCCGCAGGAGGCCGCGGAGCGGTTCATCTCCGAGGTCGAGGCCGCGATCGGCGGCTGACGCCGCCCGCACCGAGCCCGCCGACGGGGGTGCCGTGCCGCCATGCTGGTGGCACGGCATCCCCGCGCCACGCCGCACAGGACGAAGGAACGGACGGACCAGATGAACGACCTGCTGGTGCTGCGCGACGGCGACGACGTCGCGGTCGCGACGCGTGACCTCGCACCCGGTGACGAGGTGTCCGCACCCGGCGGGACGAGCGTCGTCGCGCGCGACGCCGTGCCGCGCGGGCACAAGGTCGCGCTGCGGTCCGTCGCGGCGGGTTCGCCGGTGCGCAAGTACGGGCAGGTGATCGGCGTCGCGACGGCGGACGTCGCGCCGGGCGACCACGTCCACACGCACAACCTCGGCTTCGAGCCGGGCGAGCGCGAGGCGCCGCTCGGCGGCGTGCACACCGAGCTCGCGGTGCCCGACGGCGAGCCGCGCCCCACGTTCCGGGGGTACCGCCGGGCGGACGGCCGGGTCGGGACGCGCAACTACGTCGCGATCCTCACGAGCGTGAACTGCTCGGCGTCGACGGCGAGGATGATCGCCGACCAGTTCCGCGGCGCGGCGCTCGACGAGTTCGAGAACGTCGACGGCGTCATCGCCCTCACGCACACCAGCGGCTGCGGGCTCGTGCCCGACTCGGAGGGCGGGCAGATCCTTCTGCGCACGCTCCGCGGGTACGCGGCGCACCCGAACGTCGCCGGGCTGCTGGTGCTCGGGCTCGGCTGCGAGATGGTGCCCGGCGCCGCGCTGTCGGCCCGGTCGGGTTCCGTGACGGACCTCGGCATGCCCGGCGTCGGGGCGCCGGACCCGGAGGCGCAGGGCCTGCTGGCCTCGATCCCCGAGGACACGGTGGTCCGGTCGATGACGATCCAGGAGACGGGCGGCGTGCGCGCGTCGGTGCGGGCAGGCGTCGCCGCCGTGCGCGAGATGCTGCCCGTCGTCGACGCCCGCCGGCGGGAGGAGTGCGACGTCTCCGAGCTGGTCCTGGGCCTCAACTGCGGGGGCTCGGACGGGTACTCGGGCATCACGGCGAACCCGGCGCTCGGCTGGGCGTCGGACCGGCTCGTCGCCTACGGCGGGACGTCGGTGCTCGCGGAGACCCCCGAGGTCTACGGTGCCGAGCACCTGCTCACGGCCCGGGCGACGTCGCCCGCCGTCGCGAAGCGGCTGCTGGACCGCATCGACTGGTGGCGCGGCTACGTCGCCGCGGGCGGCGGCACGCTCGACAACAACCCGTCGCCGGGCAACAAGGCCGGCGGTCTGACGACGATCCTGGAGAAGTCGCTCGGGGCCGTCGCCAAGGGCGGGCAGGCCGACCTCGCCGCCGTCTACGACTACGCGGAGCCGATCACCGACCGCGGATTCACGTTCATGGACACGCCCGGCTACGACCCCGTGTCCGTGACCGGCCTCGTCGCCGGCGGCGCGAACGTCGTCGTGTTCACGACGGGGCGGGGGTCGGTGTTCGGGTGCCGCCCGACGCCGTCGATCAAGGTCGCGACGAACACCCCGATGTACGAGCGCATGGCCGAGGACATGGACCTCGACGCGGGGCGGATCGTCGACGGCGCGGCGTCCGTGGCCGACGTCGGGGCGGAGATCCTCGCGAAGATCATCGCGGTGGCGTCCGGCGAGAAGACGGTGAGCGAGGAGCTCGAGATCGGCGCCGAGGAGTTCATCCCCTGGCACATGGGCGCCGTCACCTGACGGCGTGAGCCAGGATGGGCGCATGCCTCTCGCACCCCCGTACCTGGCCGACGACGCCCGCTACGACACCATGACCTACCGGCGGACGGGCCGGTCGGGCCTCGACCTGCCGGCGCTGTCCCTCGGGCTGTGGCACAACTTCGGCGACGTCAACCCGATGGAGACCCAGCGCGCGATCCTGCGCCGCGCGTTCGACCTCGGCATCACCCACTTCGACCTGGCCAACAACTACGGCCCGCCCTACGGCTCGGCCGAGCAGAACTTCGGCCGGCACCTGGCCGCCGACCTCCGCCCGTACCGTGACGAGCTCGTCATCTCCACCAAGGCCGGCTACGACATGTGGCCCGGCCCGTACGGGAACCACGGCTCGCGCAAGTACCTGCTCGCGTCGCTCGACCAGTCGCTGACCCGCATGGGCCTGGACTACGTCGACGTCTTCTACCACCACCGCCCGGACCCCTCGACGCCGCTCGAGGAGAGCATGGGGGCGCTGGCCTCGGCCGTGCGGCAGGGCAAGGCGCTGTACGTGGGCGTCTCCAACTACTCGCCCGCGCGCACGCGCGAGGCCGCCCGCATCCTCGCCGACCTCGGCACCCCGCTGCTGATCCACCAGCCGAGCTACTCGATGTTCAACCGGCACGTCGAGAACCCGCACCACGACGACCCGTACGACGGCCGGCAGGGCGAGTCGCTGCTCGACGCCGTCGAGGACCTCGGCGTGGGCACGATCGTGTTCTCCCCGCTCCAGCAGGGTCTGCTCACGGGCCGGTACCTGTCCGGCGCGGCGCCCGAGGGGTCGCGCGCCGCGCGCAGCGACTCGCCGTTCCTGTCGTCGTCGAACCTCTCCGAGACGTACCTCGAGCGTGCGCGTGCCCTCAACGAGATCGCCGAGAACCGCGGCCAGACGCTGGCGCAGCTCGCGCTGACGTGGGTCCTGCGGGACCCCCGCGTGACGTCGGCCCTCATCGGGGCGTCGAGCGTCGCGCAGCTCGAGGACAACGTGGCGGCGCTCGCCGCCGGCCCGCTG
>JAPSLQ010000229.1 GCA_031180595.1 Isoptericola sp. | reverse complement strand
CGGCGGCCTCGCCGCCCTCGTCGGCGTCCTCGGCCCGCGACTCGGGCACCTCGGAGCCGTCGGTCTCGTCCGCGCCGTCGGTCTCGACCGCGCCGTCGGTCTCGACCGCGCCGTCGGGCTCGACCGCACCGTCGGACGCGTCGTCCTCGCGGGCGGTGACGTCGTCCCGCTCGACGACCGTCTCCTCCGGCTCCCCTGCGGGCTGCGGCCGGGTGGTCTCGTCCTTGTCGTTCATCTCGACCTCCTGGTGCGGGCCCCGCGGCGGCACGATCGCCTCCGCGGCCCGCACCCCGTCTGTGTCGTCAGCGGGTCCGGGCTTGCGCGTCGCCGTCGGCGCCCGCGGGCGACGACGGGGAGCTGTCGGTGCCGGCGGTCTCGTCGTCCCAGGCGACGCGCAGGCGCGCCCGTGCGCGCGACAGCGCGGCGTCGGCACCCCCGCGCGAGACGCCGAGCACCTCGGCGAGCGCCGCGCCGTCGAGACCGTCCCACGCGACGAGGAGCAGGATGCGCCGGTCTCGCGGCGTGAGCCGCGCGAGCACCCGCCGCACCCGGTCGTCGTCGATCGTGATGCTCTCGGGGTCGACGTCGTCCGGCTCGTCAGGGACCACGGCGAGGGGAATCGCTCGGAGCTTGCGCCGGTGGTTGGCCAGCACGAAGCCGGCCGTGCGGTAGAGCCACGGGAGCTCGGCACCCGTCGGGACGTCGTCGCGCCGCCGCCAGGCCGTCGCGAGCACCTCCGCGGCGAGGTCCTCGGCGTCGTCGGCGCGGCTGCCCGCGGACGCCGGGAGCCGTCGGACGAAGTAACGGTGGATCGCTGCCGCGTGCTCGTGGAAGAGCGCGTCGAACCATGCGTCGTCGTGCGCGGTGACCTGACCCGGGGGCACGGGTTCCTCCTGCCGTCGTGGCGCTGTCGGCGCCGCTCTCGGCACCCTCTATCCCGTCCTGTGTCGTGACGCGCAGCATCCTTGCAGGAACTCACCCCGACTTTCACCCCGGACCGGTACCGCGGCGTGGCCAGGGTGGATACCGTGGGCATCCGGGGGGCCGCCGCGATGGCGAGCCCCCTCTGTGGTTCCGAAACTCCGTGGTTCCGAAACTCCGTGGTTCCGAAACTCTGTGGTTCCGAGACTCTGTGCTTCCGTAACCGCGGCCACGCCCCCTCGGTCGTGCGCCGCCCCGGGCGCCGGGTCCGACGAGTGACGCGTCGCCCGACGACGCGCGGCCCCCGCCGAGCCCATCGTCGGGGGCCGTCGCGCTCCGGGCCTCAGGCCTCCAGCAGCAGCGTGACCGGGCCGTCGTTGACGAGCTCGACGGCCATGTCGGCGCCGAACCGCCCCGTGGCGACCTCGAGGCCGCGCTCGCGCAGCGCCGTGACGACCTGGTCGACGAGCGGCTCGGCCACCGTCCCTGGCGCCGCCGCCTGCCACGTGGGGCGCCGCCCCTTGCGCGCGTCGCCGTAGAGCGTGAACTGGCTGACCACGAGCACCGGAGCGCCCTCGTCGAGCACCGAGCGCTCGTCGCGCAGGATGCGCAGGTCGGCGATCTTGCGCGCGATGGCGGCGACCTGCTCCGGACCGTCGTCGTGCGTCACGCCGACGAGCGCCAGCACGCCCGGGCGGTCGATCGCGCCGACGACCTCGCCGTCGACCGTCACGCTCGCGCGCGTCACGCGCTGCAGCACCGCCCTCATGCCCCGTCTCCAGCGCGGGCCGGCCCGACGACGGCACGCACCTCGCCCACCGGCCGGCCGCCGCCGAGCACGTCGGTCCGGCCGACCGCGGCGAGCGCGTCGGCGTCCGCGCCCGCGACGTCGGCCGCACCGGCGGCGCGCAGGGCGGCGGCGAGGATCGCGGGACGGGGCCGGCTCGCGCCATCCAGGACCTTGAAGGCCACCGCCGTGCCGTCCGGCAGGCCCGCCGCGCAGACGCCCTCGGCGCCGATCTTGGCCACGAGCCCGGGTACGGCCCGCATCGCGAGCGTGTCCTCCCGCCCGGCGCCGGCCACCATCTCCGGGTGCGCCGCCATCGCGCGCGCCACGCGCGCGACCGGGGTGCCGTCGTCGGGCCGTCGGCCGGCGCCACCGAGCCGCCCGAACGACCGCGCAAGCCCGACGAGCGACGTCGAGAACAGCGGCGCGCCGCAGCCGTCCACCGTGGACCGCACGGCGGCCGGGTCGTCGCCCGTGAGCTCGGCGAGGGTCGCGCGGACCGCCTGCTGGAGCGGGTGGTCCGGTTCGAGGTAGGACTCGAGCGGCCAGCCGGCCGCGACGCACGTCGCGAGCATCGCCGCGTGCTTGCCCGAGCAGTTCTGCGTGATCCGTTCCGCGCCGTGACCTGCCTGCTGCCACGCGAGCGCCGACGGCGCGTGCAGCGGCAGGTCGGGCGTGTTGCGCAGGGCGTCGGGGCCGAGCCCGGCGAGCGCGAGGATCTCGCGTGCGCCGTCGACGTGCCGCGGCTCGCCGTTGTGGCTGGCGGCCGCGAGCGCGAGCAGGCGGTCCGGGAGCTCCAGCCCCGCGGCCAGCATCGCGACGGCCTGCAGGGGCTTCACCGACGAGCGCGGCCAGATCTCCGTCGCCGGCTCACCCACCGCGAGGGTGACGTCACCGCGCGGGTCGACCACGACGAGGTGGCCCAGGTGCACGGACTCGACCATGCCCCCGCGCACGACTTCGGCCAGCGGGGCCGCGCCCTGCGCGACACCCGCCCCGTCCGCGGCGCTCACCAGCCGCCCGCCGGACCCTGGGGCCGGCCCCTCCCACCGCCGTACGGGCGGATGCGCGGCCGCACGTCGACCCAGTAGATGATCGCCGGCGTCACCGCGATGATGTTGAGGAAGCCGAAGCCGCCGCCCGAGCCGGACGGGATCCCGAGGAGGCCGATCGCGGCCGCGACGCCCAGGATCAGCAGCCAGACGTTCTTGCTCAGCTTCCCCTCCGCCGTGTACGCGCTGGCCGGACGGCGCAGCGCGTCGACGAACGCGACGACCTGCATGACGAACACCGCCAACGACAGCGCCATCCACACGAAGAACTGCAGCTGAGAGAGCACGAGCCGAGCCTACGGGAGAACGCGGAGGTCCCGGGATCGGGCGGCCCCGGCCACGTGCTCGTCCCAGGCCGCCACGACCGTGTCGGGGTGGGCGACGGTGAGCGCGCTGGCGACGTGCACCGCGTCGCCTCCGCGCAGGGGTACGGGCGACGTGGCGAGCAGCTCGGCGGCGCGGGCGCCGACCTCGGGCGTCAGCTCCACCAGGTGCATCATGGGCCACAGCCGCTCCCAGGTGGCCAGGCCGCGCTCGCGCGTCGCGGCGTCGATGACGCCCGCGCGCTCGCCCGCGGCGAGGACCGCGCGCACCTCGGCGTCGGCCAGGCGCGAGGTCACGACGACGTCGGCCCGGTTCCACAGGGCGCTCGCCAGGTCGGAGCCCGGCTCGCGGACGCACAGCTTCACGAGCGCGCTCGCGTCGAGGTAGACGAGTGCCATCGTCGCCCGGCCGGTCTCAGCGCCGGATGCGGCGGACGAGGTCCGACATGCGCGACGGCGTCCGGGTCGAGGCCGCGGCGCCGTTCGTCGCCGGAGCACCCGGCACGGCGTGCGCCCGCCGCTCCGCCTCGGCCGGGCTGAGCAGGCCGTCGCGGACCAGGCTGGTGACGAGGTCCGCCGTCGCGACGCCGGACAGCCGCGCCACGGGCACGCCGCGGTCGGTGATGATGACCTCCTCGCCGGCGCGGGCCTTCTCGATCCACGACTTCAGCTCGGCGCGGAGCGCGCTGACGGAGACCTCCATGAGGGACGACCGTACCGTCGATCGCCCGATCTGCCGAGACGTCCGCTCTCCGGGCCCGCCGAGGTAGCGCGCCTCTCGCCGAGGTAGCGCCCGACTCGCCGAGGTAGCGCGTCCTGCGCCGAGGTAGCGTGCTCCCTCCCGGGTCAGATCTCGGGGAGGGCGTCGCGCGCCTGCGCGGGCGACAGGCCGGCCGCCTCGAGCGTGTCGACGATCGGCGAGCGCAGCAGGAGCACGAGCGACTGCACCTGCCACTGGCC
>JAPSLQ010000228.1 GCA_031180595.1 Isoptericola sp. | reverse complement strand
CGGTCGACCGGCGCCGGCTGCTGCTCGCCGAGTTCGACCGCACCGGCACACCGCGACCGACCGTCCGCCGTGTCGACCTCACCGTCCCGCGCCGCGCGCTGTGGGCGTTCGACCGCTACCTCGAGCCGGTCGTCTACTACCGGGCCCTGCTCAAGGGTCGCGTCTGACACCGGCGCACGTCGCGGTGCTGCTTGCTACGGTGGGCCGATCTCTGGCGAGCCTGGCGAGACGAAGAGGTGCCTTTATTGAGCGACCGGGTGATCGCGGAGGCTGTGGTGCGCACCCTCCTGACGGAGCAGCGCCCCGACCTGGCGGACCTGCCGCTCAGCCGTGTCGAAGGCGGCTGGGACAACCAGATGTGGCGCCTCGGCGACGATCTCGCCGTCCGTCTCCCGATGACGCCGCGCGCCCCCGCCCTGCTGGAGCAGGAGTACGACTGGCTCCCGGTGCTGGCCCCGCGGCTGCCGCTGCCCGTGCCCGTCCCCGTGCACCTCGGCGAACCCACTGAGGAGTTTCCCAGGCCGTGGATCCTGACCACCTGGGTGCCAGGCAGCCCGGCCGACGTGGCCCCGGTCGACGACGGCCCGCGGGCCGCCGAGGCCCTGGCGGCCTTCCTGACCTCGCTCCACAAGGAGGCGCCCGCCGGCGCCCCGCACAACCCGCACCGTAGCGTCCCGCTCGAGCACCACGCCGCAGGCCTCGACCTCCGCTCCGACGGTCTCCTGTCTCCCGAGCACGTCGCTCCGCTGCAGGCGATCTGGGACGACGCGATCGCCGCCGACCCGTGGCACCGGTCCCCGGTGTGGATCCATGGGGACCTGCACCCCGCGAACGTGATCACGGCCGCCGGGACCCTGGCCGGCGTCGTCGACTTCGGCGACATGTGCGCCGGGGACCCGGCCACCGACCTCTGCGCGGCCTGGATGCTGCTCCCCGGAGAGTCGGTGGCGGAGTGCCTCGACGCTCATCCGCTGGCTGACGGCGAGACGGTGCGCCGTGCGCGCGGCTGGGCGCTGCTGCGGGCCCTCGGCCTGATGGAGATCGGCCGCGCCGGCGAGCTCGGGCTGCCCGGTGGCAAGCCCACGTGGGCTGCCGCCGGCAGGGCGACCGTCGAACGGCTGCTGGCCGGTCTCTAGGTCACCGCTCCTGCGCCTGCTCCTCCGGCGTCGGGGAGTGTGAGCGCGAGCACAATCCGGCATCCCGGTGCCGGAGCACTCCTTTACATCGATTACCTTGGTTCGGTCGCGGACGACCGCCACGCCTCCAGCACCGTGGCCAGACGAGGGGAACGAGACCGATGACGGACCAGATCGGAGCCAACCCGATCGTGCTCCAGCGCGCCGACCCGTGCGTCCTGCGGCACGAGGGGCAGTACTACTTCACCGGCTCGTACCCGCTCTACGACCGCATCGTGCTGCGCCGTGCGGAGCGGCTGGACGACCTCCAGGCCGCACCCGAGGTGACGATCTGGGAGCGGCACGAGGACGGCCCCCAGTCCCACCTCATCTGGGCCCCGGAGATCCACCGCGTCGACGGTCGCTGGTACGTCTACTACGCGGCCGCCCCCGACGACGCCGTGACCTCCGAGGGACCGGGCGTCGACGACACCTTCAACCACCGGATCTTCGTGCTGGAGTGCGCGGACGCGGACCCGCTCACGGGCGAGTGGGTCGAGCGCGGCCAGGTGGACACCGGCTGGGAGTCCTTCGCCCTCGACGCGACGAGCTTCGTCCACGACGGCACGCAGTACCTCGTGTGGGCGCAGCAGGACGCCGCCGTCAAGGGGCACTCCAACCTCTACATCGCCCGCATGCGCAACCCGTGGACGCTCGACGGCCCCGCCGTGATGCTCAGCCGCCCGGAGTACGACTGGGAGATCCAGGGCTTCTGGGTCAACGAGGGCCCGTCGGTGCTCGAGCGGGACGGCCGGCTCTACCTCACCTACTCCGGCTCGGCGACCGGCATCGAGTACGCCATGGGCCTGCTCACCGCGGACGCCGACGCCGACCTGCTGGACCCGGCGTCGTGGACCAAGAGCCCCGAGCCGGTGTTCGTGAGCGACCCGTCGGCCGGGCAGTACGGCCCGGGGCACAACTCGTTCACCGAGACCGCCGACGGCGACGTCGTGCTCGTCTACCACTCCCGGACGTACACCGAGATCACGGGCGACCCGCTGTACGACCCGAACCGGCACGCGTGCGCCCAGGTCCTGCCGTTCGACGCCGACGGCAACCCCGTGTGGGGGACGCCGCGCCCGACGACCCGACCCACCCCCACCTCGACCGAGGTCCTCGACCCGTCCGGAGAGTTCTGATGAGCACCGCGTCCGCCGTCACCCAGCCCGGTGCCCGGGCGTCGCTGAAGCAGCCCACGTTCTGGAACTTCGGCGGGCTGTTCTTCTTCTACTTCGCGATCTGGCAGCTCGCCTTCACGTTCCTCCCGCGCTGGCTCGAGACCGAGGCCGGGATGGGCTCGGGCGCCCGCGGCATCGTCAGCTCGGTCATGGCGCTCACCGCCTTCTGCCTGCAGCCGTTCTACGGCTACATCCAGGACAAGCTCGGCCTGCGCAAGCACCTCTTCGCGTTCGTGGTGCTCATGGGAGCGCTCACGGGACCGTTCTTCGCGTTCGTGTTCGTCCCGGTCGCGCAGGCGAACGAGTACGTCGGCGCCGTCGTCGGCGGTGTGTTCCTGTCGCTCTCGCTCAACGCCGGTGTCGGCATCGTCGAGGCGTTCAACGAGCGCAGCTCGCGCGGC
Organism: Isoptericola sp.; assembly: GCA_031180595.1. Lineage (GTDB taxonomy): Bacteria > Actinomycetota > Actinomycetes > Actinomycetales > Cellulomonadaceae > Isoptericola. Next base: position 1,297 of record JAPSLQ010000228.1, on the reverse strand, counting down.
CACGGCTTCGAGTACGGCCACGTGCGACTGTTCGGCTCCGTCGCGGGTGCGACGGCCTCGCTCGTCGGCGGCTTCCTCTGGGCGGCGAACCCGGACAACATCTGGTGGGCCGGCACGTTCTCGGCCGTCGTGCTGGGCGTCCTGCTCGTCGTCGCCCGGACCCCCAGGACCGGGGCGGACGAGCGCACCGAGGGTGCGGCGTCGGCCGACGACGACGCGACCCCGGCAGCGCCCCGGACGGGCGTCAGCATGCAGACCGTGCGGCAGCTCCTGACCAACCGGTCCTTCATCGGGTTCATGGTGCTGATGTTCGGCACGGCCGCGCTCTACGACGTGTTCGACCAGCAGTTCCCGAACTACTTCGCACGCTTCGTCACCGGGGGCATCGACCCGCAGGTGCTGTTCTCGCGCGTGGTGTTCGTGCAGATCCTCGCCGAGGCGCTGCTCATGATCGTCACGCCGTTCATCATCAACAAGATCGGCGCGAAGAACGGGCTGATGATCTTCGGCGCGATCCTCGTCGTGCGCGTGCTGGGCTCGGCGCTCTTCACGGACACGAGCATGCTGATCCTGTGGCGCCTGCTCGCCGCCGTCGAGATGCCCTTCATGCTCATCTCGGTGATGAAGTACATCACGCGGATGTTCGACGTCCGGATCTCCGCGACGGCCTACATGATCGGCTTCAACATGGCCAAGCAGGTCGGCATCGTGCTCTTCTCGGCGGTGTTCGGCTTCGCCTACGACGCGATCGGCTTCGGCAACACGTACCTCATCATGGCCGTCGTGGTCACGGCGGTCACCGTCCTCGCGGCCGTGATCATGCGCGACGACCGGACCCACGCCCTCGCCCACGCGAGCGACGGCGGCGACGACGGTCAGGCGGGCGAGGCCGCCCGCGGGTCGACGGCGGTGGCGGCGGCCGACCCGGTGGCCAGCGCGCGCTGACGACGCACGAGCCGCCCGGGTCCCCGCGTGGACCCGGGCGCGGCGTCGTCCTCGGTGCCCGTCACCCACCCTCCTTCCGGGCCTTGCGGCTCTCGCGGTCGTTCGCCTTCTGGATCGCGTCGACGAGCTCGTCCTTCGACATCTTCGAGCGCCCGGGCACGTCGAGCTCCTGCGCGATCTCGTAGAGGTGCTCCTTGGACGCGTTGGCGTCCACCCCACCGGCCGTCGACCGGGAGGTTCCGACGCCGCCCTCGGCCTGCGTGTCCGAGGGGCCCGGCTCGTCCTTGGGCTCCCAGTGGTCGCCGACCTTCTCGTGCGTGTGCTTCAGGGCCGCGTACCCGACCCGGTGAGC
>JAPSLQ010000019.1 GCA_031180595.1 Isoptericola sp. | reverse complement strand
GGCAGCAGCACAGAGGCACCCGGCCCCGCACGGCGAGGCCTCCTCCCGCGAGAGTCTGGCGCACTTCCCCGGCGCCAGAACGACGCGGAGGGAGACCTGGTCGGGCGGCGCCACCCGACCCGAGACGGACCCCGGCCCCGAGACGGACCCGACCCCGAGACGAACCTGACGCAGAGAGGAGGACCCGTGAGCAGCACCACACCCGACGGCGCCGACGACGGCGCGCGTCCGGCGCAGGACCGGCACCTGCCCGTCCTCCTCCAGCGTTGCGTGGACCTGCTCGAGCCGGCGCTGCGCCGGCCCGGCAGCGTCCTCGTCGACTGCACCCTGGGCATGGGCGGGCACACCGAGGCGGTGCTCGAGCAGGTGCCCACGGCGCGCGTGCTGGGCATCGACCGGGACCCGCAGGCGCTGGACCTCGCGTCGCGGCGGCTCGCGCGCTTCGGCGACCGGTTCACCCCCGTCCACGCCGTCTACGACGAGATCCGCGACGTCGTGGCCGAGCAGGGCCTCCCCGCCGTGCAGGGCGTGCTCATGGACCTCGGCGTGTCGTCCCTGCAGCTCGACGAGACCGAGCGCGGCTTCGCGTACGCGCAGGACGCGCCGCTCGACATGCGCATGGACCAGTCGACCGGCATCACGGCCGCCGACGTCCTCAACACCTACGACGAGCGCAGCCTCACGCGCATCCTGCGCGAGTACGGCGAGGAGCGGTTCGCGCAGCGGGTCGCCCGCGCGATCGTCCGGCGGCGCGAGGAGCGTCCGTGGGCGCGCACGGGAGAGCTCGCCGCGCTCGTCCGCGACGCGATCCCGGCCGCCACGCGGCGCACGGGCGGGAACCCGTCCAAGCGCACGTTCCAGGCGCTGCGGATCGAGGTCAACGGCGAGCTGGAGGTGCTCGAGCGGGCGGTGCCCGCGGCGATCGAGGCGCTCGCGGTCGACGGGCGGATCGTCGTCGAGTCGTACCACTCGCTCGAGGACCGCATCGTCAAGCGGGCCATCGCGCGCGGCACGACGTCGAGCGCCCCGCCCGGGCTCCCCGTCGAGCCCGAGTCGCACCGGCCGTACCTCGAGGCGCTGACGCGCGGTGCCGAGGAGGCCGACGCGGCCGAGCTCGAGCGCAACCCCCGCGCGGCGTCCGTCCGCCTGCGCGCCGCGCGCCGGATCCGACCGACCCCACCCCACCTGCTGCCGAAGGAGGAGCGCTGATGAGTGCACTGCGTGCCCCGGCCGTCGCGCCGGACCGGAGGGCGCCGGCGCGCCCGCGCCGCGCGCCCCTGACCGCGCTGCCCGGGGGAGCCGGCGACAGCGGCCGGCGTCTCGACGTCGTCCGGGCGCCGCTCCAGTCGGCCTCCGGCGTCCCGTTCTACGTCCTGTGCGCCTCGATCCTCGCCGCGGCCCTCCTCGCGGCACTCCTCCTCAACACGACGATGGCGCGCGGGTCGTACGAGATGGCCCGGCTCCAGAAGGAGGTCGGTCAGGTCGCGCAGGACGTCCAGGAGCGCCAGGCCGAGCTTCGCGCGGCCGAGGCCTCGCTGGACGAGCGGGCCCGGCAGATGGGCATGGTGCCCGCCGAGAACCCGACGATGATCAGCCTCGCCACGGGCGAGGTGGTGGCGGGGCCGATGCCGGAGGAGCCGTGAGCCCGACACGCGGGCAGGGTGCACGCCCGCAGGGGAGTGCCGGCGCGCAGAATCGTCGGGTGAGCTCCTCCGGTGCGACCCGGGCGTCCGGCACCCGGTCCTCGGGTGCCCGGACCTCGGGTGCCCGGACCTCGAGTCCTCGGTCCTCGGGTGCCCGCTCCTCGGGTACCCCGTCCTCGACTGCCCGGTCTCGCGCGGCCGCGCCCGTCACCGGCAGACGCGCGGGCGGCGGACGCCCGTCCGTCCGCCCGCCCGCGCGACGCCCCGCCGCGGCGCCGCCCGCGCCGGGAGATCCCGAGCGCCGGCAGCGGTGGCTCATCGTCGTGGCGGCGATCGTGCTCGCGGTGTTCGTCGGGCGGCTGGTCGACGTCCAGGTCATCCGGGGCCCGGCGCTCGCGGCGACGGCCCAGGAGAAGCGGCTCACGACGACGGTCGTCCCCGCGCACCGCGGCGACATCGTCGACGCCGACGGCACCGTGCTCGCGACGTCGGTCGACCGGTACACGGTCGTCGCCGACCAGGTCGCGATCCAGGGCTTCCGGGCCAACGGCCGGGTCGACACCGAGGGGGAGCCGGTCGAGGACGGCGCGCTCGGGATCGCCCAGCTCCTGGGGCCGGTCCTCGGCAAGTCCAAGGCCGAGCTCGGCGCGCAGCTCAACGGCGACAGCCGGTACGTGATCCTCGCCAAGAACGTCGTGCCCGAGGTCCAGCGGGCGATCGCCGCGCTGCAGCTCCAGGCCTACGTGCGCACCGACCTGACGTCGCGGCGCACCTACCCCGCGGGAACGGTGGCGGGCACGCTCGTCGGCTACGTGAACGACGAGCAGCAGGGCGTCGGCGGCATCGAGGCGGCCTACGACGACGTGCTCGCGGGCACGGCGGGCGAGCTGAACTACGAGCGCGGGCGCGACGGCGTCCGCATCCCGACCGCGTCCCAGGAGACGGTCGAGGCCGTGCCGGGGAGCGACGTCGTGCTCACGATCGACGCCGACGTGCAGTGGAAGGCCGAGGACCTCCTCGACCAGGCCGTGTCCGAGACCGGCGCGCACCACGGCATGGCGATCGTCTCCGACGTCCGCACGGGCGCGATCCTCGCGCTCGCGGACTCGGGAGACGTCGACCCCAACGACCGCTCGACCGCCAAGGTCGCCGAGGGCTCGCGCGCCGTCAAGGACGTCTTCGAGCCCGGCTCGACCGGCAAGGTCGTGTCCGTGGCGGCCGCCCTGGAGGGCGGCTACTGGGAGCCGACCGACCGCTTCGAGGTGCCGTACCGCTTCACGGCGCCCAACGGGCAGACGTTCAAGGACTCGCACGACCACCCGGTGCAGCGCCTGACGCTCGCCGGCATCCTCGCCCACTCGTCCAACACGGGCACGGTGCAGTTCGGGGAGAAGATCCCACCCCAGGTGCGCTACGACTACCTGCGCAAGTTCGGCTTCGGCGAGCCGACCGGCCTGGGCCTGCCCGGGGAGTCCGTCGGGCTGCTGCCCGACGAGGATGCGCTCGCGCACGACCCGCGCACGCCCTACACGATCCTGTTCGGGCAGGGGCTGGCGGTCAGCGCGCTGCAGGCCGCGCAGGTCTTCTCGACGATCGCCAACGGCGGGGTCCGGATGACCCCGACCCTCTACGCGGGCTCCCGGTCAGCCGACGGCGAGCTCGTGCCCGCACCGGCCGCCGAGGGCGAGCGCGTCGTCTCCGCCGAGACGGCCGACACGATCCTGCACATGATGGAGGCCGTCACGGGCGAGGAGGGCACGGGCACCTCGGCCCAGATCCCGGGCTACCGTGTCGCGGGCAAGACCGGCACCGCCCAGATCTTCGAGTCCGGTGGCGTGCGCTACATGGCCTCGTTCATCGGCGTCGCGCCGGCGGACGACCCGCGGTACACCGTCGCGGTGTTCCTGAAGGAGCCGCGGTCGTCCATCTACGGCGGCGTGGTCGCGGCCCCCGTGTTCAGCGACCTCATGGGCTACACGCTCCAGAAGATGGACGTCCCGCCGAGCCGGCCGGCCACGCCGGACGAGCAGATCCCGCTCGAGTGGTGAGCCGTCCCGGCGGCCCTCGCGGGGGTCGCCGGACCTGTCCGAGCACCGTCGGCCAGAGGGTAGGTTCTACTCCGTGACAACCCCGCTCGACCGCTTCCGGCCCACGGGCACCCGCCCTCGCCGGGTGCGGGACCTCGCCCTGACCTTCGGGCTCGAGACCACCGCGGCAGGCACGGCGGACGTCTCCGTCACCTCGGTCGCCTCCGACAACCGCCTCGCCGCCGACGGCGACCTCTTCGTCGCGCTCGCGGGCGCGCGGGCCCACGGCGCCCGGTTCGCGGCCGACGCCGTCGCGCGCGGCGCGCGGGCGGTGCTCACCGACGCCGAGGGGGCACGGCTGGTCGAGGGCGAGCTCGAGGTCCCCGTGCTGGTCGCCGACGACCCCCGCGCGGTGCTCGGAGCCGTCGCGGCGTGGGTCTACGGCCACCCCGCCGAGCACCTCATGACGTTCGGCGTCACCGGGACCAACGGCAAGACGACGACCACCTACCAGATCGACCACCTCCTGCGCGCGCTGGGCTGGAAGGGCGGGCTCATCGGCACGGTCGAGATGCGCTCGGGGGACCGCGTGCTGGCGAGCCGCCTGACGACGCCCGAGGCGGCCGACCTGCAGGCGCTCCTGGCGGCGATGGTCGAGGACGACGTCCGGACGCTGGCCATGGAGGTGTCGTCGCACGCCCTCGCGCTCCACCGCGTCGACGGCATCGAGTTCGGCGTCGTCGGCTTCACCAACCTGAGCCAGGACCACCTGGACTTCCACGGCGACCTCCAGGGCTACTTCGACGCGAAGGCCCTCCTCTTCACGCCCGAGCACGCCCGCCGGGGCGTGGTCGTGGTCGACGACGCCTGGGGTGAGCGCATGGTCGCGGCCGCCCGGGTGCCCGTGGCGACGCTGCGCACGCGGCCTGCGCGCGGGCAGGAGGCGGCCGCGGACTGGACCGTGACCGACGTCACGCCGCACGGCACCGGCTCGGCGTTCACGCTGACCCACACGGACGGGCGCGCGCTGCGCACCTCGACGAGCCTGCCCGGGAACTTCAACGTCGCGAACGCGGCGCTCGCCGTCGTCATGGTGCTCGAGGGCGGGGCGCACCTCGACGACGTCCGCGAGGCCCTCGACGCCGCCGGCGGGCTCTCGGCGACCGTGCCGGGGCGCATGGAGGTCGTCGGGCCGGGCACAGGCGCCGACGGACGAGGTCTGCCGCGCGTCGTCGTCGACTTCGCGCACAACACCGACGCGCTCGAGCTCGCGCTCGCCGCGCTGCGCCCGACGACGGCCGGCCGGCTCGTCGTGGTGTTCGGCGCCACGGGCGACCGGGACCCGGGCAAGCGCCCCGCGATGGGCGCGGCCGCCGTCGCGGGGGCGGACGTCGTCGTCGTGACGGACGACGACCCCCACGGGGAGGACCCGGCCGCGGTGCGCGCCGAGGTGCTGGCCGGGGCCCGCGCGGCACGTGACGTCGCCGTCGGCGCCGGCCGCGACGTCGAGGTGCTCGAGGTCGCGCCGCGTGCGGCGGCGATCCGGCGGGCCGTGCTCGACGCCGGCCCGGACGACACCGTGCTCGTGGCAGGGCGGGGCCACGAGACGATCCAGGAGGTCGCGGGCGTCGACCTCGAGCTCGACGACCGCGTCGAGGCACGTCACGCCCTGGCCACGAGGCACGAGAGGACCACCACCGCATGATCGAGCTGACCGCCGCCGAGGTCGCCGAGGCGACCGCCGGGAGGCTGGCCGGGGACGTCGGGCCGGGCACCGTCGTCACGGGACCCGTCGTCGTCGACTCCCGACTCGTGGAGGACGGGTCGCTGTTCGTCGCCCTGCCGGGCGAGCACGTCGACGGCCACGACTTCGCGGGCGCCGCGGTCGCCGGGGGTGCGGCGCTCGTGCTCGCGGCCCGCGAGCTCGGCCAGGTGCCCGCCGTCGTGGTCGACGACGTCCAGGCCGCCCTCGGCGAGCTCGCCCGGCACGTCCTGGAACGTGTCCGCGCCGCCGCCGACCTCAAGGTCGTCGCGGTCACCGGCTCGGTCGGCAAGACCACCACCAAGGACCTGCTCGGTCAGCTCCTCGCGCCCGAGGCGGGCGAGGGCGCCGACCCGGCGGCCGTCGTCGTGCCCACCGGGTCCTTCAACAACGAGGTCGGCCTGCCGCTGACCGTGCTGCGGGTGACGCCCGCGACCCGCTTCCTGGTGCTCGAGATGGGCGCGGACCGGCCCGGCAACATCGCGTACCTCACGCGCATCGCCCCGCCCGACGTCGGCATCGTCCTCGCGGTGGGCAGCGCGCACCTCGGCTACTTCGGCGACGTCGAGGCGATCGCGCGCACCAAGGGCGAGATGGTCTCCGGCGTCGTGCCGGGCGGGACGGTCGCGCTCAACGCCGACGACCTGCGCGTCGCGGCCATGGCGGACCGCGCGGCCCCGGGCACCGAGGTCGTCACGTTCGGCACGATCCCGGCGGCCGGCGTGCGCGCGACCGACGTCGAGGTGGACGGCGGGCGCGCCCGGTTCCGCCTGACCGCCGACGGCGCCGCGGCCGACGTCGCGCTGCGGCTCGTCGGCGCCCACCACGTCACGAACGCGCTCGCGGCGGCGACCGGGGCGCTGCGCCTCGGCGTGCCCCTGGCGGCCGTGGCCGAGCGCCTGACGGCGGCGGGCGCGCTGAGCCCGCACCGCATGGCCGTGACGGAGCGCCCGGACGGCGTGACCGTCGTCGACGACGCCTACAACGCCAACCCCGACTCGATGAAGGCCGCCCTGCGCACGCTCGCGGTCATGGCGGGCCGCACGCGCCGGTCGGTCGCGGTGCTCGGCGAGATGCGCGAGCTTGGCGACGACGCGCGCGTGGCGCACGACGAGATCGGGCGGCTCGTGGTGCGATTGAACGTCAAGCAGCTCGTCGTCGTGGGCGACGGCGCGTACCACATCCACGAGGGAGCGCTCCAGGAGGGCTCCTGGGGGGAGGAGTCGGTGTTCGTGCCCGACCTCGACGCCGCGCGCGCCGTCCTGCGCGAGACGCTCCGACCGGGCGACGTCGTGCTCGTCAAGGCCTCCAACTCCACCGGGCTGTGGCGCCTCGCCGACGAGCTGGCGGAGGTCGCCCCGTGATCGCGATCCTCGTCGCGGCGAGCGCCTCCCTGCTCGTCGCGCTGTTCGGCACGCCGCTGTTCATCCGCTTCCTCGTGCACCGCAACTACGGTCAGTTCGTCCGCCAGGACGGCCCGACGGCGCACTTCACCAAGCGCGGGACGCCCACGATGGGCGGGGTGGTCATCATCGGCGCGACCCTGATCGGGGTCGCGGCGTCGATGGTCGTGGCCGGGCGCGTGCCGAGCGCGACGGCGCTGCTGTGCCTCTACCTCATGACCGGCCTGGGGGTGGTGGGGTTCCTCGACGACTTCACGAAGATCCGCAAGCAGCGCTCGCTCGGTCTCACGCCCTGGGCCAAGATCGTCGGCCAGGGCTTCGTCGGCGTCTCGTTCGCGGTGCTCGCGCTGCAGTTCCCCAACGCGAACTCGCGGACCCCGGCCTCGACGCGGATCTCGTTCCTGCGCGACACCAACCTCGATCTCGCCTTCGCCGGCGCCACCGTCGCCCTGATCCTGTTCGTGGTGTGGGCCAACTTCCTCATCACCGCGTGGTCCAACGCGGTGAACCTCACCGACGGCCTCGACGGCCTGGCGACGGGCACGTCGCTCATCGTGTTCGGTGCGTACGTCATCGTGGGCATCTGGCAGCTCAACCAGTCGTGCCAGCGGCTGCTCGCCGCGGGCCCGCGCTGCTACGAGGTGCGCGACCCGCAGGACGTCGCGATCGTCGCCGCCGCCATCATGGGCGCGTGCTTCGGGTTCCTGTGGTGGAACGCGAGCCCGGCGAAGATCTTCATGGGCGACACCGGCTCGTTGGCCCTCGGCGGGGCGCTCGCGGGCCTGTCGATCCTGTCGCGCACCGAGATCCTCGCCGCGATCATCGGCGGCCTGTTCGTCATCATCGTGCTGTCCGACGTCATCCAGATCGGCTTCTTCAAGATGACACGACGGCGGGTGTTCAAGATGGCGCCGCTGCACCACCACTTCGAGCTCTCGGGGTGGGGTGAGGTGACGATCGTCATCCGGTTCTGGCTCATCGCGGGCCTGTTCGCGGCCCTCGGAATGGGTGTGTTCTACGCCGAGTGGGTGGTCGGCTGATGGTGGTCGAGCCGTCGGTCCCGCTCGACGCCGCGCGCGTCGTCGTCGCGGGGCTCGGGGTGAGCGGGCGCGCCGTGGTCGAGGCGCTCGCCGGCCGCGTGCGCGAGCTCGTCACCGTCGACGCCCGGGCGCAGGACGCCGACGTGCAGGGACCGGACGCCGACGACCGGGTCGTCGCCGAGCGCCTCGTGGCCGGGGCGGACCTGGTCGTCGCCTCGCCCGGGTGGTCGCCCGGCACGCCGCTGCTCGCGGCCGCCGCGCACGCCGGCGTCCCCGTCTGGAGCGAGGTCGAGCTGGCGTGGCGCCTGCGGGTGGAGCGGCGGGGGCCCGGCGGCGAGGGTCGCGGCCCGGCCCCGTGGCTCGCGGTCACCGGCACCAACGGCAAGACCACGACGGTCGAGATGCTGGCGTCGATCCTCGCCGCCGCCGGGCTGCGCACCGCGGCCGTGGGCAACGTCGGCACGCCGCTGCTGACCGCCGCGCTCGACGCGGGCCTCGACGTCCTGGCCGTCGAGCTGTCCAGCTTCCAGCTGCACTTCACGCACACGATGTCGGTCGAGGCCGGGGCCGTGCTCAACGTCGCCCCCGACCACCTCGACTGGCACGGGTCGCTCGAGGCGTACGCGGCGGACAAGGGGCGGGTCTACGCCCGGGCGCAGGTCGCCTGCGTGTACAACGCCGCGGACCCGGTCACCGAGGACCTCGTGCGTGCGGCCGACGTCGTCGAGGGCGCCCGCGCCGTGGGCGTGACGCTCGGCTCTCCCGGGCCCGGCCAGCTCGGCCTGGTCGAGGACGTGCTGGTCGACCGGGCGTTCCACGCGCCGGCGGACGCCGCCGACCGCCGCACGTACGCCGCCGAGCTCGGCACGCTCGCCGACCTGGCGCACCTCGCGCCGGCGGCGGTCGGCGAGACGCCCGTCCCGCCGCCCCACGTGGTGGCCGACGCGCTCGCCGCGGCCGCGCTCGCCCGCGCGCACGGCGTCCCCGCGGCCGCCGTCCGCGACGGTCTTCGCTCCTTCCGGCCCGGCGCGCACCGCATCGAGCAGGTGCGGCGGCTCGACGGCGTGGCGTACGTCGACGACTCCAAGGCCACCAACCCGCACGCGGCCGCCGCGTCGCTCGCGACGTACGCGCCGGGGACGGTGGTGTGGGTCGCGGGCGGGCTCGCGAAGGGCGCCACGTTCGACGACCTCGTCGCCCGCCGCGCCGACCGGCTCCGCGCCGCGGTGGTGATCGGCGTCGACCCCGAGCCCTGGACGGGGGCGCTGGCCCGACACGCGCCCGAGATCCCGGTCGTGCGGGTCGATCCCGGCGACACTGGGTCCGTGATGCGCCGGGCCGTGGCGGCCGCGCGGGGACTCGCCCAGCCGGGCGACACCGTGCTCCTGGCCCCGGCCGGCGCCTCGATGGACCAGTTCGGCTCCTACGCGGAGCGCGGCGCCGCGTTCGCCGCCGCCGTGCAGGAGCTCGCAGAGTAGACGAGGAGGGGCATGGCGGTCACCACGAGCGCCCGCAGGTCCACCTCCGAGCGTCCCTGGCTGGGCCAGTGGAACTCCGCGGTCACGAGCTACTACCTGCTCGTCGGGGCCACGGCCCTGCTGCTCGTCATCGGGCTCGTCATGGTCCTGTCGAGCTCGACCGTGACCTCGATCGCGGAGGGCGAGTCGCCGTACGCGGCGTTCCTCGTGCAGGCGCGGTGGGCGCTGCTCGGCCTGCCCTTCATGCTCGTCGCGACGCGCGTGCCCGCGCGCTGGTACCGGCGGCTGGCCTGGCCCGCCCTGTTCCTGGCGCTCGGGCTGCAGTCGCTCACGCTCGTCCCCGCCTTCGCGCTGAGCCAGGGCGGCAACACGGGATGGATCCACCTGGGCGGCGGGATCGTGATCCAGCCCGCCGAGCTGGGCAAGCTCGCGCTCGCGGTGTGGCTCGGCACGGTGCTCGGGCGCAAGCAGCACCTGCTCGGCAGCTGGGGGCACGCGTTCATGCCCGCCATCCCCGGCGCCCTCGCGCTCGTCGGCCTCATCATGGCCGGCCAGGACCTGGGCACCGCGATCGTCGTCGTCGCGCTCGTCGCGGGCGCCCTGTGGGTCTCGGGCGCACCGGCGAAGATGCTCGGGCTCGGCGGGGCCCTCGCCGCGGCGGCGGTCTTCTTCCTCTTCGTGCGCGGCAACTCCAACCGCATGGGCCGCATCCTGGCGACGTACGGCGAGTGCGCGGACGAGCAGGGCGAGTGCTACCAGGCGATCCACGGCCTCTACGGACTGGGCACGGGCGGGTTCTTCGGCGTGGGCCTCGGCGGCAGCCGCGAGAAGTGGCGCTACCTGCCCGAGGCCCACAACGACTTCATCTACGCGATCATCGGCGAGGAGCTGGGACTCCTCGGGACGCTGCTCGTCCTGGCGCTCTTCGCCGTGCTGGGCATCGCCATGGCGCGCGTCGTGCGCCGGCACACCGACCCGTTCGTCAAGATCACGACGGCGGCCGTCGCCTGCTGGGTCGTGGGGCAGGCGTTCGTCAACATCGGCGTCGTGATCGGCGTGCTCCCCGTCATCGGCATCCCGCTGCCGCTCGTCTCCGCCGGCGGGTCCGCCCTCGTGACGACGATGGCGGCGCTCGGCATGGTCATCGGGTTCGCGCGCACCGAGCCGGGCGCGGCCGAGGCGCTCGCGGCACGGGGGAGCGTGGTGCGCCGGTCCCTCGCCGTGATCGGCCGGGGCGGGCGCGGCGCAGCGGACGGCCGGGGCGGGCGCCGACGCGGCCGGTAGGGTCCACGTGTGAACATCTCTCCCGTCCGCTCCGTGGTGCTCGCCGGGGGTGGCACCGCGGGTCACGTCAACCCGCTGCTCGCCGTCGCCGACGAGCTGCGCGCCCGCGAACCCGGCGCGAAGATCCTCGTCCTCGGCACGACCACCGGCCTCGAGGCCGACCTCGTCCCGGCCCGGGGCTACGAGCTGCGTCCCGTGCCGCGCGCGCCGCTGCCGCGGCGCCCCAGCCCGGACCTCCTGCGGCTCCCGGGCAGGCTCGCGTCCGCCGTCCGTGCCGCGGAGGCCGCGATCGACGAGATCGGCGCCCAGGCGGTCGTGGGCTTCGGGGGGTACGTGTCGACGCCCGCCTACCTGGCGGCACGCCGGCGCGGGGTGCCGGTCGTCGTCCACGAGCAGAACGCCCGTCCCGGCCTGGCGAACCGGCTCGGCGCCCGCTGGGCGGCGCGCGTCGGGACGACGTTCCCCGGCACGGCGCTCCAGGGCGCCGTCACGGTGGGCCTCCCGCTGCGTCGTGAGATCGCCGAGCTCGTGGCCGCCCGCGAGGTGGACGCGGCGACCGCCCGGGTGGCCGCCGCGGACGCGCTCGGGCTGGACCCCTCGCTGCCGACGCTCGTCGTGACCGGCGGGTCGTCGGGCGCGGCCTCGGTCAACGCCGCCGTCGCGGGCGCCGCCGCCGCGCTGCTCGACGCCGGCGCGCAGGTCCTGCACCTCACCGGGCATGGCAAGGACGCGGTGGTGCGCACCGCGGTCCGGGCGCTGTCGGGCACGCACGAGACGGTGCGCTACCAGGTGCGCGAGTACCTGCCGGACATGCACCTGGCGCTCGCCGTCGCCGACCTGGTCGTCGGCCGCGCCGGGGCGGGGACGGTGTGCGAGCTGGCCGCGCTCGGCGTCCCCGCCGTGTACGTGCCGCTGCCGATCGGCAACGGAGAGCAGCGGCTCAACGCGGCGCCGCTCGTCGAGGCGGGCGGCGGCATCCTCGTCGACGACGCCGACCTCACGCCCGGGTGGGTCGCCCGGACGGTGCCGGGGCTGCTCGCCGACCGGACGCGGCTCGACGCGATGGCGGGCGCGGCGGCCGCCACGGGCGTGCGCGACGCCGCGGCTCGCGTCGCCGACCTCGTGGGCGAGGCCGTGGCCGAGGGCGGCCGCGCATGACGGAGCCGCAGGACGCGGGGCTCGCCGCGCTGGGACGCGTGCACCTCGTCGGCGTCGGGGGAGCGGGCATGTCGGTCGTCGCCCGGCTGCTGGCCGCGCGCGGCGTGCCGGTGCAGGGCTCGGACGCGGCCGCGGGACCGGCGCTGGAGGCGTTGCGCGCCGACGGCGTGCCCGTCTGGGTCGGGCACGACGCCGCTCACGTCGTCGACGCGTCGGGTGCGCCGCACGTCGACACCGTCGTCGTGTCGTCGGCCGTGCGCGAGTCCAACCCCGAGCTGGCCGCCGCCCGGGAGGCCGGGGTCCGCGTGCTGCACCGCTCCGAGGCGCTCGCGGCGCTCATGACCGGCCGGCGCGCCGTCGCGGTCGCCGGAGCGCACGGGAAGACCACGACGTCGGCCATGGTGGCCACGGTGCTGCGCGCCTGCGGGACCGACGCGTCGTTCGCGATCGGGGGGACCGTGCGCGTGCGCGACGCCGCCGGCGAGGTGCGTCACGTGCCCGGGGGGCACCTCGGCACCTCGGACGTCCTGGTGGCCGAGGCGGACGAGTCCGACGGCTCGTTCCTCAACTACGCGCCGACCGTGGCCGTCGTGACCAACGTCGAGGCGGACCACCTCGACCACTACGGCTCGCACGAGGCCTTCCGGCAGGCGTTCGTCGAGTTCGCGGCGCGCGTCCGCCCGGGTGGCTGGCTCGTCGCCTGCGCCGACGACGCCGGGTCGGCCGGTCTCGCGGAGACGCACCGGGCCGCCGGGGGCCAGGTCGTCACCTACGGCACCGCGCCGGAGGCCGAGGTTCGCGTGCGTGACGTCGTCGTAGGCGCCGGGACCGTCAGCGCGGTCGTCTCGGGCGGCCCGCTCGGCCCGGACCCGCACGAGCTCCGCCTGGACCTCCCGGGCGCCCACAACGCCCTCAACGCGACCGCCGCCGTCGTGACGGCCGTGCTGCTCGGCGCCGCGCCGGCCGACGCCGTGGCGGGCGCCGGGACGTTCGTCGGCACCGGCCGGCGGTTCGAGCCGAAGGGCGAAGCCGGCGGGGTGCGGGTCTTCGACAGCTACGACCACCACCCGACCGAGGTGGAGGCGCTCCTGCGCGCAGCACGGCCGGTCGCCGGCGAGGGACGGCTCGTCGTGCTGTTCCAGCCGCACCTGTACTCGCGCACGCGCACCTTCGCGGACCGGTTCGCCGCGGCGCTCGCGCTCGCGGACGAGGTCGTCGTCACGGGCGTCTACCGGGCGCGCGAGGACGTCGACCCCGACGTCACGGCCAGGACGATCACGGACCTGGTGCCCGCGACCGCGTCTGGCGGTGCCGTGCGGGCGGTCGAGGACCGCATGGCGGCGGCGCACGTCACCGCCGGGCTGGCGCGGCCCGGCGACGTCGTGCTCACCGTGGGCGCGGGCGACGTCACCGAGCTCGGGCCCGTGATCCTCGACGACCTCCGCTCCCGCGCGGGCTCCGGCGTGGCGGACGGCGTCCGGCAGGGCGCCGAGGACACCATGGACTGATGCGTCAGCCACCCCGACCCCGTGCGCAGCCGAAGCCCGCGCCCAAGGCGCCCGGGCGTGCGCCGAGGGCCCCCCGCACGGACGCGGCACCGGCCGCGCCCCGCCCCAGGCAGGCGGCACCGCGCAGCACGCCGACCCGCTCGACGGCGCTCGCGGTCTCGGAACGGCCCCCGGCCGCGGCGCCGCAGGGCCGCGCCCCGAGCCGTGCGGCGGGCCGCGTCTCGACCGCGATGGCGGACCGGCTTGCCGAGCGCACGGCCATGCGTCGTCACCGGTGGTGGCGGCGCGTGCTCGCCGGCACGGCCTCCGTCCTGGCGGTCGCGGCGCTCGCGTGGGCGGCGTTCTGGTCGCCCGTGCTCGCGCTCGACCCGTCCGAGGTGGTGATCGGGGGAGAGGGCACGACTGTCGACGTCGAGCGGGTGCGCGAGGTCGTCGAGGCGCAGGCCGGCGTCCCGCTGCCGCGGATCGACACGGTCGCCCTGCGCGGCGAGATCCTCGCGCTCAACGGTGTCAAGGACGTCCGCATCTCCCGCGCGTGGCCCACGGGGCTCGACGTCGCGCTGACGTCGCGCGAGCCGGTCGCGGCGGTGCCCCACGACGGGGCGTTCGTCCTGCTCGACCCCGAGGGCGTCCGGGTCGGGACGGCCGAGGCGCCGCCCGCCGGCCTGGCGGTCGTCGAGGCCCCGCTGGACGACGCCGGGGCGCGCGCGCTGCAGGCGGCCCTGCACGTGCTCGCCGCGCTCCCCGCGGAGCTCGCGACGCAGGTCGCCAGCGTGAGCGCCGAGACGCAGGACGACGTCGAGACGGTCCTGGACGACGGCCGGGCGGTACGGTGGGGCGGGGCCTCGCGGATCGCGCTCAAGGTCGAGGTCGCGCGCACGCTGCTCGATGTGGAGCCGGGAGCGCGCGTCGTCGACGTGTCGTCGCCCGAGCTCCCGGTGACGCAGTGAGCCGGGACGTGAGGAGGGCGCCGGTGCGACACGCCGGGGAACGTCCCTCGCAGGGTCGACGTCGGCACCTACCGTCGAAGACAGCAGCAACCTGACATAACTCTAACCCTCAACTAGAACCTTAGGGTCCGGGGGAGGGCGTCGGGACAGGAACGACCCGAGAGGCAACGACGTGGCAACTCCGCAGAACTACCTGGCAGTGATCAAGGTGGTCGGCATCGGCGGTGGCGGCGTGAACGCCGTGAACCGCATGATCGAGGTCGGGCTCAAGGGTGTCGAGTTCATCGCCATCAACACCGACGCCCAGGCGCTGCTGATGTCGGACGCCGACGTCAAGCTCGACGTCGGGCGAGAGCTCACCCGTGGCCTGGGCGCCGGCGCCGACCCCGAGGTGGGCAAGAAGGCGGCCGAGGACCACGCCGAGGAGATCGAGGACGTCCTGCGCGGCGCCGACATGGTCTTCGTGACGGCGGGCGAGGGCGGCGGCACGGGCACGGGCGGCGCGCCGGTCGTCGCACGGATCGCACGCTCGCTCGGGGCGCTGACGGTCGGCGTCGTGACGCGGCCGTTCACGTTCGAGGGGCGCCGCCGCTCGGTGCAGGCCGAGCAGGGGATCGAGAACCTCCGCGAGGAGGTCGACACCCTCATCGTCATCCCCAACGACCGCCTGCTGTCGATGTCCGACCGGAACGTGTCCGCCATCGCGGCGTTCCACTCGGCGGACCAGGTGCTCCACTCCGGCGTGCAGGGGATCACCGACCTGATCACGACCCCCGGTCTCATCAACCTCGACTTCGCGGACGTCAAGTCCGTCATGCAGGGGGCGGGCTCCGCCCTGATGGGCATCGGCTCTGCCCGCGGCGAGGACCGTGCCGTCCAGGCGGCCGAGCTCGCGATCTCCTCGCCCCTGCTCGAGGCGTCGATCGACGGCGCGCACGGTGTGCTGCTGTCCATCCAGGGCGGCAGCGACCTCGGCCTGTTCGAGGTTCACGAGGCGGCCCGTCTCGTGCAGGAGGCCGCGCACCCCGAGGCCAACATCATCTTCGGCACCGTCATCGACGACGCCCTGGGTGACGAGGTGCGCGTCACCGTCATCGCCGCCGGGTTCGACGGCGGCGTCCCGCAGACGCGCAAGGACGCCCGGGCGCTGGGCCAGGTCGCGGGCTCGACCCCGCGGCCGGCGGTCGCGACCGACGCGACCGGTCAGGTGTCCGTCGTCGAGACCGACCGGCCGTCGGCGGGGTCCGTGCCGCGTCCCGCAGCGGTCCCCGCGGCGGCGGCCGGGGCGCACGCCCAGCCGCGGCCGATCCCGGCCGAGCCCGACGACGTCCCGGCGTCCCTCGACGCGCCGGCCGCCACGGCAGGCGGCCGTCCGGACGGCCGCCCCGCGTTCGCGGTCGTGGAGGAGGGTGACGGGGTGACGGTCGAGCGGCCCGTCGAGGTGCCGCGCATCTTCGAGGACACCCGCCGGCCGGCCGAGGAGCTCGACGTGCCCGACTTCCTCAAGTGAGCGCTCCGGTCGCCTGGGCGCAGGAGGCGTTGTTGCCGGAGGAGTTCGGGGCCGGGCTGCTGCGCGTCGACCTCGGCCCCGGGGTCGTCGCGGGCTTCACGACGCGCCACGGCGGCGTCTCGCCGGCGCCCTGGTCGTCGCTCGACCTCGGCACGTCGACGGGCGACGACCCGGCGCGCGTCCAGGAGAACCGGGCGCGGCTCGCGGCCTGGGTCGACGCGCCGGTCGCGTTCGCCACCCAGGTGCACGGCGACGGCGTGCTCGCGCTCGGGCCGGACGATCGCGACGCGTGGTCGGCCGAGCACCCGCCGCTCAGCGCGGGGGAGGCGGACGCGCTCGTGACGGACGAGGACGGGCTCGGGCTCGGCGTGCTCGTCGCCGACTGCGTCCCCGTGCTGCTCGCGGACCCCGTGGCGCGCGTCGCCGGCGTGGCGCACGCCGGCCGCGCCGGGCTGGCCGCCGGCGTGGTGCTCCGCGCGCTCGACGCGCTGCTCGAGCGCGGCGCCCGGGCCGAGGACGTGCGCGCCGCCGTCGGGCCCTCGGTGTGCGGCCGCTGCTACGAGGTGCCGGAGGACCTGCGTGCGTCCGTGTCCGCCGTCGTGCCGCAGGCGTGGGCGACGACCGACACGGGCACGCCCGCCCTCGACCTGGCGGGCGGCGTGCTCGCCCAGCTCGCCGCGCGCGGGGTCGTCGCGGAGCACGTCGACCGGTGCACGCGCACCGACGCCGACCTCTTCTCGCACCGCCGGGCGACGGCCGAGGGCACGACGACGGGACGCCAGGCCGGCGTCGTCGTCCTCGCCTGACCTGCGGGCCGACGGCGTGACACACCGGCGTGTCGCGCGTCTCCTAGCGTCTCGCCGTGGTTAACGTCAAGGGACCGTCCGGGATGGCAGGGCGGACGTGCCGACGAACGGAGCAAGGGCGATGGGCGGAGCGCTTCGCAAGACCATGCTGTACCTGGGTCTCGCCGACGACCAGGGCGAGCGGGACGAGTACCTCGACGAGTTCGACGAGGAGCTGGAGGCACCGGTGGACGACTACCAGGCACAGGTGACGCCGTTGCACCGGGCCGGGCCGCGCGAGGCCGCGCCGCTCGCGCCGAGCGACCTGCGCCGCATCACCACGATCCACCCGCGCTCGTACAACGACGCGCGGCTCATCGGCGAGGCGTTCCGCGGCGGGACGCCGGTCATCATGAACCTCTCGGACATGGACGACGCCGACGCGAAGCGCCTCGTGGACTTCTCGGCGGGCCTCATCTTCGGCCTGCACGGGTCGATCGAGCGCGTGACGAACAAGGTCTTCCTGCTCTCGCCCGAGCACGTCGAGATCACCGGCGAGGAGAAGCTCGCCGAGAAGCCCACCGGGCGCACCGGCGCCTTCTACAACCAGAGCTGACGCGACGCCACGACGCGCGGACCGGGCACGCCCTCCGGTCCGCGCGTCGTCGTGTGCGTCCCCGGGGGCGCGGCGGGGCACGGTAGGTTCGTCCCGTGAGCGTCATCTTCGACCTGATCGCCTTCCTGCTGTCCCTGTTCCTCTTCTGCCTCGTGGTGCGGCTCGTCCTGGACTGGGTGCAGTTCTTCGCGCGGGACTGGCGTCCGCGCGGCGTGGTCCTCGTCGTCGCCGAGGGCGTCTACACCGTCACGGACCCGCCGCTGCGCGCGCTGCGCAAGGTGATCCCGCCCCTGACGCTCGGTCAGGTCCGGCTCGATCTGGCGTTCCTCGTCCTGTTCATCCTGGTCTCCTTCCTGTCCTCGCTCTTCCGCAGCATGTAGGGCGAGGTGTGAAGACGATGTGTGCGGACGGTACGGCGGCGCGGCGACGCGTGGCGTCCGGCGAGGCGTCCGCTACCGTGGGCACTCAACGGCGACGGACGCTCCCGGTCCGTGCGACGGGGCCAGAACCTGCAACGGCAACGAGGTGACACGATGGCACTCCTGACTGCAGAGGACATCCTCAACAAGAAGTTCTCGGCGACGAAGTTCCGCGAGGGCTACGACGTCGAGGAGGTCGACGACTTCCTCGACGAGGTCGTCCGGACCCTCTCGGCGGTCCAGGAGGAGAACGACGACCTGCGGTCGAAGCTCGCCGCGGCCGAGCGCCGGGTCGCGGAGCTGAGCCGCTCGGACGCCGCGCAGCAGTCGCAGCCCGCCCCCGTGCCGGCGGCCGCCGCGCCCGTGGCGGCGCCCAAGGGTCACGCGGAGCCGGAGTCGGCCACCGGGATGCTCCAGCTGGCGCAGAAGCTCCACGACGACTACGTCCGCTCGGGTCAGGAGGAGGGCGACCGCCTCATCGCCGAGGCCAAGGCCGAGGGCTCCCGGATCGTGCGCGAGGCCGAGGAGACGAGCCACCGCACGCTCTCGCAGCTCGAGCAGGAGCGCTCGCTCCTCGAGCGCAAGATCGACGAGCTGCGCCTGTTCGAGCGCGACTACCGCACGCGCCTCAAGAGCTTCCTGCAGAACCTGCTCGGCGACCTGGACGCCCGCGGGTCGGCCCTCCCGCCGCGCCAGAACGCCACCGCGGGACGTCCGTCGGAGCTCTGAGGCTCCGCCGCGAGCCGGCGGGTCCGCCCGAAGCACGCCAGGACCGGCCCTCACGACGGCGCACGCCCGTACGGCGTGTGCTGTTGTGAGGGCCGGTTCCTACCTTTACGCTGCGGTGACCCACCACGAGGGACCCGAACGGAAGGGCACCGATGGCCAAGCTCTCCACCACCACTCGGGCGGCGCTGCGCGAGAACTTCCCGAACCTCGCGCGCGACGTCAAGACCTTCCCCGTGCGCGACGGCGAGGAACCGTGGACCGTCGAGGAGGTCGAGGAGCTTGCCGCCTTCCTGCTCGAGGACCGCGCCCGGCTCAAGGCGGAGCTCGCCCAGGCCGACCAGGACCTCTCGGACCTCCTGCGCAACTCGGGTGACGGTGCGGGCGACGACCAGGCCGACTACGGCTCGAGCGCGCTCGAGCGCGAGCAGGAGCTCACGCTCGTGAACAACATGCGCGACCTGCTGGCGCAGACGACCCACGCGATCGAGCGGATCCGCAGCGGCACGTACGCGACGTGCGAGATCACCGGCCTGCCGATCGGCAAGGCGCGCCTGCAGGCGTTCCCGCGGGCCACCCTCTCGGTCGAGGCCAAGGCGCGCGAGGAGCGGCGCTGACGTCCGTGCCCGCCGCATAGACTGCGGGCGATGTCTACCCCCGATCCCGGCGCCGTCCCGTCCGAGCGCCCGACCGCCCCTGCGTCCGACGTCGAGACCGCGCCCGCAGCAGCACCCGCACGACGGCGCCTGCCGGCCTGGGTCTTCGTGCTCGCCACCGTCGTCCTCCTGGCCGACCAGTTCACCAAGTGGTGGGCGCTGTCGGCGCTCGAGACGGGCGAGCGTGTCCCCCTCGTGGGCGACCTGCTCGGCCTGCGGCTGGTGTTCAACCCCGGGGCCGCGTTCTCCATCGCCACGGGGATGACGTGGGCCCTGACGATCGTCGTCGTCGTCGTGGTCGTCGTCATCCTGCGCGCGGTGCGGCGCATCGGCTCGCGCGGGTGGGCCGTGGCCCTCGGGCTGCTGCTCGGCGGCGCGCTCGGCAACCTCGGGGACCGGCTGTTCCGCGACCCGGGCTTCGCGCGCGGCGAGGTCGTCGACATGATCGACTACGGCGTCTTCGTCGGCAACGTCGCCGACGTCGCCATCGTCGCCGCGGCCGCGCTCATCGCCCTGCTCGGCGTGCGCGGCATCGGGATCGACGGGCGCCGTCACGACGACGAGCCCGGACCCGGGCCGGACCGCACGGACGCCGCGGCCGAGGAGGCCTGAGCGGTGCCGGTGCGGACCCTGCCGGTACCCGACGGGCTCGCGGGGGAGCGCGTCGACGCGGCGCTCGCCCGGATGCTCGGCTTCTCCCGGACGCAGGCCGCCGAGCTCGCCGCGTCGGGCGCCGTGCGCCTCGACGGGCGCGAGGTGGGCAAGTCCGACCGCCTGACGCCGGGCGGCTGGCTCGAGGTGGACGTGCCCGACGCGCGCCGCGAGCCCGCGGTGGTGGCCGAGCCCGTGCCCGGGATGCGGATCGCGTACGAGGACGACGACGTCGTCGTCGTCGACAAGCCGGTCGGCGTCGCGGCGCACCCCTCGCCCGGCTGGACCGGACCCACCGTCGTCGGCGCGCTCGCGGCGGCCGGCTACCGGGTCTCGACGTCGGGGGCCGCGGAGCGCCAGGGCATCGTGCACCGGCTCGACGTCGGCACGTCCGGTCTCATGGTCGTGGCCAAGAGCGAGGCGGCGTACTCGGGTCTCAAGCGCGCGTTCAAGGAGCGCACGCCCGAGAAGGTGTACCACGCGCTCGCGCAGGGCCACCCGGAACCCACGACCGGCACGATCGACGCACCGATCGGCCGCCATCCCACCGCGGACTACAGGTTCGCGGTCGTCGCGGACGGCAAGCCGTCCGTGACGCACTACGAGGTGCTCGAGATGCTCCCGGCGGCCTCGCTCGTCGAGGTCCACCTCGAGACAGGCCGCACGCACCAGATCCGCGTGCACCTGGCGGCGCTGCGCCACCCGCTCGTCGGCGACCTCACCTACGGGGCGGACCCGGTGCTCGCGTCGAAGGTCGGGCTCGCGCGCCAGTGGCTGCACGCGGTGCGCCTCGGCTTCGAGCACCCGCTCACGGGCGGGTGGGTCGAGGTGACGAGCGAGTACCCCGACGACCTGGCGCACGCTCTCGAGGTGGTCCGCGGCGCCTACGGGTGACGGCGGCCGCGCTGTGAGAAGGACCTCGGCGGGGCGGCTCGGAGTGTCGGAGGGGCCTGCCTAGACTCGGGCCATGCCCGACGCCAGCGCACCGGAGACCTCGCGGAAGAGCGACGACTTCGTCCATCTGCACGTCCACACCGAGTACTCGATGCTCGACGGCGCGGCGCGGCTGCCGGAGCTGTTCTCCGAGGTGCAGCGGCTCGGCCAGAAGGCCGTCGCCATCACCGACCACGGCTACCTGTTCGGAGCGTTCGACTTCTGGAGCACCGCCCAGAAGTTCGACGTGAAGCCGATCATCGGCGTCGAGGCGTACGTCACGCCGGGCACGAGCAGGCACGACCGGACCAAGGTCCTGTGGGGGGACAAGTCGCAGCGCCGCGACGACGTCTCCGCGGGCGGCGCCTACACGCACATGACCCTGTGGGCGCGGGACAACGTGGGCATGCACAACCTGTTCCGGGCCTCGTCGCTCGCGTCGCTCGACGGCCAGATGGGCAAGTGGCCGCGCATGGACCGCGAGCTGCTCGAGACGTACGGCGAAGGCCTCATGGCCACGACGGGCTGCCCGTCGGGCGAGGTGCAGACGCGCATCCGGCTCGGCCAGTGGGACGAGGCGGTGCGCGCGGCCGGCGAGCTGCAGGACATCTTCGGCAAGGAGAACTACTTCGTCGAGCTCATGGACCACGGGATCGAGATCGAGACCCGGGTCACGAAGGACCTGCTCCGCCTCGCCGAGGCGATCGGGGCGCCGCTCGTCGCCACGAACGACCTCCACTACACCAAGCAGGAGGACGCCCACTCGCACGAGGTGCTGCTCGCGGTGAACTCGGGCTCGTCGCTCGACGAGCCCACCTACGACCAGGGCGGCAACCGCTTCGCGTTCAGCGGCGAGACCTACTACGTGCGCTCGGGCGCCGAGATGCGCCGGCTCTTCGCGGAGCTCCCCGAGGCGTGCGACAACACGCTCGCGATCGCCGAGCGGTGCGAGGTCTCGTTCGACACGGGCGCGAACTACATGCCGCGCTTCCCGGTGCCGGCCGGCGAGGACGAGATCAGCTGGTTCGTCAAGGAGGTCGAGCGCGGCCTGCACCGCCGGTACCCGGCGGGGGTCCCCGACGCCGTCCGCAAGCAGGCGAAGTACGAGACCGAGGTCATCATCCAGATGGGCTTCCCGGGGTACTTCCTCGTGGTGGCCGACTTCATCAACTGGGCCAAGGAGCAGGGCATCCGCGTCGGGCCCGGGCGCGGCTCGGCCGCCGGGTCGATGGTCTCCTACGTCATGGGCATCACCGAGCTCGACCCGCTGGAGCACGGGCTCATCTTCGAGCGCTTCCTCAACCCCGAGCGCGTCTCGATGCCCGACGTCGACGTCGACTTCGACGAGCGCCGGCGCTCCGAGGTCATCCGGTACGTGACCGAGAAGTACGGCGACGACCGCGTGGCGATGATCGTCACCTACGGCTCGATCAAGGCCAAGCAGGCCCTCAAGGACGCCTCGCGCGTGCTGGGCTTCCCGTTCGCGATGGGGGAGAAGCTCACCAAGGCGATGCCTCCCGCCGTCATGGGCAAGGACATCCCGCTGTCCGGGATCTTCGACCCTCAGCACCCCCGCTACCCGGAGGCGGCGGAGTTCCGCCAGGTGCACGACGCCGACCCCGAGGCGCAGCGCGTGGTCGAGACCGCGCGCGGCATCGAGGGCCTCAAGCGTCAGTGGGGCGTGCACGCGGCGGGCGTCATCATGTCGAGCGAGCCGCTCATCGACATCATCCCGATCATGCGCCGGCCCCAGGACGGCGCCGTCATCACGCAGTTCGACTACCCGACGTCCGAGGGCCTCGGCCTGATCAAGATGGACTTCCTCGGGCTGCGCAACCTGACGATCCTCGACGACGCGCTCGAGAACATCACGATGAACGGCAAGGCGCCGGTCGAGATCGAGCAGGTGCCGCTCGACGACAAGGCGACCTACGAGCTGCTCGCGCGCGGCGACACGCTCGGCGTGTTCCAGCTCGACGGCGGGCCCATGCGCGCCCTGCTGCGGCAGATGCGGCCGGACAAGTTCGACGACCTCTCGGCCGTCATCGCGCTGTACCGGCCCGGCCCGATGGGCATGAACTCGCACGTCAACTACGCGCTGCGCAAGAACGGCCTGCAGAAGATCGAGCCGATCCACCCCGAGCTCGCCGAGCCGCTCGCCGAGGTGCTCGACGAGACGTACGGCCTGATCGTCTACCAGGAGCAGGTCCAGCGCGCCGCGCAGATCCTCGCCGGGTACTCCCTCGGCCAGGCCGACCTGCTGCGCCGCGCCATGGGCAAGAAGAAGCCCGAGGTGCTCGCCAAGGAGTTCGTGAACTTCGAGGCGGGCTGCAAGGAGCGCGGCTACTCCGACGCGGCGATCAAGGCGGTGTGGGACACGCTCGTCCCGTTCGCCGGCTACGCGTTCAACAAGGCGCACTCCGCGGGCTACGGCCTCGTCGCCTACTGGACGGCCTACCTCAAGGCCAACTACCCCACGGAGTACATGGCCGCGCTGCTGCAGAGCGTGCGCGACGACAAGGACAAGATGGCGCTCTACCTCAACGAGTGCCGTCGTATGCACATCACGGTCCTGCCGCCGGACGTCAACGACTCCGCGGCGAAGTTCACCGCCGTCGGCTCGGACATCCGCTTCGGCCTCACGGCGATCCGCAACGTGGGTGCCAACGTCGTCGACGCGATCATCGCCGCCCGGGAGACCGGCGACGCCTTCACGTCGTTCCAGGACTTCCTCGACAAGGTGCCGGCCGTGGTGTGCAACAAGCGCACGATCGAGTCGCTCATCAAGGCCGGGGCGTTCGACTCGCTCGGTCACCCGCGCCGTGCGCTCCTGGTCATCCACGAGCAGGCCGTCGACTCGGTGATCAGCGTCAAGCGCAAGGAGGCCGAGGGACAGTTCGACCTGTTCGCCGACTTCGGCGGGTCGGACGACGACGGGCTGAGCTTCTCGGTCGACGTGCCGGACCTGCCCGACTGGGACAAGAAGCAGCGGCTCGCCTTCGAGCGCGAGATGCTCGGGCTGTACGTCTCGGACCACCCGCTGTCGGGTCTCGAGCACGTGCTCGCGCGCGCGGCCGACACGTCGATCGCGGCGCTCGTCGCGGACGAGGGCCGGCCGGACGGGTCGACGGTCACCGTGGCCGGGCTCATCACGTCGCTCCAGCGCAAGATGAGCAAGAACGGCAACCCGTGGGCGGCCGTGACGATCGAGGACCTCGAGGGCGCCGTCGAGGTGATGTTCTTCGGCGAGACGTACCTGGCCTACTCGACCGCGCTGGCCGAGGACCAGGTCATCACGCTCAAGGGCCGGGTCCGGCGCCGCGACGACCAGATGCAGCTGCAGGCCATGGAGGTCTCGCTGCCCGACACGTCGGCGGTGGCAGACACCCCGGTGCTCGTCACGGTGCCGCACACCCGCTGCGTGGAGCCCGTCATGGTGCGCCTGCGCGAGGTCCTCGCGACGCACCCGGGCCCCGCCGAGGTGCACGTGAGCGTCGCCGAGCCGGGCAAACGGACGGTGGTCCGCGCGGGCGACGCGCTGCGGGTGGAGAAGTCGCCCGCGCTGTTCGGGGACCTCAAGGCCCTGCTCGGGCCAGCCTGCCTGTCGTGAGCTGGGACGACGGCTCGGCCGGCCACCGGTTCCGCGTGGTGCCGGCCGTCTACGTCTACCTGCGCCGCGGCCAGGAGGTCCTGCTCCAGCGGCGTGCGGGGACGGGGTTCATGGACGGCCACTGGGCCGCGGCGGCGGGCCACGTCGAGGCGGGGGAGTCGGTGGCCGGGGCCGCGGTGCGCGAGGTCCGCGAGGAGCTCGGCGTCGAGGTCCGCCCGGGCGACCTGCGCCCCGTCACGACGATGCATCGTGGGCAGCCCGGCGGCCCGGCGCTCGAGCAGCGCGTGGACTTCTTCTACGAGGCCGTCCGCTGGGCCGGCGAGCCGTCGCTGCGGGAGGTGGGGAAGGCCGACGGCCTGGGCTGGTTCGGGCTCGACGCGCTGCCCGACCCCGTCGTCCCGCACGAGCTCGTCGTGCTGCGCGCGCTGCGCGCCGGCACCGTGTCGCCGATCCTCACGCACGGCTTCCCGCCCGGTCGGTGAGCACGCCTCGTCCCGCGGCCGATCGCCGAGCTCCGCGAGAGTCGTGCGGGGCGCGTCGGCGACGTCGTGCCGGTCACCGATCGCGTCGTGGCCGCCCCGTCCGGGAGTCCTGCGCCGAGGGACCACGCAGCGCCTCGTCCAGGGCGCTCATGAGCTGCGCCAGCCGGTTCCTGCCGGCCGGCGCGGGTGGGTAGCGGCGGAGCACGTCGAGCAGCCCGGCGGTGGCACGCTCGCGCGCGGACGCGATGACGGCCGCGGCCGCCTCCCTGCCCCCGGTCAGCTCGGCCACGAGCGCGGCGCACGCTGCCGCGCGCACGATGTGACCGACCTGTGTCGCCTGCGCGAGCGGGTGCAGGTACGCGGCTCCCGCGGCGTCTCCGCAGGCTCGCGCGGCGAGGCGGGCGGGCTCGTTCGGGGCTTCCCGCGCGGCGCGGTGCGCTGCGACGGCCGTGAGTCGCTGCAGGTTGGTGCGCGGGCCGCCCTCGCAGAACGACCACGCGGCGTCCAGCGCAGCTCGCGGCCGGGGATCGCCGGGCGACCCGGCCTCGAAGACGGGCAGCAGCGGTTCGGCGCTCTCCGCCGAGAACCGGACGACCGTACGCAGCTCTGCCGTCGTCAGGTCGAAGTCCCCGCCTGCACTCGCCACCTCGCGATGCTCTCACGCCGCGGTGGTGGGGCCCTTCCCGCGTGCCTGGACTCCGCGTGCCGAAACTCCGCGTGCCGAGACTCCGCGTGCCGAGACTCCGGGCCCCGCACGTAGGCTCGCTCCGTGATCCGCCTCAACCCCGAGCAGCTCGTCTTCGTCACGGAGCGCCACCTGGCCACCCTCACCACGCTGCGCGCGGACGGTACGCCCCACGTGGTCCCCGTCGCGTTCACGTGGGACGCCGACGCGGGCCTGCTGCGCATCACGACCAAGCGCGGCTCGGTCAAGGCGGCGAACGCCCGGCGCCGGGCGCCCGACGGCTCGGCGCCGCGCGCAGCCGTGTGCCAGGTCGAGGGCGGCCGGTGGATCACGCTCGAGGGCACGATCGAGGTCAGCGAGGACCCCGCGGAGGTGGCCGACGCCGTCGCCCGCTACGCGCGCAGGTACCGCACGCTCGCGCACGACCCCGAGCGCGTCGTCCTGCGCCTGACGCCGGACCGGGTCATGGCCTCGACCTACATGGCCTGAGGTCCCTCAGGCGACGACGGCGGTCTCGTCGCCCTGCGGCGTGGCGAGCGTCACGCGGTCGCCCCGCACGAGCCGGCGGCCCCGACGGGTCTCGACCTCGCCGTTGACCCGCACCTCGCCGTCGGCGACGAGGTCGCGCGCCTGCGTCCCCGACTCGGCGAGGCCGGCGAGCTTGAGGAACTGGCCGAGCCGGATGCCGTCGTCGCGGATGGGGACGTCGATCGGGGGGTTCGTCATGGGCCCATTGTCCGGGACGGCCAGCACCCGGCCCCACCCGCGGACCTACACTGGCCGCGTGATCCAGCGCATCGACCTTCGTGGCCGCCGGCTCTCCCGCAAGGAGCTGCTCGGCGTGCTCCCGCGCCCCGAGGTCGGCGTCGACCAGGCCGTCGGCGCCGTCACCCCCATCCTCGAGGACGTCCGGCGGCGCGGCGCGGCCGCGCTGCGCGACGTCGCCGAGCGGTTCGACGGCGTGCGCCCGGCCGACCTGCGGGTCCCCGCCGCGGCGCTCGCGAACGCGCTCGAGGGCCTCGACGCCGACGTGCGCGCCGGCCTCGAGGAGGCGATCCGGCGTGTCCGGCGCGTGCACGCCGACCAGCGGCCGGCCGAGCACACGACGCGCCTCGCCGACGGCGCCGAGGTCCGCCAGCGCTGGATCCCCGTGCAGCGCGTGGGCCTGTACGCGCCCGGCGGGCTCGCGGTGTACCCGTCGTCGGTGATCATGAACGTCGTGGCCGCGCAGGAGGCCGGGGTCCCCGGGCTCGCCGTGGCGTCGCCGCCGCAGAAGGACAACGGCGGTCTGCCGCACCCGACGATCATGGCCGCGTGCGCGCTCCTCGGCGTCGAGGAGGTCTACGCGGTCGGCGGCGCGCAGGCGGTGGCGATGTTCGCCTACGGTGCCGAGGGCAGCGAGCCCCAGGACGGCGAGGTGCTGTGCGAGCCGGTCGACGTCGTCACCGGCCCCGGCAACGTCTACGTCGCGGCGGCCAAGCGCCTGGTGCGCGGTGTCGTCGGCATCGACGCGGAGGCCGGCCCCACGGAGATCGCCGTGCTTGCGGACGACACCGCGGACGCGGGCCACGTCGCGCTCGACCTCATCAGCCAGGCCGAGCACGACCCGATGGCGGCGTCGGTGCTCGTGACGCCGTCGGTCGAGCTCGCGGCGGCGGTCGAGGCGCGCGTCGTCGACCTCGCCGACGCGACCAAGCACGCCGTCCGCGTCACACAGGCGCTCGGCGGGCCGCAGTCCGCGGTCGTGCTGGTCGACGACGTCGAGCAGGGTCTCGAGGTCGTCGACGCGTACGGTGCCGAGCACCTCGAGATCCACACCGTCGGCGCCGCCGCCCTCGCCGAGCGCGTGCACTCCGCCGGCGCGATCTTCGTCGGCCCGTGGTCCCCGGTCTCGCTGGGCGACTACATGGCGGGGTCCAACCACGTCCTGCCGACGGGCGGCTCGGCGCACTTCGCCAGCGGCCTGGGCGTGCACTCGTTCCTCAAGTCGGTGCAGGTCGTCGAGTACACGCGCGAGGCGCTCGCCGACGTCGCGGACAGGATCGTCGCCGTCGCGAACGACGAGGACCTCCCCGCACACGGCGAGGCCGTCCGGGGCCGGCTGCAGTAGCGGCCGGACCGGTCGTCCTGGCCCGAGCGGTTGCCGGGCAGGGCCGGGACGCAACCGACGGCCCGCCCCCGCGTCGGGCGGTCGTCGCCGACCCGGCGAGCGAACGGCTGCTCGGCACCGTGACGTGGTACTGGGAGTCGGAGGCCCCGCAGTGGGCGCGCACGGGCATCGTCTCTACGACCCGGCGGTGCGCGGACGCGGGATCGGCCGCGAGGCGCTCGCGCTGTGGACGTCGTTCCTTTTCGCCCGGACGGACTGGGTGCGCCTCGACCTGGCGACATGGTCGGGCAACCACGCGA
>JAPSLQ010000227.1 GCA_031180595.1 Isoptericola sp. | reverse complement strand
CAGTTCGTCGACGTCACCCAGCGGTTCCACGGGCACGGCGTGAACGCACCCGACGCCTGGATCCTCGGCCCCGACGAGCCCGGCGCGTTCCACCCTGACGCCGACGGCTACGCGGCGTACACAGGGGCCGTGACCGCGGCGGTCAACCCGACGCGGAGCTGGTGGCCCCGGGCTCCTCGTCGAAGCGGCGGTAGGTCGCGGCCATCTCGCCGGACGGGTCCAGCCGGCCCAGGATCGCCTCGCTGACCGCGGCGAGCTGGTCGACCTGCTCACCGCTGAGCGCGTCGATGACGTGCTCGCGCACCGTGCGCACGTGACCCGGGGCCGCCTCCACCACCTTCTTCCAGCCCGCCTCGGTGAGGTGGGCGTTGGTCGACCGGGCGTCGGACGGGCACGGGAGGCGCTCGACGAGGCCACGATCCTCGAGCCGGCGCACGACGTGGGACAGCCGCGGCGGCGTGGCGTTGGTGAGACGCGCGAGCTCGCTCATGCGCAGCGTCCGCTCGTCGGACTCCGAGAGGATCGCGAGCACGTAGTACTCGAAGTGGGTGAGGCCGGCGTCGCGGCGCAGCTGAGCGTCCAGCACGCCGGGCAGCAGCTCGAGCACCGCGACCAGGCGCACCCATGCGCGCAGCTGGGTGCGGTCGAGCCAGGGCACGTCGTCCACGGTTCACGTCCTCGGGAATAGTTGTAGAAACAAGCGTCTTGTACGCTGACGTCAGTTGTCGTCACAACCAATCCTGAGGAGCACGACATGACCCACGTCAGCATCATCGGTACGGGCACCATGGCACAGGCGATCGCCGCCGTCGCGCGCAAGGGTGGTAGCACGGTCGACCTCGTCGGCCGCGGTGACACGACGCCGCTCGCCGGCGACGTCGTGGTCCTCGCGGTGCCGTACGGCGCGGTCGCCGAGATCGTGGCCCAGCGCGGCGAGCAGCTCGCGGGCAAGGTCGTCGTCGACATCACCAACCCGGTCGACTTCGAGACGTTCGACTCGCTCGTCGTGCCCGCGGACTCGTCCGCCGCCGCCGAGATCGCCGCGGCGCTGCCGGCCGCGCGCGTCGTCAAGGCCTTCAACACGACGTTCGCCGGGACGCTGACCGCCGGCACTGTCGGCGACGTCGTGACGACCGTCCTCGTCGCGGGCGACGACGCGGAGGCGAAGCAGGCGGTCGCCGGCATCGTCACGGCCGCGGGCCTGCGCGCCGTCGACGCCGGCCCCCTGCGCCGCGCTCGCGAGCTCGAGGCGCTCGGCTTCCAGCAGATCAGCCTCGCCGCGGGCGAGCAGGTCTCGTGGACCGGCGGCTTCGCCGTCGTCGCCTGACCGCCACCCGCCCGAGCGCACCCACCCGAGCACCCGTCCGAGAGGAACTCCCATGACCCTCCCCGCCACCGCCCGTGACCTCGCCGTCCTCGTCGCCCGCGTCGCCGTCGGCGCCGTGTTCCTCGCCCACGGCTGGCAGAAGCTCTTCACCTACACCGTGGACGGCACCGCCGCGTCCTTCGAGCAGATGGGCGTGCCCGCGGCCGGTGCCGCCGCGTGGTTCGCGGCGCTGGTCGAGCTCCTCGGCGGCGCTGCGCTGATCCTCGGTGCCGCCGTCCCCGTCGCGGGGGCGCTCCTGGTCGTCGACATGGTCGGGGCGTACCTGTTCGTCCACGCCGGTGCCGGCATCTTCGTCGACCAGGGCGGCTACGAGCTGGTCCTGACGCTCGCCGCGGGCGCGCTGCTGCTCGTGGCCGTCGGGGCGGGGCGCTACAGCGTCGACCACCTGGTCGCGGGCCGCCGTCGCGCCGCCGTGTCCGCGACCGCCTGACCGCAGGGCGGACCGGGTCGCACGGGCTGGCTACCCTGGGGCCGTGCAGACCTTCGAGCAGGGCGCGTTCGACCCCGCGGTGGTCGGGACCTTCCCTCGTCCCGCCCCGGGCGAGGAGGGGACGGCGTCGTACACCGACGCGGACACCGAGCGCTGGGCGGCCGAGCCGCCCAAGTCCAAGGCGCGCACCCCGTTCGAGCGCGACCGTGCCCGCGTCGTGCACTCCTCGGGCCTGCGCCGGCTCGGTGCCAAGACGCAG
This sequence comes from Isoptericola sp., assembly GCA_031180595.1. Taxonomy (GTDB): domain Bacteria; phylum Actinomycetota; class Actinomycetes; order Actinomycetales; family Cellulomonadaceae; genus Isoptericola. The sequence goes on along the minus strand of JAPSLQ010000227.1, from coordinate 2,051 downwards.
GTCCTCACGCCCGGCAGCGACGACTTCGTGCGCACGCGTCTCACGCACTCGCTCGAGGTCGCGCAGGTGGGGCGGGAGATGGGCCGCGCGCTCGGCTGCGACCCGGACCTGGTCGACACCGCCTGCCTCACGCACGACCTCGGCCACCCCCCGTTCGGGCACAACGGCGAGCGGGCGCTCGCCGAGCTCGCGAGCGGCATCGGCGGGTTCGAGGGCAACGCCCAGACGCTGCGCCTGCTGACGCGGCTCGAGCCCAAGATCTTCGCCGACGACGGCACCCCGCGCGGGCTCAACCTCACGCGCGCGAGCCTCGACGCGTCCGTCAAGTACCCGTGGGCCTTCGACGAGGGACCGCTGCGCCCCGACGGCCGTCCCACGCACAAGTTCGGCGTCTACGCCGACGACGCCCCCGTGTTCGGCTGGCTGCGCCAGGGTGCGCCGCGCGGCGTTCGGTGCATGGAGGCGCAGGTCATGGACCTCGCCGACGACATCAGCTATTCCGTGCACGACGTCGAGGACGCGGTCGTCGGCGGGCGCATCGACCTGCGGGTGCTCGACGACCCGGACGAGCGGGCCCGGGTCGTCGAGCACGTGCGGTCCTGGTACGGCGAGTGGCACGACCCGGACGCGCTCGACGCCGCGCTGTGCCGCCTCCTCGGCACCGGGTACCTCGTCACCGACTTCGACGGCTCCCGCCGGGCGCTCGCCCGGCTCAAGGACGCCACCAGCCAGCTCATCGGCCGGTTCAGCGGCGCCGCGCAGGAGGCGACCCGTGAGGTCTACGGCGACGGCCCGCTGACGCGCTACACGGCCCGGCTCGTGGTGCCGCCCGAGACGGCCGACGAGATCCTCGCGCTCAAGGGCGTCGCCGTCACGTACGTCATGGCGCCGCGAGAGTCGGAGCCGCTCTACCAGGCGCAGCGCGACATCATCGCCGACCTCGTCGAGGTGCTCGCCGACCGCGCGCCCGTCGCGCTCGAGCCGGCGTTCGCGGCCGACTGGGACGCCGCCGCGGACGACGCCGCCCGGCTGCGCGTGGTGATCGACCAGGTCGCCTCCCTGACCGACGTCTCCGCCATGCAGCTCCACGCGCGCCTCGCGCGCCCGGGCGCCTGAGCGTCAGGCCTCCGACCGCTCCGCGAGCCAGGCGTCGCTCGCGCGCTGGACGTCGTCGGCCGTCACGTGGTGGGCGACCGTGACGAGGTACCAGCGGTGGCCGAAGGGGCAGCGCACGGCCGCCTGCCGGAACCCCTCGAACCAGTCGGCCGGCTCCTGGAGGCTCGACGCGCCCGCCGCGACGGCGCGCGCGTACGCGGCGTCGGTGTCCTCGACGGGGATCGTGAACGAGGCGTGCGTCGGCTCGCCGGGCACCGGAGCCACGGAGTCGGGAGGGAACGCCTCCGCGACCGTGAACGTCGAGGTCCCCGCGGCGGACACGAGGCGCAGGTCGGAGTGGATGATCGCGTCCCCGACCGTGACCGCGTCGACGAGCTCCGCCCCGAACGCCTCGGTGTAGAACTCGATCGCCTCGCGAGCGCCGGCGACGGTGATGTTCGGGTGCAGCGCGGACTGCTCCATGGTCCTCTCCTCTCGCGTACAGGTACGTACAGGTCGATGGTCGTGTCGGTGGCCCGGACCAGTCTTGGAGGAATGCGACACGTCTCCGAACCGGACAGGACCGCGCCGACGGCGACCACGCGTGGCCTCCTCGACCCGGCGGCCGCGCGGGGGGCCCTCGAGCTCGTGCGCCTCGCGCCGGTGCCCGAGCTGGCGGACGTGGTGGAGCGGCACTGGGTCGTGCGCTGGGACGTGCCGCCGGGCACGACGTTCGAGCAGGTCGTCGTCCCGCACCCGAACGCGAACCTCGTGGCCGAGGCGGACGTCTTCGCGGCGCACGGCATCCCGCCCGGCCTGTTCCACCGCACCCTGCACGGCACGGGCGCGGTCGTGGGCACCAAGCTCCGCCCCGGGGCGCTGCGCCTGCTCCTCGACCACCCGGCCGCGGTGCGGCCGGGCGTCGTCGTGCCGGCCACGTCCCTGCTCGGAGCCGG
>JAPSLQ010000226.1 GCA_031180595.1 Isoptericola sp. | reverse complement strand
GAGGGCCTTTCGGCTGGTCGGGGTGACAGGATTTGAACCTGCGACCTCTTCGTCCCGAACGAAGCGCGCTACCAAGCTGCGCCACACCCCGAGGGACTGCCTCCGCGCACCTCAGGACCTGTGCCCTCGTGCGGAAGCCTGCCCAGAATAGCCGACGATCGCCCCAGGACGAAAACCGATCCGCTACCGGGCGGTGAAGGTGAGCAGGGTCGCCTCGGGCCGGCACGCGAACCGCACCGGCGCGTACGGCGAGGTGCCGGCGCCGGCCGAGACGTGCAGCCACGTGGAGCCGCCGCCGCCGATCGCGTCCGGGCGAGGTCCGGGCCAGCCGTGCAGCCCCGCGGCGCGGCCGCGGTCGAGGTCGCAGTTCGTCACGAGCGCCCCGTAGAACGGCAGGCGGAGCTGACCGCCGTGCGTGTGGCCGGCCAGGATCGCGTCGACGCCGTCGTCGTGCATCGCGTCGAGCACGCGCGTGTACGGCGCGTGCGTGACGCCGAGGCGCACCGCCGCGTCGTCGTCGGCGGGCGGCCCTGCGGGGAACCGGTCCCGGTCGAGGTGCGGGTCGTCCACACCGACGAGGTCGATGCGCCGCCCGTCGGCCACGACGACGTCGCGCCGGTTGGTGAGGTCCTTCCAGCCCGCGACGCGGAGCTCGCCTGCGAGCCGGCCGGCCGGCAGCTCGGCCGGCTCGGCCGGCGTGACCCGCGCGTCGCGCAGCAGGTAGCGGGCGGGGTTCTTGGGTACGGGCGCGTAATAGTCGTTCGAGCCCATGACGAACGCGCCGGGGGTCGTCTCGAGCAGCGGCTCGAGCGCTCCGAGGAGGGGGCCGAGCGCATCCGGGTGCGCCATGTTGTCGCCGGTGTCGACGACGAGGTGGGGCTCGAGCTCCGCGAGCGAGCGGACCCACGCGATCTTGCGCTGCTGCCCGGGGGTGAGGTGCAGGTCCGAGAGGTGCAGCACCCGCAGGTCCGGCTCACCCGGGGCGAGCACGGGGACGCTCGCACGGCGGAGCGTGAAGAGCTTCGTCTCAGCGTGCGCGTAGGCGAGGCCGGCCGCACCGAGCGCGGCCAGCCCTCCGACCACCCGCCGGGCGCGCACGCCGCGCCCGGTCAGTCGTCACCCCCGTCGTTGCCGCCGCCACCGCCGTTGCCACCGCCACCGTCGTTGCCGCCGCCCTGGCCGCCGCCGCCCTGGTTCCCACCGCCCTGGTCGCCGCCGCCCTGGTTCCCACCGCCCTGGTTCCCGCCGCCGTCGGTCGGCGCCGGCGGGTTCACCGGCGCGGGGGGAGTGACGGGGCGGGGAGCCGCCGGCGGGTTGCCGATGAGTGCCTGGTCCGGTGCACCGAAGCCCTGCCGTGGCAGACCCTTGACCGCGACGTCCATGAAGGACTTCCACGCCGGGGCGGCGACGCTCGAGCCGTAGAGAGGCTCGAAGTACTGCCCGTTGACCGTGATGCCCTCCGTGTGGTCCTCCGTGGCGCTCTCGATGGAGCCGACCCACACCGAGGTCGACAGGTTGGGCGTGAAGCCCGTGAACCAGGTCTGCGCCGCGAGCTGCGAGGTGCCCGTCTTGCCCGCGACCGGCCGTCCGTCGGCCAGGCCGCCGAGGCGCCGTGCCGTGCCGTCGGTGAAGACCCGCTCCATGGCGTAGATGACCGTGTTGGCGATGTTCTCCGGGAGCGCGTCCGGGTTGCAGCTCGCCTGCGGGACCTCGTACTCGGTGCCGTCCGGGCCGGTGACCTTCGTGATGGCGATCGGGTCGCAGTAGGTGCCGCCGCTCGCGAGGGTCGCGTAGACCGACGCCATGGTGAGCGGCGACGTCTCCTGGGTCCCGATGACCATCGGCGCAGTGACGTCGATGTCCTTCTTCTCGGGGTTGGTGAGCACCGTCTTCTGGACGGCGGAGGAGGTCGGGCGGAAGCCCATGTTCCAGGCGGTGTCACGCAGGTCGCAGAGGTTCAGCTCGTAGCCCATCGAGGCGTACGCGGTGTTGACCGACTCGTAGGTGGCCCGAAGGACGGAGATGTTGCCCGTGAGGAAGCCCTCGGCGTTCGCCGGCGCCCAGTCGTCCCGGCCGAGGCCGCCGGGCAGGCACGGCGTGTTGAAGTTGCCGACGACGCGCCTCACCTTGTTCGCGGTGACCGTCTCGAGCAGCGTGTGACCGGACCGGAGCCACTCCGCGAGGACGATGGGCTTGAAGTTCGAGCCGGGCTGGAGCCCGCGGGACGCCCCGTGGAGGAAGTCGGCCGAGTAGTTGATCGTCGTGTGCCGCGTCGCCTCGTCGTCCTGCGGGTCGCTGTACGGCACGTTCTGCGCCATGGCCTTGATCTTGCCCGTGCCCGGCTCGACGGAGACGATCGCCGCCTCCAGGTTGCTCGGGTCGTCGGCGGGGACGGCGCCCGTGATGGACCCCTCCGCGGCCTTCTGCATCGTCATGTCGAGCGTCGTGTGGATCTCGAGGCCGCCGCGGTAGAGCAGGTCGTAGCGGTCGTCGCGCGTCTCGCCGAACGCCCCGCTCAGCATGATCTCCTTGATCACGTAGTCGCAGAAGAACGCGGCGCCGCCGGCGGCGTGGCAGCCGACCTCGACCGGCTTGACCTTGAGCGTGTCCGCGAGCGGGGTCGCCTTCGCCGCCTCGTAGTCCGCGGTGCTCAGGAAGCCCTGCTCCCACATCTTGTGCAGCACGAGGTCACGGCGGTCCTGCGCGCGCTCCGGGTCCACCGTGGGGTCGAACGCGTTCGGTGCCTTGGTGACTCCGGCGATCGTGGCCGCCTCGACCGCGGTGAGGTCCTTCGCCGACTTGGAGAAGTAGTACTGGGCCGCCGTCTCGACGCCGTAGATGCTGCGCGAGCCGAACTGCGCCACGTTGAGGTAGCCCTGGAGGATCTCCTCCTTGCTCATGCGCTTCTCGAGCGCGATGGCGAGCTTCGCCTCGCGCAGCTTGCGCGACATCGAGTCCTCCTGGGCCTCGAGCACGCCGAACGGGTCGTCCGCAGCCAGGGCCTCCTCGATGAGGACGTTCTTGACGTACTGCTGCGTGAGGGTGGACGCACCCTGGGTCGAGTTGTCGTTGCCGAGGTTGTTGGCCAGCGCGCGCGTGATGCCCCGCACGTCCACGCCGCCGTGCTGCCAGAAGCGCTCGTCCTCGATCGCGACGACGGCGTTCTGCATCGCCTCGGAGACCTGGTCGAGCGGCACGACGATGCGGTTCTGCGCGTAGAAGGTCGCGAGCAGCGACCCGTCGCTCGCGTAGATGCGCGACTGCTGCGACAGCGGCCCGGGCTCGAGCTCGTCCGGGACCTCGTCGAAGATCTGCACCGTGCTGTTCGCGGCGACGTTCGCGCCGGCCACCAGCGGGACGACGAGGCCGGCGGCGAGGACGCCACCCGCGGCCGCCGCGAGCAGGAAGGCGAGCAGGAGGGCGACGAGCTGCGTCGCCGACATCGTGCGCGTGATGCGGCGGGACTCAGGATGCGCCATGGCACAAGCCTACGTGGTGCCGATCCGCCGATCCTGGGAAGAGCGAGCGGCCCGGTGTGCAGGTCCTGTGGACGCCGTCGTCGCGGGCTACGATCGGCCGCATGGCTACCACGTGGGAGTACGCGACCATCCCCCTCCTCATCCACAACACCAAGGCGATCCTGGACCAGTGGGGGGCCGACGGCTGGGAGCTCGTCCAGGTCGTGCCCGGTCCGGACGGCGCGGGGCTCGTCGCCTACCTCAAGCGCCCCAGCAGCGGCCAGTGACCATGGCGGGTCCGGAGGCCAGGCTCGCCGAGCTCGGCATCACGCTGCCCGACGTCGCCGCACCGGTCGCCTCGTACGTGCCAGCCGTGCGCTCGGGCGCCTACGTCTACACCGCGGGACAGCTCCCGTTCGTCGACGGCGCGCTGCCCGCAACCGGCAAGGTCGGCGACGGCGAGGGCCTGGTCGCACCCGAGGCGGCCGCCGACCTGGCCCGGACCTGTGCGCTCAACGCGCTCGCCGCGGTGCGGTCCGTCGTCGGCTCGCTCGACGACGTCGCGCGCGTCGTCAAGGTCGTCGGCTTCGTCGCCTCCGACCCGTCCTTCACCGGCCAGCCCGGCGTCGTCAACGGCGCCAGCACCGTCCTGGGCGAGATCTTCGGCGACGCGGGCGTCCACGC
>JAPSLQ010000225.1 GCA_031180595.1 Isoptericola sp. | reverse complement strand
AGACGCCCTGCCAGCTCGCGGATCTCCGCGGGGCCGAGCAGGGCGCCTGGGGTGTCGGTCATGACAGGTGAGCCTATAGCCCGGCAGGGGGCCGGCGGCTCGGTGTCAGCGGCTGGGTGTCAGCGGCCGGGTGTCAGCGGCTCAGTACCAGTTGTTGGCCTGCGAGTGGCTCCACGCCCCGCACGGGGTGCCGTAGCGGCCGGCGATGTAGCCGAGGCCCCACTCGATCTGGGTCGCCGGGTTGGTGGCCCAGTCGGAGCCGGCCGTGCCCATCTTCGAGCCGGGGAGGGCCTGCGGGATGCCGTAGGCGCCCGACGACGGGTTCTCGGCCAGGTGGTTCCAGCCCGACTCCTTGGTCCACAGGGACTCGAGGCAGGTCCACTGCGAGCCGGTCCACCCGCGGGCGGCCGCCATCTGCCGGCCGATGTCGCGGTTCGAGCCCGAGTACGTGCGGCCCGAGTCCGCGGAGCCGGACGAGCTCGACGACGCGGCGGAGGACGAGCTCGTCGCCGGCTCGGGCGCCGGACGCTTCTTGGTGCCCTTGACGACGATCTCGGTCACGGGCTCGGTGGTCACCTTGTCGGAGACCTTCTCGCGGGACTCCTCGACGCCGTCGACGGTGGTGACACGCTCGACGATCGTGCGCACGCCGTCCTTGCCCTCCTGGGCCACCTCGGGGTCGAGGTCGGAGTAGCGGTCGTCGTCGGTGCGGGTCTCGTGCTCGTGCTCGATCGGCTTCTCGGTGGCGACCTCCTCGGTCACCACGCGCTGGACGACGAGCGCGACGGCCGCGTCCGCGGCCTCCTCGCCGGTGCCGGCGGTCGCGACGTCGGTCACGTGGACGCGGTCGTCCTCGTCGATCGTGACCTCGGCGGCGTCGAGCACCTGGTCGATCTCGGCGCCCGCGTCCTCGACGACCTCGGTCTCGCCGTCGGCGACGACCGCGACGGGGTCGTCGCCGTCGACGGGCAGCGGGAGGTCGGCGCGGTCGGCGGAGCGGGAGGCGACGATGCGCACCTCGGTGCCACGGCCGTCGAGGAGCGTGAGCGCCTCGTGCGTGTCGGCCGCGGCGACCCAGGTCTCGGCCTGCTTGCCGTCGATGTCGAGCGTCAGCTCCTTGGCGGTGCGCACGACGATCTCGGCGCCGCTCTCGAGCGGTGCCGAGGCGGCCGGGGCCACGACGTCGCGCTGGGCGACCTCGATCCCCTGGTCCTCGAGGACGCCGCCGACCGAGCCGGCGAAGGTCGTCAGGGTCGTGGTCCGGCCGTCGACGTCGAGCGTGACCGTCTTGCGGGCGTCGGCGTAGCCGACGGCCCCGCCGGCGACGAGCGCGGTCGCCGCGACGCCGGCCACGAGGGGCCAGCGACGACGGCGACGGGCGGTCGTGCGGGTGGCCTCGAGCTGGTCGGTGTCGGTGCCGACGTGCTCGGTGTCGGTCTGCGGGGTCTGCGGAGTGTGGTTCATGGAAGTTGTCACTCGGGTCCAGACGTGGAGGTGTCCGGGCACGGGCGGCGAGGTGTCTCGACCGGCCGATCCGGCGGTCCGCCCGAACCGCCCTCGCGGGCGGCGTCGCCACGGAGGGCGTCGGGCCGGGCGCGCGCTACACCATGACGATTGCCTTCTGCACGCGCGACACTCGACCGTAACCGATTCGTTACCTAGGTCCAAGCGCCCGACGGCCAGACGTGGGCAATGCCACATCGGGCCGTCGGGGCGTCATCTCGCCGCCCGCACCGTGTCGGGGCGGGCCGGGAGGGGCGTCAGAGCAGGCCGAGCTTGGCCGCGCAGTGCGGCCACTGGCCCCAGCCGGCACGCGCCTGGAGGATCTGGGCCCGCTTGGTCTGCTCGGCGGCCGACGCGTCGGACGGCAGGCCCGTCCCGCCCACCGACTGCCACGTCGAGAGCGAGAACTGGTACATGCCGTAGTAGCCGTTGCCCGTGTTCGTCGCCGGGTTGCCGCCCGACTCGCACTGGGCGAGCGCGGCCCACACGTCGCCGGTCGGCACGGAGCCGCCGGACGAGCCGGACGAGCTGGACGAGCTCGAGGACGAGCGCTCCGGGGCCGGCTCGGGCTCTGGCTCGGGCTCGGGCTCGGGGCGCTCCTTGGTGCCCTTGACGAGCACCTCGGTCACGGGCTCGGTGGTGACCTCGTCGGAGACCTGCTCCCGCGACTCCTCCTTGCCGTCGACCGTCGTCACGCGGTGGACGACCGTCCGCTCGCCGTCCTTGCCCTCCTGCTCGACGGCGGTGCCCTGGTCCGCGTAGCGGTCGGGGTCCGTGCGGGTCTCGGTCTCGAACGGCACGCGGTGGGTCTCGGCGACCTCCTCGACGGCGACGCGCTGGACGACCACGGCGACGGTCGGCGCGCCGAGCTCGCCGGCGGCGCGGCGCTCGACGTGGATGCGGTCGTCGCCGTCGAGCGCCACCTCGGCCTCGGCGAGGATCGCCCGCAGGCCGATCCCGCCGTCGGGCACGACGGTCTCCTCGCCGCCGACGACGAGCGCGACGGGCTCGTGCGCGTCGAGTCGCAGCGGCAGCGTGGCGCGGTCGCCCGACCGGGTCGGCACGAGCGTGGCCTCGGTGCCGCGCTCGGCGAGCGTCCGGAGCGCCTCGTCGGCGTCGAGCGCCGTGACCCAGACGTCGCGCTCCTCGCCGTCGGTCTGGATCGTGAGCTGGCGGCCGTAGCGCACGACGACCTCGGCGCCGTCGCGCAGGACGCCGTCCTGCGCGGGGACGACGAGGTCGCGCTCGGAGAGGCGCAGCCCCTCCTCGTCGAGGAGGCCCTCGACCGAGCCGGCGAAGGTGGTGACCGTGGTGGTGGTGCCGTCGACGTCGAGCGTGACGGTCTTGCGCGCCTGGTCGACGACGGCGACCGCGCCGCCGGTCACCGCGAGGGCGAGCACCGCGACCATCGCGACGAGCGGCCACCGGCGCCGACGGCGTCGGGCGTCGGCCGTGGAGGGGCCTGCGGGAGGCCCGGCGTCCAGGGCTGCGGCGGCGGGCTCTTCGGGGGTGTGGTGCGGAGCGTTCACGCGGGTCCAGTCGTCGTGCTGTCCGGGCACGGCGCACAGGCTCCCGGCTGGCTGACGGGGCCGGGGCCGATCCGGCGATCTCGACGACCGTAACCGCATCGTTACCATTCGCCAAGCGAAGGTGTGGTAGAGATGCCCGACTCTGTCCGGTCCTGTCCGGGAAAGTCACCGCCTCTTCCGGCGCTGTCGGTGCGCCGAGGGTCAGTACCAGCCGACGGAGACCGAGTGGCTCCACGCGGAGCACGGCGAGCCGTAGCGGCCTGCGATGTACCCGAGCCCCCACCGGATCTGGGTGGCCGGGTTGGTGCGCCAGTCCGAGCCCGCCGAGGCCATCTTCGTGCCCGGCAGCGCCTGCGGGATGCCGTACGCCCCGCTCGACGGGTTCTCGGCGTTCCAGCGCCAGTTGGACTCCTTGGTCCAGAGCTTGTCGAGGCAGGCGTACTGCGTGTCGCCCCACCCGCGCTCGGCCGCGAGCGCGCGGCCCAGCGCCCGGGCCGAGCCCGGGTCCACCGCGACGGTCGTGACGTCCATCGTCCCCACGACCACGACCTCGTCGACCGGCTCGCGCGTCACCTGGCGGCTCACCAGCGTGCGCTCGACCTCGGCGCCGGCGAGCGTGCGCACCTCGTACGTGCTCACCGCCTCGCCGGGTCGGCCGCGCGTGCGCACGACCTCGTAGCCCTTGGGCAGCTCCGGCGACTCGATGCGCTCGGTCTCGAAAGGCAGGACCTCGCGCACCTGGTCCGACGCCGTGTCGCCCCGGCTGACGAGCACGACCATGCCGTCGACCGCGGCCGCGCCGAGCGGCACGGACGTGCGGTCGTCGGGCCCGAGCGTGATGCCGACGTCGGCGAGCACGTCGCGGACGGTCGCCTGCGCGGTCCGCAGCGGCAGCACCGAACCGTCGACGGCGACCCGGACCGTCTTGAACGTGGACACGCGCACGGGCTCGCGCCCGAGCACCGCGGACCGTGACGCCGTGGCCAGGGCCCGGTCGCCGCGCGGGCCCATGGCCGCGAGGAGCTCGCCCACGGTGCGGGCCGTCGTCGCGAACGTCAGCGTCTCGCCGTCGATCTCCACCGTCACCTCTCGGCTCGACCGCACGACGACCTCGCCGCC
>JAPSLQ010000224.1 GCA_031180595.1 Isoptericola sp. | reverse complement strand
CCGCCCGGGCGTGGGACGATGACGCCATGTCCCGCGCAAGCCTGGAGAAGAAGCCCGCCGAGGTCGCGTCGATGTTCGACGGGATCGCGCGGCGCTACGACCTCGTCAACGACCTGGTCTCGCTCGGTCAGGACCGCCGGTGGCGCCGTGCCACGGTCGACGCGGTCGCCGCGATGCCGGGGGAGCGGGTGCTCGACCTCGCCGCAGGGACGGGGACGTCGAGCGAGCCGTTCGCCGCGGACGGGGCCGTCGTCGTGCCGTGCGACTTCTCGCTCGGCATGCTGCGCGTGGGCAAGGCGCGCCGCCCCGACCTGCCGTTCGTCGCGGGCGACGCGACCCGGCTGCCGTTCGCCGACGGTGCGTTCGACGCCGTGACGATCTCGTTCGGGCTGCGCAACGTCGTCGACACGTCCGCCGCGCTGCGCGAGATGCTGCGCGTCGTGCGGCCGGGCGGGCGCGTGGTGATCTGCGAGTTCTCGCACCCCACGTGGGCTCCGTTCCGCACGGTGTACATGGAGTACCTGATGCGCGCGCTCCCGGTCGTCGCCGGCGCGGTCACGAAGGACAAGGGGTCCTACGAGTACCTCGCCGAGTCGATCCGCGCGTGGCCCACGCAGCCCGAGCTCGCGCGCCTCATGCTCGACGCCGGGTGGGAGCACGCGGCGTACCGGAACCTCTCGGCGGGGATCGTGGCCCTGCACCGCGCGGTCCGCCCGGCCTGAGCCGCCCGGCGGGTCACAGACCCATCGGCGGCTTGTCGACCTCGGGACCGCTCGACGAGGAGCCCGACGACGTGCGCTCCTTGAGCGCGGACGCCTGCTGCTTGGCGAACTGGGTCGCCGTCGACGAGACCTCGGACACCCGCTCCTGCACGCGCGGGTCGTGCCACTTCTCGTCGGCCCACCCCTTGGCCTTCTCGAGCCTCGCGCGACCCTTCTCCGTACCGAACAGGTACCCGAGCGCCGCACCGATCACGAACGCGGACTTGGCCTTCATCGCTGCCTCCTGGGGTTGGTCCGGCCACTGCCGCGGCCTGTGCCTGGACGCGTCGAGGCTACGGCCGGGTCCGGTGCCACGCACCCGCAGGAAGGCCGCTGACCAGCCGCACCGCCCCTCGGACGGGAAGGAAGGCTTACCTTCCTACCCATCCCGCGCGGAACGTGACTAGAGTGCACGAAGGTTGTTGTGATGGGGTTCACAAAGACACCGGGACGACGTCGTCCCGGCGCTCTCGAGAGCGAGGTGAGCAGCGTGCGAGCAGGCCGACGCGATGACGCGGACGTCATCGTGGTGGGCGCCGGTCCGGCCGGGTCCGCCACGGCCCACTGGTGCGCGTCCGCGGGCCTCGACGTGCTGCTCCTCGAGAAGGCCGCGTTCCCCCGCGACAAGGTGTGCGGTGACGGGCTGACGCCGCGCGCCGTCGCCGAGCTCACGCGCATGGGCGTCGACACGGACCCCGGCGACGGCTGGATCCGCAACGAGGGCCTCCGGGTCGTCGCCGGCGGCCGCAGCTGGGAGCTCGCCTGGCCCGACCTCGCGAGCTACCCGTCGTACGGCATGGCCCGCGCCCGCACGTCCCTCGACCACCGCCTCGCCCAGCACGCCCAGGCGAGCGGGGCCAAGCTCCTCGAGCGCACGAAGGTCACCGGACCGCTGCTCGACGAGCGCGACGGCCGCGTCGTGGGCGTCACGGCCCAGCCGCTCGACGGCCGGGGCCGGGTCGACGGCGAGGCCCGCACCTACCGCGCTCCCGTCGTCGTCGCGGCCGACGGCGTCTCGTCGCGGTTCGCGACGGCGCTCGGCATCGCCCGGCGCGACGACCGACCCATCGGCACGGCCGTGCGCACGTACTTCCGCACCGAGGGCACGCCCCGCCACGAGGACTCCTTCATGGAGTCGCACCTCGAGCTGTGGGACGGCGCGCCCGGTGCCTCGAACCTCCTGCCCGGCTACGGCTGGATCTTCGCGCTCGGGGACGGCACGGCCAACGTCGGCCTCGGCGCCGTGAGCTCGACGCCGGCCCGCCAGTCCGCCGCCGGCAAGGACTACCGGGCGCTCATGGACGCGTGGATGGGCAGCGCTCCGCCCGAGTGGGGCTTCACGCCCGAGAACCAGGTCGGCCCCGTCCGCGGCGCGGCGCTGCCGATGGGTTTCAACCGCGCACCCCTCTACCGCGACGGCGCGGTGCTCGTGGGCGACTCCGCGGGCATGGTGAGCCCGTTCAACGGCGAGGGCATCGCGTACGCCCTCCAGGCGGGACGCGTCGCCGCCGACGCCATCGCGCAGGCGCGCACCCGCACGACGGACGACGCACGCGAGCGCACGCTCGCCACGTACTCGGACCGCATGCGGGCCGAGCTCGGCGGCTACTACACGCTGGGCCGCTGGTTCGTGCGCCTCATCGAGCACCCCGCGGTCATGCGGGCGTGCGTGCGGCACGGGCTGCCGCGTCCGGTGGTGATGCGGTTCGTGCTCAAGCTGCTGTCCGACTGCTACGAGCCGCGGGGCGGTGACTGGGTCGACCGGGTCATCGCGGGGCTCACCAAGGTGGTCCCGGCGGCATGAGTCTCGGTGTGGCACGAAGGAGTGACGCAGGCGTGATCGACGAGGAGACGCGATGACCAACCCGTACGTCCCGGTGCTGGTCCTCATGGGGGTGGCCGCCGTGCTCGCGCTCGGCGGGGTGGCGACGAGCACCGTCATCGGACCCAAGCGCTACAACCGCGCCAAGCTCGACGCGTACGAGTGCGGCATCGAGCCGACACCGCTCGCGACGGGCGGCGGGCGGCTGCCGATCAAGTACTACCTGGTGGCGATGACGTTCATCGTCTTCGACATCGAGGTCGTCTTCCTCTACCCGTGGGCCGTCGACTTCACGGTCCTGGCCGGGTTCGGGCTCGTGGCGACGCTCGCGTTCCTCGCGCTGATCACCGTGCCGTTCGTCTACGAGTGGCGACGCGGCGGCTTCGACTGGGTCTGACAGGCAGTTCGGCAAGGGTGCCGGTACCACCGGCACCGAGAGTCTCCCGAGAGGAGGGGTCATGGGGCTGGAGGAGGCGCCGTCGGGCTTCCTGCTGACGACGATCGAGGACCTGGCGGGCTACCTGCGCAAGGCCTCCGTGTGGCCGGTGACGTTCGGTCTCGCGTGCTGCGCGATCGAGATGATGGCCGCGGGCGCGTCGCGGTTCGACCTGTCGCGCTTCGGCATGGAGGTGTTCCGCGCGTCGCCGCGCCAGGCCGACCTCATGATCGTGGCCGGGCGGGTGAGCCAGAAGATGGCCCCCGTCGTACGGCAGGTCTACGACCAGATGAGCGAGCCCAAGTGGGTGCTGTCGATGGGCGTGTGCGCGTCCAGCGGCGGCATGTTCAACAACTACGCGATCGTGCAGGGCGTCGACCACATCGTGCCGGTCGACGTCTACCTGCCCGGCTGCCCGCCGCGGCCCGAGATGCTCATCAACGCGATCCTGGCCCTGCACCAGCAGATCCAGGACGCGCCGCTCGGCGTCAACCGCAAGGAGGCCGCGGCCGCGGCCGAGGCGGCCGCGCTCGAGGCCACGCCGACGTTCCAGATGAAGGGGCTGCTGCGGTGAGCGACGGTACGAACGCCGACAAGCCCGTCCCACAGCCCGAGGAGGTCGTCGGCCCGCGCGCCGGCGAGCTGGTCTCCGGCAGCGAGTCGGCCGCGCGACCGCACCGCGGGCCGGAGGTCGTCGCGGTGCGCCGCGGGATGTTCGGGGTGCACGACGCGGGCGACACCTCGGGCTACGGCGGGCTCGTCCAGCCCGTCGCGATGCCCGGTGCGGCGACGCGTCCGTACGGCGGCTGGTTCGACGAGGCCGTCGACATCCTCGCCGAGGTGCTGCGCCACGCCGGGGTGGCGTTCGACGACGCGGTCGAGCGCGTCGTCGTCGACCCTCCGGGCGAGCGCGCCGAGCTGACCTTGCACGTGGCCCGCGAGCACCTGGTGACGGTGTGCCGCGCGCTGCGCGACGACCAGGACCTGCGGTTCGAGCTGAGCCTCGGCGTCTCCGGTGTGCACTACCCGCACGACACCGGCCGCGAGCTGCACGCGGTCTACCACCTGACGTCGGTCACGCACGGCCGGCGGGTCCGCCTCGAGGTCGCGTGCCCCGACGCCGACCCGCACGTCCCGTCGACGA
>JAPSLQ010000223.1 GCA_031180595.1 Isoptericola sp. | reverse complement strand
GGCCCCGTGGGCGGCGGCGACGTCGTCGTCCGTCGGCGGGTCGGCCCACGCGACCGCCCCGCCCACGGGCGCGCCGCAGCCCAGCAGCAGCACGGCGAGCACCGCCGTCGTGCGCCGCCCACGCTGTCCGTGGTCGCGGGACATCCCGTCTCCCCTGCTCCCACCGTCGCCGTCACGGCTCGGGCGTCGTCGCGTGCCCGGGCCGCGGGCACCCGCTCAGCGTGCCGTGAGCACCGTCGTCGTGCCAGCGCTGGCACGACGACCAGCGCAGATCTGGCCGAGAACCCCGTCTCGCATCGTGGTCTCGGATGGCGAGACAGCACTGTCGGTCGTCTCACCACGCCGTTACGGTCGTCGCCATGACCCGTCGAATGTGCAGCTGACCACAGCGCACGTTCGCCTGCCCCTGCGGTCGCTCGCGACGACGACACCGCTCAGCCGCGTGCGCAGACCCCCGCCGCGGACCTCCCTGTGGAGTGCAGGCCTTCCCGGGCGCTCCGCGGCCCGCCCCGCCAGCAACCCGAGCAGCACGGAGGACATCATGAGCACCCAGAAGCAGTGGTCGTTCGAGACCCGCCAGATCCACGCCGGCCAGACCGCCGACGCCGCCACCGGCGCCCGCGCGCTCCCCATCTACCAGACCACGTCGTTCGTCTTCCCCGACGCCGGCGTCGCCGCGGACCGGTTCGCCCTCAAGGACCTCGGCCCCATCTACACGCGCATCGGCAACCCGACGCAGGAGGTCGTGGAGAACCGCATCGCGGCGCTCGAGGGCGGCGTCGGAGCGCTGCTCCTGGCCTCGGGCCAGGCGGCCGAGTCGATCGCGATCCTCAACATCGCGGAGGCGGGCGACCACGTCGTCGCCAGCGCGAGCCTCTACGGCGGCACCTACAACCTCCTGCACCACACCCTGCCCAAGCTCGGCGTCGAGACGACGTTCGTCGACGACCCGCACGACCTCGAGGCGTGGCGGGCAGCCGCACGGCCCAACACCAAGCTCTTCTTCGGCGAGACCATCCCCAACCCCAAGGCCGACGTGCTCGACATCGAGGGCGTCGCGGGCGTCGCGCACGAGGTGGGTGTGCCGCTCATCGTCGACAACACCGTGGCCACGCCGTACCTGGTGCGACCGCTCGAGTGGGGCGCCGACATCGTCGTGCACTCGGCGACCAAGTACCTGGGCGGGCACGGCACCGCGATCGGCGGCGTGATCGTCGACGGCGGCACGTTCGACTTCGCGGCCGACCCCGAGCGCTTCGCGAACTACAACACGCCCGACCCCTCCTACCACGGGATCGTCTTCGCGCGTGACCTCGGCGTCGGCTCGGCGCTCGGCGCCAACCTCGCGTTCATCCTCAAGGCCCGCGTCCAGCTGCTGCGCGACCTGGGCGCGGCGATCTCGCCGTTCAACGCCTTCCTCATCGCGCAGGGCGTCGAGACGCTGTCGCTGCGCGTGGAGCGCCACGTCGCCAACGCGCAGAAGGTCGCCGCGTGGCTCGAGGCGCGCTCCGACGTCGCGCGCGTGCACTACGCCGGCCTCGAGTCGTCGCCGTGGTACGCCAACGCGCGCAAGTACGCGCCGAAGGGCGCCGGCGCGGTGCTCGCGTTCGAGCTCGACGTCGACGACCCGGAGCTCGCGCGGGCAGCCGGGCAGGCGTTCGTCTCGGCGCTCGAGCTGCACTCGAACGTGGCGAACATCGGGGACGTGCGCTCGCTCGTCATCCACCCGGCCTCGACGACGCACTCCCAGCTGACGCCCGCCGAGCAGGCGCTGTCGGGCGTCACGCCGGGGCTCGTCCGGCTCGCCGTCGGGCTCGAGCACGTCGACGACATCCTCGCCGACCTCGAGCTCGGGTTCACCGCGGCCGACGAGGTGCTGCGCGACGGCTCCGACGCCGAGGCCGGCGACGAGGCCGCGGCGTGACGTCCGTGCCGACGACCGCGACCGGACCGCCTGTGACCATGCCCTCGCCCGCCGCACCGGGACCCGTCCCGCCGGCACCTCCCGCGTCGCGCGGCCGCGTCCGGCCGCCGGTCCCGGCGTCGGGGGCCTGGCGGGCGGGCGACCCGGCCGGGAACCGCAGGTTCGCGGACGTCGGCACGTTCGAGCTCGACTCGGGCGCGCTGCTGCCCGACGTCCGCGTGGCGTACGAGACGTTCGGCGAGCTCGCGCCGGACGGCTCGAACGCCGTGCTCGTGCTGCACGCCCTCACCGGTGACTCGCACGTGACCGGTCCCGCCGGCCCGGGGCACCTGACCCCGGGCTGGTGGGAGCCCATGGTCGGCCCCGGCGCGCCGATCGACACCGACAGGTACTTCGTCGTCGTGCCCAACGTGCTCGGCGGGTGCCAGGGCACGACCGGTCCGGCGTCGGACGCGCCGGACGGGCGCCCGTGGGGCGGGCGGTTCCCACGGGTCACGCCACGCGACCAGGTGGCCGTCGAGATCGAGCTCGCACGCCAGCTCGGCATCACCGGGTGGGAGCTCGTCGTCGGGGCGTCGATGGGCGGGCACCGGGTGCTCGAGTGGGCCCTGCTCGGACCCGAGGCGGGGGTCGAGGTGCGCAGCCTGGCGGCCATCGCGACGACGGCGCAGACGTCCGGCGACCAGATCGCGTGGGCGCATCCGCAGCTCGGGGCGATCCGCTCCGACCCGCGGTGGCGCGGCGGCGACTACTACGACGCGACAGACGGCGACGGGCCCCACGCCGGCCTCGCGCTCGCCCGCCAGATCGCGCACACGACGTACCGGTCGGCGCGCGAGCTCGACGCACGGTTCGGGCGGTTGCCGCAGGGCGGCGAGGACCCGCTGACCGACGGCCGGTACGCCGTGCAGTCCTACCTCGACCACCACGGCGACAAGCTGGCCCGCCGGTTCGACGCGAACTCCTACCTGGTGCTCACCGAGTCGATGCTGACGCACGACCTCGGGCGCGACCGCGGCGGGGTGGAGGCGGCCCTCTCGCAGATCACGGCCCGCGCCCTCGTCGTCGCGGTGGACAGCGACCGGCTGTTCCCGCCCGAGCAGTCGAGCCGGATCGCCACGTGGGTCCCGGGCGCAGAGCCGCTGCGCGTCGTGACCTCGGACTACGGCCACGACGGGTTCCTCATCGAGTTCGACCAGCTCGGCCCGATGGTGCGCGAGTTCCTCGGCGAGGTAGCGCGGCCGCCGGCGAGGTAGCGCGCCTCTCGCACGTGTCGGACCCTGCTCCTAGCGTGGTCCGTGGCCGCCGACGACGACGGCCACGGACACAGCCAGGAAGGCACCGCGATGGTCAGGCTCAACCCCTACCTCAGCTTCACGACCGAGGCGCGCGACGCGCTCGAGCTCTACAGGTCGGTGCTCGGCGGTGAGCTGAGCATCGACACCTACGGGAGCATCCCCGGGATGGTGGACGACCCCGAGGAGCAGCACCTCGTCATGCACGGACAGCTCGAGACGCCGAACGGGCTGTGCATCATGGCGGCCGACACGCCGTCGTCCGTGCCGTACGTCGCACCGACGAGCGGGGTCGTCGTCGCGCTCACCGGAACCGCGGAGGACCACGAGTACGTCGCGGCCGCCTACGAGGGCCTCGCCGACGGCGGCGAGGTCACCGCGCCGTTCGAGAAGGCGCCGTGGGGCGACTACTTCGGCCAGGTCACCGACCGGTTCGGGGTGAGCTGGATGTTCGACGTCGGCACGGAGTGACGTCGCCGGGCGTCAGCCCAGCAGCACGCGCTCCCGGCGGGTGCTGAGCTCGGCGAGGCGCGTCTCGACGTCGCTCGCCCGGGCGTCGAGACGCGTCGCGACCTGGCCTACCGCCTCCCGGGCCGCGTGGACGCGGTCGCGCGCCTCGGCGATCCGGTTGCGCACCGACAGGTCGGTGAAGATGTTGTCGAACCAGACGTCGAGCGTCCTCGTCATGCCGTCGACGCCGATCCCCTCGACGCCCCGCTCCCCGAGGTCGCCGAGCTCGACACCGAGGTGCGCGAGCGCCGCGTCCGCGCGCCGGACGAGGTCGGCGGCGCGGTCGAGCTTGTCGTGCTTGACCATGCTGGCCACCAACCCGCCGTCGAAGAACGTGTCGTAGGTCGACCAGCCGTTCGCGCTGCGCAGCTCGTCCGCGGCCGCGTCGAGCGCGTCGGCCGCCTGCGCCGCCGCGGTGCGCGCCTCGGCGATCTCGC
>JAPSLQ010000222.1 GCA_031180595.1 Isoptericola sp. | reverse complement strand
TCGACCCGATCGACGCGATGCGGCACCTGCTGACCGCCAACCACGACACCGAGGCGCAGCAGGCGACCCACGTCCGCCAGGCGCTGCGCATCTACCGCTCGCTGCGCACCGCGGGCGTGGTGGAGAAGGTCCGCGTGCCCGACGCGTCGCGCCCCGCGGGCTACCGCCCGAGCGTGCGGCTCGTCGTGGACCTGCCGCGCGACTTCGCCCTCAACGCGCCGCTGTCCCCGTTCGCCCTCGCGGCCATGGACCTGCTCGACGTCGAGTCCCCCACGCACGCGCTCGACGTCGTCTCGGTCATCGAGGCGACGCTCGACGACCCGCGCCAGATCCTCTACGCGCAGCAGAACAAGGCGCGCGGCGAGGCCGTCGCGGCGATGAAGGCCGAGGGGCTGGAGTACGAGGAGCGCATGGAGGCGCTCGAGGACGTGACCTGGCCGCGCCCGCTGGCCGACCTGCTCGAGCCCGCGTTCGTCATGTACAAGCGCTCCAACCCGTGGGTGGCGGACGCCGAGCTCGCGCCGAAGTCCGTGGTGCGCGACATGCTCGAGCAGGCGATGACGTTCGCCGAGCTCGTGAGCGTCTACGGCCTCGAGCGCACCGAGGGCGTCGTGCTGCGCTATCTCGCCGACGCCTACCGCGCCCTGCGGCAGGTCGTTCCGGAGGAGCACCGCACGGAGGAGGTGCACGAGATCGTCGAGTGGCTGGGCGAGCTCGTGCGCGGCGTCGACTCGTCGCTGCTCGACGAGTGGGAGCGGCTGCAGAACCCCGTCGACGACGACGCCGACGGCGTCGTGGAGGGCGAGCTCGCCGAGGCGGGGGCCGAGGCGCCCGCGCGGCCGGTGACCGGCAACCCGCGCGCGTTCCGCCGGCTGGTCCGCAACGCGATGTTCCGCCGGGTCGAGCTCGCCGCCCGCGAGGACTACGACGCCCTCGAGGCACTCGACCGTGCGTCGGGCTGGGACGGCGACGCGTGGGCGGACGCGCTCGAGGAGCTGTTCGAGTCGCAGGGCGACGACGCGATCGGCATCGGGCCCGCGGCACGGTCGTCGGCCCTGCTGACGGTCCTCGAGGCGGGCGCCGAGCTCCCGTCCGGGGCGACGACGTCGGACTCCGGCACGGTCGAGCCGGGCACGTGGTGGGTGCGCCAGGTGCTCGACGACGCCGACGGCGACCACGACTGGGCGATCACCGCCGTCGTCGACCTCGCCGCCAGCGACGAGGCCGGAACGGTCGTGCTCACGATCGCGGACGTGGGCCGCTTCGCGTAGAACGTCCGGGACGTCCTGGCGCGACGGCGGCGAGCGCTTGCGGGTGGCACGCTCCCGCCGTGCAATCGGGGCAGGTGAACTTCCTCGACACGAGCCGGGAGCCTGTGATGGACAACTCGACCACGGTGTGGATCGTCGTCGCGATCGTCGCCCTGCTGCTGATCGCGCTGCTCGTCTGGTTCCTCGCACGGCGGTCGCGCGCCGCCAAGGAGAAGCGGCGCGAGGCACAGCGCGAGGAGGCGGCCCAGCTGCGCCGCCAGGCCGACCACGACCGCATCGGCGTCCAGGAGCGCGAGGCGTCGGCGGCGAAGCTCGACGCCGAGGCCCGCCTGGCCCAGGCGGAGGCCGACCGCAAGGCCGCCGAGGCGGCGCGCCTCCAGCAGGAGGCCCACGAGAGCAGCGCCAAGGTCGGCGAGAGCCGTGCCGAGCTCGACGAGCGGCTGCGGCGCGCCGACGAGCTGGACCCGGGCTCCGAGCGCACGCCGGAGCACCGTGCGGACGTGCCGCCCGACGCCCACGGCGACGAGCGGATCGACCGCGACGGCCGCCACCGCGCCTGACCGGGCGACGCAGGCGGTGCCGGTTCAGAGGTGGGCGATGCCCTGGGTGAGGGTCGCGACACCGCCGGCATAGGCGAGCACGACGAGCCCGCGCCGCATCGCGGCGGCCGAGACGCGCGGGGCCAGCACGTCGCCGATGACGAGGCCGGCGACGATCGAGCCGAGCACGGTGGCCCACTGCCAGCCGGCGAAGGCCGGGAACGACGCGTCGGCGAGCACGAGCTTGGCCACGAGCGCGGCGACGGCGTTGGTCGCGAAGAACGGCTGGGCCGTCGCCGCGAACCCGCGCGGGTCCCACCCGCTGAGCACCGAGTAGACCGCGAGCGGCGGCCCGCCGATGCCGGCCGCGACGCTGCCGAACCCGCTCGCGGCACCCGTCACCGTGAGGGGCCAGCGCGAGTCGGACCGGAGCACGTGCGCACCCTCGCGGCGCAGCCGGGCCGTGACGACCGCGAGCGTCATCGCGACGATGACGACGGCCCCCACGGTGACCTCGAGGGCGGCCGAGCTCGCGCCCCGCAGCAGGAGCGCGGCGGGGATCGTCACCAGGACCGACGTCGTCGCGAGCCAGGCGTACCGGCGCCAGTCGACGCCGCGGGCCACACGTCCGAGGATCAGGATCGACGCGAGTGCGCCCGAGAGGTTGACGAACAGCACACCCTCGAGCGGTCCGACGAGGAGCACGATGAACGGTCCGGCCACGAGGCCGAAGCCCATGCCGGTGACGCGCTGGAGCGCCCCGCCCACCAGGATCGCGAGGACGAGGAGGGCGAGCACGGGGTCCACCGTACGGGACCGGTGCCCGTCGGCGCGGGAACCCCGCCGGCGGACCACGGCCGCGGCAAGGGCCGCGGGAGATCCACGGACGCGCGCGACCGCCGTCGGGCACAATCGGCCGCGTGGCGAAGAAGAAGGCGCACGCGTCGCACGGGACGCCGGCCGTCCTCGCGCTCGAGCGGGCCGGCGTGCCGCACACGCTGCACGCGTACGAGCACGACCCCGGCAGCGACCTGAGCTACGGGCTCGAGGCGGCCCAGGCGATCGGCGTCGACCCGGCCCGGGTCTTCAAGACCCTCGTGGCCGACGTCGACGGCGCGCTCGTCGTGGGGATCGTGCCGGTCGCGGGGACCCTCGACCTCAAGGCGCTCGCGCGTGCCGTGGGCGGCAAGCGCGCGGCGATGGCCGACCCGGCGGTCGCGCAGCGTGCGACCGGCTACGTCGTCGGGGGGATCTCGCCGCTCGGTCAGAAGACGCGGCACGCGACGGTGCTGGACGTCTCGGCCGAGCCGTTCGACGTCGTGTACGTCTCGGGCGGTCGTCGCGGGCTCGACGTCGGGCTCGCGCCCGCGGACCTGGTGCGGCTCACCGGTGCGCGCCTCGCGCCGATCGCACGGGTGTGAGGCCCGCCGCGCGGGCGCGAGCCCAGGCGCTCAGGCCGCGCGCTGGAACGTCGGGAAGCGGGCGTCGCTCGGGACGATCTCCTTGCCGAGCGGCAGGAGCGAGACGGGGATCAGCTTGAGGTTCGCGATGCCGAGCGGGATCCCGATGATCGACAGGAACTGCGGGATCGCGGTGAGCACGTGCCCGAGCGCGAGCCACCAGCCCGCGACGACCAGCCAGACCACGTTGCCGATCACCGACCAGGCGCCCGCGCGCGGCTTGTCGACGACGGTGCGGCCGAACGGCCACAGGGCGTAGCCGGCGATCCGGAACGCGGCGATCCCCCACGGGATCGTCACGATCAGCAGGCAGCACAGGATGCCGGCCAGGACGTAGCCGACCGCGAGCCAGAAGCCGGACAGCACGAGCCAGATGACGTTCAGCAGCGCCTTCATCGCCCCATCGTGACATCGCGGTCGCCGTCGTGAACCCGGAGAGACCCTGAGATCGACCCTGGTCCTCGCGTCCGCGGTCGGGTGCGGGCCCTCCGTAGACTGGCGCCCATGCCCACCAGCACCGGGATCGCGTCCCGGCTCGCCGCCGTGCGCGAGCGGGTCGACGCCGCCGCCACCGCCGCCGGCCGGGACCCGGCGGACGTCCGGCTCCTGCTCGCCACCAAGACGCAGGACGCCCCGACCGTGCTCGAGGCCGTCGCCGCGGCGTCGGACCTCGCGTCCGCGGCCGGGGACGACCGGCCGGTGCTCGTCGGCGAGAACCGGGTGCAGGAGCTCGTCGCCAAGGCGCCCGACCTCGCGGACCTCGTCTCCGCCGGACGGCTCGAGGTCCACATGATCGGCCACCTGCAGCGCAACAAGATCAACGCGACGCTTGCGACGGCGTCGTGCATCGAGACGGTCGACAGCCTCCCGCTGGCCGAGGCCGTGGCGGCGCGCTGCGCGCGCGACGGCCGGACGCTCGACGTCATGGT
>JAPSLQ010000221.1 GCA_031180595.1 Isoptericola sp. | reverse complement strand
GCGGCGTGATGTCGCGGCACGCCGCGGCGTTCGACGCCGCCGGGACGGGCACCAGGCCGCGCTCGGCCACGAAGCGCGTGCACTGGGCGAGGCCGTGCGGGTGCGCCGCGGCCTCGACGAGGTCGGCGTGGCCGGGCAGCACGAACGCGTCGAACGACACGTCCAGCACGACCTCGTCGACGGCGACGACGTCGGCGCTCCCCACCAGCGCGTCGAGCGACGGGACCACGTATCCCTCGACGGAGCTCTCGATCGCCACGACGCCCCACGGCGAGCTCCCCGACGCGACGGCGTCGTGCACCTCGCCGACCGACGTGACCGGACGTGCGCTCGTGGCGCGCTCCTCGCGCGCAGCCCACGTCCGGACCGCCTGGTGCGTGAACGTGCCCTCCGGGCCGAGGAAGGCCACGTCCTCCCGTGGCTCGTCCGTCGGGCCGGCCTGGCTCACGACCGGGCCCACCGCGGGACCAGCGGGTCCGGCCCGGGCACGAACTCCTGGCCCGGCAGGACGGCGAGCGTGCGGTGCGCGACACCGCGCGCGTCGAGCTCGGCCACGAGCGCGTCGAGGACGCCGACGTCCGGGCAGCGGAACGAGGTGAAGAAGACGTGCGGCCCGAGGCTCGAGGGGTTGCTGCGCAGGTGCTGCAGGTCGATGCCCGCGTCCGAGAGGACGGCGAGCGTCCGCTGCAGCGAGCCGCGGTACTCGTCGTACGGCCCGAACGCGAGCCAGACCTGCGCGGGCCCGGAGAACCGTGGCCACGCGTCACGCGCCTCGAGGAGCCCGTACCAGAGCGGCCGGTGCTCGCCCAGGCGCTCGCTCCCGGGCTGCTCGACCCAGCCCGCCGGCACCCGGGTGCGCTCGACGACGAGCGAGCCGGTCGGCCCCGCGATCGCGGCACGCTCGTCGAGCGACGTGCGCGTGGGGACGAGCCGCGGGCTCACGCCCATCGTGCGCAGGAGCTCGCGGCAGTCCCGCATCCCGGCCTCGTCGATGACGACCTGCCCGCCGGTCGCGTCCCGCGGGGCGACCCACACCCACTGCGCGGGCACCGCGACGGCCGACGTCACGATGAGGGAGGACGCGCCGGCGAGCAGCGCCTCCTCGAGCGCCGGCGACGGCTGCTCGGGGTGGCCGAGGTGCACGACGGCGGCGAGGTCGTCGATGCTCGCCACGGTCGCGAGCGTCTCCGCCGTCGTGCCGAGGTCGAGCAGCTCGCGCGACTCGTCGCTCACCACGGACGCGACGACGGAGCCCTCGCCGACGCCGGACCAGCGCGCGGTGCGAGCGGCGAGCGCGGCGTGCGCCGGCGACTCGCCCTCGGTCCGTCCGAGCATCAGCCCTGCCCGCCGTCCGACGGGGCCCCGCAGACGATGCCGTTGTCCGGCTTGTACGTCCACTGGTACGACTCGTCCTTGACCAGGTCGCCGTCCAGGTACACCTTGCGGTAGTTCGTGATCGAGAAGCCGTCGTTGCCGGCCGGGTAGTTCTCGCAGTCGGGCCCGCTGCGGTGCACGGTGGTGGTCGGCACCACGTTCCGCTTGCCGCTGTCGGAGGTCCGGACCTCGTAGTGCTTGGTCGACCAGATCGCCACGTGGAGCTCACCGCCCGAGACCCACGACTGCATGAGCGCCCCGTACGGGGTGTCGTTCTTAAACTTCACGTCGAGGGACCCGACGTAGATCGTCGCCTCCCGGCCCGGCGGGTAACGCGTGAACCAGTAGCTGTGCGGCCGGTGCTCGACGTCGTCGTACCCCGCGAAGTACCCCGCGTTGTACGTGGTGGTGGCCATCTGGGACAGGCCACCGCCGACGCCCTCCGTGTGCACGCCGTTGTTCACGATGCCGGCCGCGAAGTAGCCGTTCTCGACGGTGATCGGCGACAGCGTGTCGAGGAGCGAGAACGTCTGACCCGGCTCCACCAGCGTGCCCGTCACGAGCTGCGCCCCGCGCACGAGGTTCTTGGTCCGGACCGGCTCGCTCGTCAGCGGGGTCGAGAAGGAGGCGACGACCTCCTTGATCCCGAGCTCCTCGAGCGCCTGGCGCGACGTCTCCGGGTCCTTCTGGACCATCTCGAGCTCGGTCGCGCGCTCGTCGCCGAGCGCGGCCTGGCCGACCGCCTCCGCGACGGCCTCCGGCTCGAGCGTCGTGCCCGGCTCGCCGCCCACGATGACGGGCTTGCCGCCCGAGAACTCGAAGTGTGCGTCGTTGGGCTCGGTGAGCAGGTCGTTCGTGCGGTCCACGATGGCGGACGTGAGGGTCTCGCCGTCGAACTGCGGCTCGAGCGCCCCGTCGGCCTGGACGAACGTCGTCGCCTGCGCGAGGACGCCCTCGGGGAGCTCCGGGCTCTGGCCGCCGACCGTCACGCGCACGGGCGCGGAGACGATCTTCTCCGCCTCAGCGAGCGCGGCGTCGGTCGTCGCCTGGTCGATCTGCGGCTCGACGGCGCGCGTCGGCAGCGCGAACGGCCCGTCCTCGACGAGCCACCCGGACACCAGGACGTCCGCCGCCTCCTCGACGACCACCTCGGTGCCGTCCTCGGCGGGGGTCGCCACCGCCTCGCCGTCGGCGAACGTCACCGTGCCGTCCACCGGCTCCTTGCGCAGCGACTCGGCCACCCCGGCGAGCGTGGCGTCGAGCGTGCTGGAGGTGACGTCGACGACGGGCGGCACCTCCTCCGCACCCACCAGGTGGTCCCACAGCCGCGCCGGGCTCAGCGAGAAGCCGGTGAGCCCCGCGACCGTGGCCTCGGCGTCGAACGCCAGCCCGGCGTCCGCGGGGTCGACGGTGCTCGACGCGTCCCCGGCCGTGACCGTGATCGGCTCCGCGGCGCGCGGTCCGACGCCCTGCTCGAGCGCAGCGACGGCGGCCGACGCCGTCATGCCGCCGATCTCGACGCCGACGACCGTGGTGTCCTGCGGGACCTTGTCCGACACGAGCCACTGGGCTCCGACGTACGACCCGGCGGCGATGACCAGACCCAGACCGGTCCAGGCCGCGACCTTGGGCAGGCGGCTCGGCGCACCGTCGCCCTGCAGCCCCTGGATCGGCGACCCGGACGACGGCGGCGTCGGCGCTCCCGGCGCTCCCGGCGCAGCCTGCGAGCCCGGCACAGCCTGCGAGCCTGCAGCACCGGGCGCGGTGACGACGGGAAGGGCCTGCGTGGGTTCACCCGTGGGCGGCCCTTGGCGCGGGGCACGGACCGTGCCGAGGCTGCGCTCCTCGTACGCGCGCACGGGCGGCTCGTAGGGAGCGTCGGCGGGTGGCTCGGGGGTGGACGACGCCGGCTCGGGGGTGGTCTGATCGGGCGTGGTGCCACGCTCGGTCGGATGGCCCATCGACACTCTCCGTGCGGGTAGGACGGCGGAAGGTCGACCGCAGGGGTCAGCCGTGCGACGGCGGCCGCACCCCTCCGATGCTACCCGGGGCGCAGGTACGGGGCGGCGTCAGGAGCGGGTGAAAAGCCGCAATTGGGATAGTGTCCCCAGAACCGTCACGGGAACCGACGACGCACGGGTCGGTCGGCGAACCAGGAGCGCGGCAGGAAGGCCGCCACCACGAAGAGGACGAGGCCGCCGTACGTCCACCACAGGCCGACCGGCTGCGCGGGCACGAGCACGTCGCCCCCGGGCCCGCTCACCGCGAGGACCTGGACGGCGAGGAGCCAGCCGCCGCCGCACGCGAGGAGCGCCGCGGTCCCCGCCCAGGCCCGGCAGACGACGGCGGTCGACGCCGTGAGCGCCATGGCGACCATCAGCCCGGTGGGGACGTCGTGCCACGCCGTGCGGTGCGAGACCGTCCCGAGCACGCCGGCCACGGCACCGAGCGCGACGGCGAGCAGCACGCGCCCGAGGACGACGCGGCCCCGTGCGGGCGAGACGTGGGCGGGGGGTCCGTGCGGGGTCATCGCGCAGAGCCTACCGGGGCGGGCGCGTCGCGGACGGCGTACGTCTCGGTCGCGAGGAGCGGCGCCAGGACGCCGTTGCTCAGCGCGTACCAGCCCACGACGTCGGCGTCCTCCGCCGGCGTGGCGGTGCTCGCGTGCTGCACCTGGGTGGCGTGGGCGTGCAGGGCCGCCACGACGCGTGCGAGCACCCCGGTCGCGTCGACGGCGACGAGCCTGCCGCGGCCGGCCAGGTCGTCGAGCTCGGCGTCGGCCACGGCGACGGGAGGCAGGGGCTCCTCGGGGTCGGGCAGGGCGAGCCCCGCCCTGGCGACCAGACGCCCGGCGGC
>JAPSLQ010000220.1 GCA_031180595.1 Isoptericola sp. | reverse complement strand
GAGCATCTTCTGCGGGTCCTCGGCCCGGTCGATGAGCGCGTTGATGTTCGCCCTCGCGAGCTGGCTCATGCGGCCGAGGATGCTCTGCTTCTGGGTCATGGTTCGCCTTCCGTCGCCTCTGCGGTCGAGTCCGTGGTGACCGCGGTGTCCGTCGTGATGGTCTGTCGATGGTCCGACGAGCGCGCCCGCCAGATGGTTCCTGATCCCTAGAAGCGGCCGCCGCGTCCCTAGAAGCGGCCGCCGCGCGAGCGTCCGCCCCCGCGCCCCCCGGAGAAGCCGCCGCCCCGGCGGCCACCGCCGAAGCCGCCGCCCCCGAAGCCTCCGCCGAGCCCGCCCCCCGACCGGCGCGACCCGCCGCGGGAGCCGCCGAACCCGCCGCCGCCGAACCCGCCCGTGCCGCCGTAGCCGCCACCGCCGCGCAGGATCGAGTCGAGCAGGATGCCGCCGAGCACCATGCCGCCGACGTTGCCGCCCGGCCCGCCCTGCTGCTGCATGCCCCAGCCGGACGTGTCCTGCTGGGCCAGGTGGGAGGCCTGGGTCGCGTACCGCTCGGCCTGCTGCGCGCGCTCGAGCGCCGCCGTCGGGTCCTGGGTCTGCAGGGCCCGTGCCTCGTCCGCCAGCCGCGCAGCCTCGGCGAGCCGGGTGCGTGCCTGCGGTCCGACGGCGCCGCGGCGGGTCGCGACGTAGTCGTTCGTCGCGCGGACCTGGGCGTCGACGCGCGCGAGCGTCTCCCGCAGCAGCGCCGCCGCGCGCGCGTCGGTCTCGGCCTTCTGGCGTGCGGGCGCGAGCGCGTTGTCGAGCGCGGCCTCCGCGGCGGTGAGGCGGGCGAGCGCGGCGATCGGGTCACCGCCGTCGCGCGCGTGCCGTGCCCTCGCGACGGCGGCCTCCGCCTCGGCCCGCGCGGCCGACACCGCGGGGTCGTCCGGTGCCAGGCGGCCGGCGTCGGAGATGTCCTGCGTGACCGAGGCGATGCCCTTGTCGAGCCGCGGTCCGGCCTCGGCGAGGTCCGTGCCCGCGCTCGCCACCGCGTCGAGCAGCGTGACCGCCTGCCCGAGCGCGTTCTGCGCGGCGCGCGCGTGCGCGACGGCGAGCGGCTTCTTGCGCCGCTGGATCGCCGCGCGGCCCTCGGTGACGGCCGCGCGCGCGTTCTCCACGAGCGCGACCGCCTGCTCGGGGTTGGTGGCGACGGACTCGAGCGCCGACGCCGGGTAGGTCGCGCGCAGCCCGGCGAGGGTCTGCCGCGCGACCTCGATACGGTCGGCGATCTCGGCGGCGCGCTGCTCGGTCTCGTCGAGGACCTGCGGTGCGCGCGCCTGCAGCCGGCGGAGGTTGTCGAACGCGGTGGTCTGCGCGTCGAGCGCGTCCGCCGCGCCGTCGCAGAGCCGCAGCAGCTCGACCAGCATCTGCCGCCGCTGCGGCTCGGTCTCCGGGAGCTCGTCGTCGAGCTCCTGGCGGATGCGGAACGCACGTGCGACGTCCTGCTTGGCCTGCTCGAGCGCGGCCTGGAACTCCTGCGTCGCCTCGAGCCCGAACTCGGCCTGCGCGAAGCCGAGCTCCTGCTCCGAGGTCTTGATCGCGTCGTCGATGCTCACCAGGGCGCTGCCCGCGCGCCGGTCGAGGTCGGCCGTGGAGAGCGACTCGAGCGGGTCCTGGCCGGGCGCGCCAGGCCCGGCGTGGCGGCCGCTCCCGACGGCGGTGCCCGCTCGCGCGGTCCGCCTACGGCTGTAGTACCAGGCGTAACCGCCGATGCCGGCCAGGGCGACGGCGCCGACCCCGAGGAGCGCGCCCGTCGGGACGCCGTCGCCGCCGACCCCGCCCAGCCCGCCCGAGCCGCCCGCGACGTCGACCGTGGCGTCCGCCGCCGCGACCGCCGCGCCGGCCCAGTCGTCCGCGCGCAGCGCGTCCACCGCGGCGTCCTGCACGCGGTCGAGCTCGGCGTCCGTGAGCCCGATGCCGTGGTCCACGCTCAGCCCGTACACCCGGTCCTCCGTGGCGACCGCGAGCAGCAGGTCGTCCCGGCCGAGGTCGGCGTTGTTCGCGGTGGCGTTCGCCCACTCGACGCCGTCGACCCCGTCGAACGACTCCACGTAGACCACGAAGAGCTGGTACTGCGTCTCCGCGGCGAGACGGTCGAGCGCCTCCTGCACCTCGTCCGCGCGGCCCTCGAGGACGCCCACCTGGTCGGTGACGTCACCCTCGACGTCGCTCAGCGGCGGGACGGCGTGGGCCGGCGCGGCGCCGACGATCGCCAGCGCCGTCCACAGCCCGGCGAGCAGGACGGCAGCGGCAGGTGCGGCCGCGCGACGAAGGGCGGCCGGGGGCGCAGGAATCACGCGTGCATCGTTTCGCGGCACCGGGTGCCGCGCAATCGCTGAGGCCGGTGACGTGGGGTGATGTCTTCCACGCCGCCCCCTGCGCGCCGTCGGGCACGTCCCGTGGGCCGCGCGCGATCCGTCACGGGGCGTCGGGCACGGCCGCGGCGACGACGAAGACGGCCGAGGCCACGCCGATGGCGAGGCACATGGCCGTGAGCGCCCCGAGCATCGCGGCGCCCGGCATGACGGGGCCCGCCGGCGCCGAGCCGGCCGCGCGCAGGTTCGCGCCCAGCCGGCGGAACCGCACGGTCCCGGCGTGCAGCAGCGCGAGCCCGCCGAGCAGCGCGAGCACGGGCAGCGCGAGCCCGAGGACGGGGTCGCCCGCGCCGAGGTAGCGCCCGGCCAGGACGGTGCCGCCCGTGACGGCGAGCACGGTCCGCCGCCACGCGAGCTCGGTGCGCTCGGGCTGCAGGCCCGCGTCCCACGGCCCCGTCACGGGCCCACCAGGAGTCCCGCTCCGACGAGGAGCGCGACGACGAAGACGCCGACGGCCGCCGGGAGCGCCGACAGGGGCGAGGGGAGCGGTTCGTGGTTGCGCAGGGCGCGCTCGGTGCGCATCCAGCCGAACCACGCCTGTGCCACCAGGACGAGGCCGGTCGTGACGAGGAGGAGCGACGCGACCAGCCGCAGGGTCGGGTCGAGCGGGGTCGCGAGCGCCTCGAGCGCGACCGCCCCGGCGAGGAACGCGAGGGCCGTGCGGATCCACGCCAGGAAGGTGCGCTCGTTGGCGAGCGAGAAGCGGACGTCGGGTTCGGTGCCGGTGCCGTACACGCTGCGCGGCAGGCGAGGTCTGCTCATGCGGTCATTCTGTGGGGTCCGCCGCCAGGCGGAGCTTGTCCAGCAACGGTCCGGCGGCGGCGTCGAGGAACTCCTGCTGCTTCTCGTCGCCGATCTGCACCAGCGCCAGGTCGGTGAACCCCGCCTCCCAGAAGGCCGACGCCGCCTCGACGATCGCGTCGAGGTCCGGCCCGCACGGGATCGACTGCGCGACGTCGTCGGGCCGCACGAACGAGGTGGCCCGGTCGAACGCCTCCGTCGTCGGCAGGTTCGCGTTGACGGGCCAGCCCAGGCCGAACCAGCGGAACTGCTCGTGCGCACGCGCCACCGCCGCGTCGACGTCGGTGTCCCAGCAGATGGGCAGCTGGCCGATCTTGCGCGACGGGGGCAGCGACGCCTCCCTGCGCAGCGAGTCCCAGCGATCGACCAGCCCGGGCTTCGGCTCCGTCGCGACGAGGTGGTCCGCGAGGGGCGCGAAGCGCTCGACCGAGTGCCGGCCGGAGACGGCGACACCCACCTCGACGGGAGTGTCCGGCAGGTCCCACAGGCGCGCGGAGTCGACCTGGAAGTGGTCGCCCCGATAGCTCAGCAGCTCGCCGGCGAACAGCTCGGTGATGATCTCCACGGCCTCGTAGAGCATCTCGTGGCGCTCGTCGACGGCGGGCCAGCGCTCACCGACGACGTGCTCGTTGAGGTTCTCGCCCGCACCGAGGCCCAGCAGGAACCGCCCGTCGGACAGCACGCCCAGCGTCGCGGCCTTCTGGGCCACGACCGCCGGGTGGTAGCGGACCGTCGGGCACGTCACGTAGGTCATGAGGCCCACCCGCTCGGTCGCGTGCGCCACCGCGCCCAGCACGCTCCACGCGTACGGCGCGTGGCCCTGCGCGTCGAGCCAGGGGAAGTAGTGGTCGCTCGAGACCTCGAAGTCGAAGCCGGCACGCTCCGCAGCCACCGCGTACCCGACGAGCTGCTTCGGGCCGGACTGCTCCGTCATGAGGGTGTAGCCGAATCGAGTCACGCTTCCACCGTGGGGGGACCGGCCGCCCCCCGCACGTTCAGCCACCCCGTGTCACTGCACGACGTCG
>JAPSLQ010000219.1 GCA_031180595.1 Isoptericola sp. | reverse complement strand
TCGTGCCCAACGGCGTCGACACGGGCCGGTTCCACCCGGACCCGGACCGGCGTGCCGACCACCCGGTGGTGCTGTTCGTCGGCACGTGGGGCGGGCGCAAGAACGGGGCCGAGCTCGCCCGGCAGTTCGGGCGGGACGTGCTGCCGCGGCACCCCGGTGCCGAGCTGTGGATGGTCGCGCGCGACGTGCCCGCCGACCCCGGGCCGGGCGTCCGGTCGCTCGGCGCCCTGGACGACGCGGCGCTCGCCGACGCGTACCGCCGGGCCTGGGCGTTCTGCCTGCCGTCGGACTACGAGGGCTTCGGGATCCCGTACGTGGAGGCCATGGCGAGCGGGCTGCCCGTCGTCGCCACCCCGAACGTCGGCGCCCGGTACGTGACCGACGAGGGCCGCGCGGGCGCGCTGACCGCGCTGGGGGAGGTGGGGCGGACCCTCGCCGGACTGCTCGACGACGCGGAGCGGCGCGCGGCGCTCGCGGAGGCCGGGCTGGGGCGGGCTCGGGACTTCTCGCTCGAGCGCGTCGTCGACCGGTACGAGGAGCTCTATCGCGGCTCGTCCGGCGCCCCGCGAGGCCGGCGCGGAACCGCGACCGCCGGGGTGATGTCCGGACGCAGCGCCTGAACGGTCACCGCGGTCACCGTGGCGACGAGCAGGAGCGATCCCACGACATCGCTGGGCCGGTGCGCGAACGTGACGACGTTGGCCAGGGCGGAGAGGACCGCGACGCCGCCCCAGGCGGCCACCACGGCCCGTCCCGCCCCGCCGGGCCACAGGAGCACGAAGCCGACGCACAGGGCCGCGGCCAGGGCCACGTGCCCGCTCGGGAAGGTGTTCTGGGGGTACCCGTGGTCACCGAGGTACGGCCGGGCCAGGTGGTCCTGCAGCACCCGCGCCCCCGCGGCCGAGACAGCCAGCACGATCGCCGCCGCGGCCAGGCGGCGCCACGCGCGGGCCGCCACGGCGAGGCCCGCCGGCACCGCCGCGGCCGCCAGGAGGAGCGGCGGTGAGCTCCGCACGACACGGAAGAGGGGCCCCGCGGCGTCGTGCAGCACGACGACGTCCCGGAACGTTCCCGCGTCCCAGCGCTGACCCGCCGCGGTGCGCGCGCACAGCCCGTAGACGAGGCAGAACGCGGCCGCCGTCACGAGGGGCACCAGCACGGCCCGCCGGCGGGCAGTCCCCTCGGGCTCGCCGCCGGCGCGTCCGTCCGGCACGCGCGGGCCCGCGGCGTCAGGCCCCGTCCGTGCGGACGGGGGAGAGGTAGGCCTCGGCCTGCAGGGTGAAGAGCTCGGCGTACAGCCCGCCGGCCGCCATGAGCTCGTCGTGCGTGCCGTGCTCGACGACCTGGCCGTCGTCGAGCACGTAGATCCGGTCGGCGGAGCGCACCGACGAGAAGCGGTGCGAGATGAACACCGCGCTGCGGTCGTCGAGCACGCGCCGCAGGGAGGCGTACAGGTCGTGCTCCGCGCGCGGGTCCAGCGCGGCCGTCGGCTCGTCGAGGATCACGAGCGGGCTGTCCCGGTAGAACGCCCGGGCGATCGCGACGCGCTGCCACTGCCCGCCCGACAGGTCCCGGCCGCCCCTGAACAGCCGGGAGAGCATCGTGTCGTAACCCTCGGGGAGGGCGGTGAGGAACGCGTCGGCGCCGGCGTCGGCCGCCGCCCTGCGGACCCGGCGCTCGTCGATCGCCGTGCCGATGTCGCTCACGGCGACGTTCTCGTTCGCGGGGAAGGCGTAGCGGACGAAGTCCTGGAAGATCACCGCGACGCGCGAGCGCAGGCTCGACCGGTCGAGCGCCGTCGTGGGCGTGCCGTCCCACCGGACCTCTCCGCCGGTGGGGTCGTAGAGACCCGCCAGCACCTTGGCGAGCGTCGTCTTGCCGGAGCCGTTCTCGCCCACGAGCGCGACGACCTCGCCCTTGCGGATCTCGACGTCGACGCCGCGCAGCGCCTCGACGTCCGAGCCGGGGTACGTGAAGCGCACGCCCCGGGCCTCGATCCGGTCGAACGTCGCCGGGGCGGGGGTCCCGGACTCCGCGTCGTCGGCCGTGGGACCCATCGCCAGGAACGCGTCGACGTCGTCGAGGAAGAGACCGGCCTCGAAGATCGCCTGCACCCCGGCCAGCAGGCCCTGCACCTGACCCTGCAGCATGCGGATCGCGACGACGGCGGCGCCGGCCTCGGCCACGCCCATGCGTCCGCGCGCGATCAGGAGCACGACGACGAGGAAGGTGGCCCCGAGCACGAGCGCCGAGAGCGCGTTGCCGACCAGGCTGAGCCCTCCGCGACGCCGCAGGTGCCGCGCGAGGTCGTGCCGGTAGCGTCCCCAGAGGGTGTCGAGCCGGCGCAGCAGCGGGTCGCCGAGACCGAAGGCACGGACCTCCTTGGACTCGGGCCGTCCGGTCAGCAGGTAGGTGAGGTAGCCGCGCTCGCGCATCGGGTACGTCTGCGCGACCGTGAACGCGAACTCCAGCCGGCTCTCCTGCCGGTTCGTGACGAGCAGCGGGAGCCCGCCCAGCACGAGGAGCCCGAGGAGCAGCGGGTCGATCGCCGCGAGCGTCGCGCCGACGCCGACCGTCACGGCGGCGGACCCGACGATCGCCAGGAGGGCCTGGGTGACCTGCATGGGCCGGGTGGACGCGCTCACCTGCACCCGCTGCACGGCGTCGTAGAACCGTGGGTGCTCGAACTCCCGCAGGCTCACGCGGGTGGCCACGTCGAGGATCTCGAGCTGGGTGCGCCGTGCCACCGCGTCGCCGAGGTAGCGCTTCAGGTACCCCTGGACGCTGCCCAGGAGCGCGGCCGCCGCCAGCAGCGACGCCAGGAGGGCGACCGGACCCACGAGCGGCCTGATCGAGTCGCCGCCGCCGAGCACCAGCACCGCCGAGAGGAACGCCTCGACCGCGAGGACCTGGCCGGCGAGGATCGCGGCGGTCGCGACCTGGATGACGCCGAGCGCCACGAACAGCCCCCGCCCGGACGCCCACACGAGCCGGGTGCTGCGTCCGATCAGCCGTCCGAGGCGGCGCAGGGAGCGGCGCTGCCTGCGCGCCTGGACCGCGAGGTCGAGGGGATCGACGAACGTCCCGGTGTCGTCTGTCACGGGTGGCTCCTCCCGTCTCCCGCCAGTGTTCCCCGCCGGGTCGGCCCTGTCCCCGGACCGGCCGGGTGAAAGCCCGCCGCCGCTCGGGTGAATGTCCTCCGGCCCGCCCGTGACCGGCCTTGCACCGGCCTACTGTGAAGGAGCGCCCACGACTGTGGGAGCGAGGACGCCGGCAGCGCCGGCGGCACCGATGAGAGGAGGGGTCGCATGTACCAGCGACCCACCATCGCTGTGGTCGGCTCCGTGCGTGGAATGACGCTCCTGCCGATCCAGGCGTGCAAGTACGGCTGGGGTGCGGACAACGACCAGCCGAACCAGGAGGTCGGCCTGGCCGACCTCAGCGGCCAGGACAAGGAGAACGCTCCCGCCGGCTGCTTCGTCTCCTGAGCACGACATGCACGAGACGGCACATGACGGTCGGCGCCTCGTCGAGGCGCCGACCGTCGACCTGTCCGGCTACCACCGGCCGGACGGCCTCGAGCTCGCGGTGGGCTGGATCTTCGGGCGGACACCCCCGCCCCCCGCGACGCCGCTCGACGGTCCCCGCGCCGGGCTGACCCGGCGCACGCTCGAGCGGGTGCTGCTCGAGTCGCTCGACGCCGGGCCCACGGCCGTCCTCTTCTCCGGCGGGCGCGACTCGTCGGCGCTGCTCGCCCTGGCCGTGCACGTCGCCCGGCGCGAGGGTCTTCCCCTCCCCGTCCCCTTCACCGTCCGGTTCCCCGGGGACGTCGAGAGCGACGAGTCCGGGTGGCAGGACCGCGTGCTCGACCACCTGGGCGTCGAGGAGCACGAGGTGCTGCTGGTCACCGACGAGCAACGCCTGCTCGGCGACGCTGCGACGGCCGGGCTGCAGCAGCGCGGGCTCGTCTTCCCGGCGTCGCTCCAGTGGGCGACGGTGCGCCTGTCGCACCTGCGCGGCCGGCGCGTCGTGACCGGCGAGGGAGGCGACGACCTGCTGTCCCGTCGCCGCGGCACCTCGCTCTACCACCTGCGGCGGGCGCTCGTCGCCGGGCGGCTCCCGTCCCGCCGGCTCGTCCGAGAGCTGCCGGGTGCGCTCCGGCCGGCCTGGACCGTGCCCGCGGCGGCGTACCGCCCGATCTTCCCGCCGTGGCTGCCCGACGACGTCGCGCACGCCGCCGCCGCCCG